>JAGCUO010000023.1 GCA_017962825.1 Lachnospiraceae bacterium | reverse complement strand
TACTAAGCAGATGGTAGAACTGATGGGCGGAACGATCGAATGTGAAAGCGAGCAGGGCAAAGGAACTACCTTTACCATCGTGCTGGACATCCCCGAAGCCGAAAGGCAGAGAGAGGATATGCAGCTTGACCCTGTTGATGTTCTGGTGGTGGATGATGACGAAGTCATGCTTAAGACTGCAGTTGACACGTTAGGGGAGCTTGGTGCAAATGCAGAGCAGGCAAGGAGCGGTCTGGAAGCACTCGGTATGATCGAACACAGACATCTTTACGGCAAAGATTACGATGTCATCATCGTAGATTGGAAAATGCCGGAAATCGATGGCGTAGATACCATCAGAAGGATCCGCTCGGAGATTGGTGCGGATACTCCGATCCTTCTTATTTCCGCATATGACTGGTCGGATATTGAGGAAAAAGCTAAGGAGGCCGGTGCAAACGGATTCGTCAGCAAGCCGCTTTTCCGCTCCACGCTCTATGATAAGCTCAATGCTCTTATGGGAAAGGAATCAAAATCCGTAGAGCCTGAAGATGACACTTCGGACCTGCTCGGACTGCATATCCTTGTAGCTGAGGACAATGATATTAACTGGGAGATCATCTCCGCGATGCTCGGCATGTTCGGGATCACAACCGAACGTGCGGAGAACGGACGGATATGCCTGGATAAGATAAGTAAGGCTGAGGAAGGGAAGTATGCTTTGATCTTCATGGATATCCAGATGCCGGAGATGAACGGCTTAGAAGCAACAAGAGCGATCAGAAAGCTGGAAAATCCGGGACTAGCATCTGTTCCGATCGTTGCCATGACGGCGGATGCGTTCTCCGAAAATATCACGGAGTGTATGAATGCGGGAATGGATGGGCATATTGCAAAGCCTGTTGATATTAAACTGGTCATAAAAGAGATACGAAGGATCAGGGAAAGAAGGTTTCATTCATGAAAAGATCGATATGTGTTTTTTTGGCTATAGTGATGATCATGGGACTGACAGCCTGCGGCAGTAAAGAAAAGCAGGAAGATGTAACTGATGTCGGCTTCAGACCGGCTTTGGATACATCTGTAAACTGTCATATAAATGTTGGCGGCGGTTACGACAACTTCGAGGCACTTGAGGCTGAATTTGACCGTTTCAGCGAATATTATCCCAATGTTGAAATGATGTATACGAAGGTCGATGATTATAACAATATGATCGGTACCGTCCTTAACGGAAACGACGCTCCCGACATCTATGTCAACTACTCATGGATGTACGGAAGGGAGCAGTACAAATCTTCCATAGAGCATGCCGAGAATCTGGCCGATCCCGCACTCGGATTCAATTTGGACTGTATCCGCAGCAATATCATTCTGAATACGGATGACGGCAAGCTTCCGATGGTACCTGTTTTTTCGAATACCTACGGTATGCTAGTGAACTTAAATCTTTTTGAAAAAGAAGGCTTGAGTGTTCCTTCGACCTATCAGGAACTGGTTGCGGTATGTGATGCTTTCCGCAAAAAAGGCTATGAGAGTCCGATAATGGGATATTCCAAAAAAGAGACAACATCGATTTTTACGCTGGTAATGTATCCTTTCTTCTGCAAGAGCGTGGCAAATGACAAGGAGGCTGTAGGAAAGCTTAATGCACTTGAGCCTTCGGCCGGCGAGTATATGCGTCCGGTCATGGAGAAGATCGTGCGGTTCCTTAACGACGGATGTACGGACCTTAATGCCTGCGATAAGATCGAAAACAATTATGATGCCGTTATACTCCGATTTTTTGAAGGCGATGTGCCTATGATGACATGTTCGGGCGATACTGTATCGGGAACTGCAAAACGTGAGAGCCGTTCGGAAGCATTTATCGAATCTCCGTTTATATATACATTTGTTCCGATACCCGTGTCCGATGACGGTGTATACTTCATTGATATACCGAATCTGCAGTTCTCCGTAAACAAGGACAGCAAGAACCTCGACATGGCCAACGAGTTTATGCGGTTTTTGATCTCATCGGAGGAGCTTAACAGGATGGCGCAGAAAAAAGGACTTGTGTCTCCGACAAAGGATCTGTCTTTTAACAGTATGTATGCTGCGTTTGGAAAAATACCGGAATCAAAGATACTGTCACCGGAGGTGATCGGGCTCGGTGATGATGCGCTTATACAGGTAAGACAGGCTGTTTACAAAGTCGGGACCGGTGAGATGTCCATAGATGAGGCAGTTGCCGGTTTTGGAAAGTTTACACAATAATATAGAAGGTATTATAATGCAAACGGAGCTGTGAAGAATGGGACAATTTTTAATCCCATTTTTCACAGCCCCTTTTTTATACCTAATCCGAGTCACAAGATTCCGGCGCTTTCAGCGATGCCTTATGACATATTCACCTCAAGCGGAAGCCTTGACAAGTAATATTGGATATCTTAAATCTTGAAGTATGATACAGCTTCCTTAAGTGAGCTTGAAAGCTCGTTCATATGCTCACTATCATTGCTGACCTTGACAACGTTCTTTGAGATCTGAGCGATTGAATTTGTAACTTCTTCATTGGTCGCAGCCGTTTCTTCTGATATTGCCGAAAGATCACTTACATCGTTTGTAATAACTTCCTTAATGGTATTAAGCTCATCCGTGATGGAAGATACGGAGTTGATCTCCTGAACGGAGGTCTTGATCTCTGAATCAAGAATATTGAATTTATCACGGGTAATTCCAAGAAGTCTCTGCTCTTCGGAAATGATCTTTTCAACCTCACGTGACTGAGAAACACATTCCTCAGACTGCTCGGAGATCTCGGCAACAATCTCGGTGATACGCTGAGCTGAGTTGTTGGACTGCTCTGCAAGGTGCTTTATTTCTTCTGCAACTACTCCGAAGCCCCTTCCGGTCTCACCTGCACGTGCTGCTTCGATGGAAGCGTTAAGCGCCAGGAGATTCGTCTGATCGGCAATCTCTGTAATGAAGCCGACCATTTCTTCAATCTTTCCGATGGAGCTGTTTGTATCGGTTATCTTTCTGGATATCGTTTCTATAGCCTTAGCCGATTTACAGCTTGAAAGGCTCATGTTGTTGATACAGCCTGCAGCTTCTTCGTTTGCTGTAAGCATATTTGAGGAGCTTGCATTCAGGTGATCGGTGTTTTCAACAATGTTATCGATCATGTTGCCCATTGAGATAACGTTCGAATTAATCTCCTGAACACTCTCTGCCATGGTCTCGGTAGCTTTGGAAAGGCTGTCCATGGACTTGGTAATGTGGTCGGTTCCGTTAGCGGACTGCTTTGCAAGAACCGATGTGGATTCCATGGAAACTCTTAACTCTTCGGCAGAAGAACGGATCTTGGAGATCGAATTGTTAAGGGCCGACGAAAGCTTCTTAGCAGATTCTATAAGGGAAACGGTTTCTAAAATCTTTGAACTGGCACG
>JAGCUO010000022.1 GCA_017962825.1 Lachnospiraceae bacterium | reverse complement strand
CTTGTTCACGAATTCCGTATCAATATCTTCCATGCAATGAGCGGCAAGTTCATCCTTATCCTGTATTGCAAGATATCTAGCGGGGATTATCACATCCGTATCAACATTGTCACCGTATTTGTATGCTGTTCCTTTTGCGTTCATATCATTCTCCTGGTAAATTTAGTTGGGTGCACAGATATATCCTTTGACAGCGCTTGCCGCAGCAACCGCCGGAGATGCAAGATAAACCTCGGAATCAACGTGTCCCATACGTCCCACGAAGTTTCTGTTGGTGGTAGATACGCATCTCTCACCCTGGGCAAGAACTCCCATGTATCCGCCGAGGCAGGGACCGCAGGTAGGTGTGGAAACAACGCAACCGGACTCGATGAAGATCTTAAGAAGTCCCTCTTCAAGGCACTGCATGTAAACTGCCTGGGTAGCGGGGATAACAATAACCCTGATTCCCTTTGCGACATGCTTTCCCTTAAGAATATCCGCAGCAATCCTCATATCGGAGATACGTCCGTTTGTACATGAACCGATGACAACCTGGTCAATCTTAATATCGCCGTCCTTATGGATCTCATCGATCGTATGGGTATTCTCGGGAAGATGAGGGAATGATACGGTTGCCTTAAGTTCGGAAAGGTTGATATCGATAACCTGATCGTACTCTGCATCGGCATCTGCTTCAAATGCGGTGTACTTTCTGGTAGCATGCTCGTTAAGATACTCAACGGTCTTATCATCAACGGGGAAGATACCGTTCTTTCCGCCCGCTTCGATAGCCATGTTGGCAATGGTGAATCTGTCATCCATAGAAAGGGATGCTACACCGGGGCCTGCGAATTCCATTGACTTGTAAAGAGCACCGTCAACACCGATCATTCCGATGATATGAAGAATAAGATCCTTACCGCTGATGTCCTTGGGAAGCGTTCCGGTAAGATTAAATTTGATTGCGGAAGGAACCTTAAACCAGGCCTGTCCGGTAGCCATTCCGGCAGCCATATCGGTTGAACCTACACCAGTTGAGAATGCACCGAGTGCACCATAGGTACAGGTATGTGAATCGGCACCGATGATAACGTCTCCGGGAACGGTAAGTCCTTTCTCGGGAAGGAGTGCGTGCTCGATTCCCATCTCACCTACTTCAAAGTAGTTGGTGATCTCGTTTCTTCTTGCAAATTCCCTGACGCATTTGCAGTGCTCTGCGGACTTGATGTCCTTGTTGGGCACAAAGTGATCTGGAACAAGTGCGATCTTGTCCTTATCAAACACTCCGTCAACCTTCATTTTTTCGATCTCATGAATGGCTACGGGGCTGGTGATATCGTTACCGAGTACGAGGTCGAGCTTGGCCATGATAAGGTCGCCCGCCTTAACGGATTCCAGTCCGGCAGCACGTGCCAGGATCTTTTGAGTCATTGTCATTCCCATATATTTTTACCTCCGTACATATAGGATTAATTTTAGCTTTTTTCGTATAGTTTTACAATAAAATGATATGAATGATGGTCGAATTCAATGGTTTTTTTCTCGGTATAACCCTCTCCCATCGAATTCATCTGGATCATATCGTTTCCGACCAGCCATATTCTCGAATATTCTTCCATCTGGGCGGCATTTGTATATACCCCTTTATATTCGAATGGCATGCCCTCCGGATTATGTCCGTATATCCAGTAATCTTCGCCTGAATCGTATATCTGCAGGAGCGATGACCATGTATCGGAAAACATCACCGCATCGCCTTCTTTGACTTCATCCATGCATGACAGATACTCATCTATCCCGCTTACCGAAAGACCCGCTTTCTGACCTGCATACGTCTTTATTCCGAATACAAGCGCCGTCAGCAAAAGGAAAACCTTCAATATGCCGAAGGCGGTTTTCAGAGGTTTCTTTTCAAACGGATCAAAGGAAAACACAACCGCGGCAGTAAGCCAGATCCCCGAAAACGCAGGGAATGCGTATCTTGCGAAGAACTGACCGCTGTACATCAAAAGCAGTATACCCGTAAAAAGAAATGTCAGAAGCATGATCACAGGGCCAAACACAGGCAAAAGGTCATTCCTGTTTTTCCTGATACGGATGATCAGAACAGGTATCATCAGCAAAAACAAAGAGATCCAGAACCTCGTCATCCATCCGTTCGTATAGAATGTGCCTGAAAACAGTTCATCCTTCCAGAACCTGAAGTATTCCTTATACCAGGCGAGGTCCGACAGCGGATGCATCACGGCTCCCGAAGAATTCTTGTTTTCAAACTGTCTTAATGTGACAAACATCCAGGGAAGGTAAGAAGCTCCCACACCAATACCCGATAAAAGAAATACCCTGAATCTTTTGTAGTCCTTTTTGAAAAGGGCTACAAGAATATAAATGGCGAATAAAAAGACCGTCATCGTCATAAAAACATTATGCAGCCAGACCGTGATGACGGAAGAAACTATAAATACCGCAACCCTTGAAGCTTTGATCTCTTCGGTCAGAAGATGTGCTTCATAAAAAGCGATCGAGAAAAACAAAAGTCCGGCAGCATACATACGTCCGTTACAAACCTGGGATATCATCATAGGTGATACGGAAGCGATAAACACGAAATAAAAAGCCGTTACGGCACTGTATTTTCTGTACATAAAGACAGAACCCAGAATAAGAAAAGCCATTGTACAAAAATAAGAAAAGAGCTTGGGAGCAAGTACATAAGTGATACCCGGAAGGAAAGAAAAGATACGGACCAGAAAATAATACATAGGTGAATGAACATCGTTAGATGTGATCTTCACAATATCCGAAAATGAATGAGAGATCATCGAAACGGTATAACTCTCATCATAATCACAGACCGGGCTGATACAGAGAATAAAGTACGCTGCGGCACAGATCAGGATCCAAAACGAGGCAAGAATTATGTAAACCTTACCGGTATTATCCAAGTTCCGCATAAATATATTTTTTTTACGTACTTTTCCGGTCATTTAAACTTATGATCTTTCGATAGATTCAGGCATTAAGTGCCACCGCAAAAACACACATATTTTACCATAAAACCATTGATTTTAGTACATGATACGTCACCTGTTTTCGTAAAAAAAAGAATATTTATTCATATAATCATTGAAATAGAAAACGGTATTTCGTATATTTTAATCATGTACTTAAATTTTTAGTTAATAACCCGGTTCTTCATTTAACCAAAAAGGAGAAGAAATGGCAGAAACTTATTGTGGAAAAAGCTGTATCAACTGTTCCGTAAAAGAAGAAATGAACTGTCCCGGATGCATGAACGGACCCGGCATGCCTATAAAAGGTGACTGCCCCATTGCGATCTGCTGCAGGGATAAAGGCCACAACGAGTGTTCCACTTGCGGATTAAAAGGTGAATGCACCAATTTTAAGTCAAGAGGTAATCAGCCCGAATTCAGAAAAGATAAGCTTGCTGCTGAAGCCGAAGAACAGGAATACATTTACGAATATGCTCCGGTACTCGGAAAAAAGTATGACCTTATATTCATATTAATGTTGATCGCCAATGCAGCTTTTATTTTTACAAGCAACAGCATTCAGGCAACTTTTCCGGGATTTTACCTTGGATGCTGCTATGTCACAGCTGCATTTACGCTGTTATACGCATTAGTTTTATTCCGTATATCCAAGATTCATGAAAGCTTCATGATAGCCGGCATCTGTGCGTTAATCAATACTATATATCACTTTACCAATGCGTTCGCTTTCAAAGGAAATACTCCTGCGTGGTTTGTATTATTCAATATTGTTGTATATATAGCAATGATCGTTGAAGGATACCATTTCTTCAGCGCATCTTCGGATACACTTGAAGGTGTCGATGATATTCTTTCGGCAAAATGGGCCGACCTGTGGAAATGGTATAAATGGTGTATGATCGGTATGATCTCATCTGTGTTTATCTTGTTCCTCATACCAATCATCGGAGCTCTGATACTTATAGCTTCGCTGATAGGTACCATCATTACGGATATCATAAAGTTCGTATATATCTATAACACCGGCAAGGCTTTCAGAAAATACGCTTCATCCATAAAAACTGAAGAATAAGTATTTAAACATAAAGAAAAGCTTCGGATCACTCCGAAGCTTTT
>JAGCUO010000196.1 GCA_017962825.1 Lachnospiraceae bacterium | reverse complement strand
TGATTGCAAGAGCATCATAAGAGGAATTCTCAGGAGTGCTCATAACTAAGAATGCAGTGGGACATCTTCTGGGTCCCGTAGGAGAATAAGGATTGTTAACGGTGATTCCGTTGTATTCCATCTGGGTGGAAGTACCACCGTCAAGACAAGCGGCATTTATCGCACCGTAATCCTGCATGATATCGATCATCTCTTTAAATGTAGCGCCAAGGCTGGATGCCTGACGTCCGTCGATGCAGCACATAAGTATCGCTCCGTCCGCACGCTGTCCGATGGCAGTACGGGGATTCTTACCTCCTCCGTATACATCAACACTGGGAACTTCGAGAGGCTCACCGTCGATGATGAGGAAAGGTCCCGTCTCATGCTTTACATGAACCGCATCTCTTACGCCCATGGAAAGAGCCTGAGAGACGGAATATCCCTTGAGAAGGATAAGTTTGTTGTCATTTGTCATACAGACAAGATTCCACTTGCCGATATCATTATTTTCATATACGGGAACGCCCTGAGAAATAACACCGCCGACAGGGCATGCGGTATAGCTGTAAGAACCCATATCAACGAATTCTCCGCCGTTTACACCTGCGATAGCCGTATAACGGTCACAGAACTTCTTAACAACATCTCCGTCTGTCTGTGCAAACTGTTCAACGGTTCCTACAAATACTGTAGAAGGATCCTGAATGATCATCATATATCCGTGATAGGTTCCGCCGTTTATCTCCTCTATGATGATGGGCTTTACTTCCTCACCGTCAACGGGTGTGTCGACGATCTGGATAAGATCCGTATTTGAAGAGGTGCCGTCCTCTACCTCGGGCATTGTATTTTCGGCTATGATGGTCTCAAAGCGCTCATTTCCGAGGAAAAGCCTGGGGAGCCATTTGAGTGCACTGGTCTCATACGCAAACATGGCAAACTGACTTCTGAATGCGGGGCTCGGACCGTGCATTGCAAGGAAACATGCGCCCACCAGAAGGATAAGCACGAGTGCGAGTGTAACACCGAGAATTGCCAAGAATCTTAAGAATACCTTTAATACGATCTTTGCGACTCTTAAACCTGAGCCGGAACTTTTTTCAACCTTAGACATTTTAACGATCAAACCTTTCTGCAGGCATGCGGACATACGCATGTCTTTATTTTTTGAATACCCAGTTTCTCTGAATCTTGAAACTTATGAAAAACAAAACGGTATCCACTACTATCTTGATAAGTGTTTTCAGCCAGTCACCGGCACTGAACATTTCCGTAAACAACGCAACAAGGCCAAGCGAAGCACCCAATTGGCATAATGCCAGGATCAAATACCTGACAGCGCTTTTTGCGGAATTTCCCTTAGCTCCGAATACAACCTTTTTGTTGATGAGGAAATTACATGTTGCCGATATGATACGAGCCAGAACGCCCGCTATCGAGCTTCTTAAGGCCTCTTCGATGATACGCGGTATAAAAAAGAGTATCACCCTGAATGAAACTATATCTATTATACACGAAATTACGGAGCTTGCGGCAAATTTAAGTATAACTCCGTATATTCTTGCGGAATCCCTTAAGGGATGGAAATGCGAAGTCTGATTATCGTCGATATAGACCGTTTCTATGGGAACTTCGGAATAGGCGATATGATCCGAACCGATCTTTAAGAGCTGGTTGGTCTCATATTCGTATCTGTCGCCCTCAACCTGAGTCATATACTCAAGAAGGGATGCGGGAACCGCTCTGAGTCCCGTCTGTGTATCGGATACTTTTATTCCGCATACATATCTGAACACGTTTCTGGTGATGACATTACCCAGTCTGCTCCGCAAAGGAACCTGGGGAAGCGAAAAATCCCTGCATCCGATAATGAACGCATTCTTTTCGATCATTGCATCGATACATTTTGCGGCGTCATCGGGAGTATGCTGTCCGTCCCCGTCCACGGTAACTACTCCGAGAGAATCTTTTCTCTCTTTCATCACGTATTCGAAGGCCGTCTTCATGGCTCTTCCCTTACCCTTGTTAACTTCATGCACCAAAACGGTGATGTTATCGGGGAAGGATTCTTTGATCTTGCCGAATTCCCCTCTGTGAGCTTCATCGGATCCGTCGTCCACAAGTACAATATCGGTGAATCCTTTTTCTATCATCCCTGCAGCTGTTTTCGCAAGCTTTTCGTCGGGATTAAGTGACGGAATTATTACCTGAACATTATCGTACATAAAAACCTCTGTTTGTGTTATTATATTTCAGTCGGTTTAAAGACTGTAAAAAAACGGGCTAAAGCCTGTATCGAAAGGAATTAAATAATGAACGCACTTTTAAACATGCCCTGGGACGGACAGTTTCTGCTCTTCCTTCAGGAAAACGTAAGAAACGATGTACTCACTCCTGTCATGAAACTCATCACTCACCTGGGTGATAAAGGAATCTTCTGGATCCTGATCGCCATCATCCTTTGCTTCTTCAAGAAAACAAGACCCATCGGAATCATGGCAGGTATGGCACTTGTACTTTCGGTCCTTATCAACAATGCGATCATCAAGAACCTGGTCGCAAGACCCAGACCTTATTTGCCCGAGACCGTCGGCGGTCAGGGGCTTAAGCTCCTCATCGGAGAACAGAGCGACTGGTCATTTCCTTCCGGACATTCCGGAGCATCATTTGCGGCTGCGGTCGTCTTCCTCGTAAAGGGACCCAAGAAGCTCGGAATACCTTCAATTATTATGGCATTTTTGATAGCTTTTTCAAGACTTTATGTAGGAGTTCATTATCCCACCGATGTAATAGCGGGTATCATCACCGGAACCTGCTGTGCCATCATCTCATTTATGATCTGGAGCATAGTCGAGAAAAAGGCTCCCGCAAAGCTTGCTTCTCTCCTCTGTATCCCCGAGAAAAAAGAGAACAGGGAAGAAGTTAAGGCCTGAAAAAAAACATCAAAAAGTTTTTTCAAAATCTTGTTGACAAAGAGTCTGCTTTTTAGTATATTAACACATGTCGTCTGAAGCAGACATGCGATAGTAGCTTAGTTGGTAAAGCGCCACCTTGCCAAGGTGGAGAGCGCGGGTTCGAGCCCCGTCTATCGCTCTTTTTTTATGCCTAAACCCCGGAACTTTATACGGCTGAGGGATTATTATTTTTTCCGCAACTATTTAAAGCTGTTGTAATACCCCAGAAGCAATTCCTGAGAAACAGGAACCTCGTAATCTTCCAGCTCTTTATACAGCAGATGAGTCAGATTATAAATATTCTTCCACATATCCTGAGGGTTTTCGCTGACCACATATGTGCTTCTGATTTTGTCTTTTACTTCTTCCGGCAGATTATCCATATCATGGTTATATCTGCTTTCTAACCTGTAGCAGTCCCCAAGCAGATCAATATACTGATTCCTGACAAATTCAAGCTCCCCGATCGCCCGTAGAAAATTACCGCGATTAACGGCTACAGCTGCATGCATCAGATGGAACCAGAAAGTATCCCGAACCGACTCTATATCCTTTTTTAACTTATCTCCGAATATTCTGTCATCTATAAACTCTCTTGACCCTGTCATTTTAGCCTCAACAGTACCCGATTTATCATAGATAACTTTAAAATTCGGCTTTAATGCTGCCGCATTCAGGTAACCGCCATACCCGATGTCTATCTCCAACAGGTTCTTTAATACATAAACCTGAATATGCCTGGATTCATCCTGCTTGAACCAAAGAACATCATATTTATCGCTTATCCTTTGATGCATAAAATCCATTACTTCCGGCATGGAATCACCTGAATCAAGTGCCACCACAAAATCCAGATCGGACTTTTCATCATGATATCCCACAGCCCCGGATCCTATTTGGACCAGAGATATAATTTTGTCGCATTCTTTAGCAACAGATACGATATCATCAAAAGTATTTTGTCTGTCCTTTACACTAAAAACGTCTCCCATTTCAAAACTCCTATATCGATATTTTTTCCCTGCATCAATAATACTTTTTAACCTTGAAGATCTACCGTGAATATCTCCTCTACCGGAAAAGAAATCTTTACCAAACCGATAGATGAAAACTTTCCGGCGACTTTTTCAAATCTGCGTATAATCAAATCTCCTGCCTTAAAGAACGCTTCCGCATCATCTTCAGACATAAGTGCCAGTGCACAATGAGGCACCCATCTGTCCGGCAGATACCATTCGTGCCCGGATGTATCGAAATCGCTCATCATACCGTGAATCTCTCTTTGTATATCATACATACTGCAGTTCATAACAGGAGAAGCAAATATAGTTCTGGTATCCGTAAAGAAACCAAGTGACCCTATATAAGCAAATAAAGCGGCATGTGATGACGCAAAATCTTCCATTATGTGCCTGCACTTTTCCTCATCCACATCGTTAAAACAAGCCAGTGTCACATGCGGTCTTGTTTTCCACTCCAGATATTTACTGCTCAATTTTTCCTTATCCAATAGCTTCGGATACTCAAACAGTTTTTGTTCGGTTTCATGGTCAAAGTACAGTTCAATCGCGTATTTCATATCTGCTCCTCTCTTAATAAAAAAAGCCTCATCAAACTTTCGCTTGATGAGGCTTTGGATACATATAAGCTGTATAGCTGAGATTACGTTCTATACAAAACTTCTTCCTCATCATGCGTAGCAGAAACAGATCCCTGAGTAGTGTTCACGGATGTGGTAGTGACTGTATCTGTTGTGGTGAGGATAAATCTAATCATATTTTTTTGATCAATACTGAACTCCGGTGAGATCGACTCCCATGGAAGCAGCAGCCTGTTCATACTCTCCTCTGAGTCTTTCGAGCTCATCGGCATATCTTACTCTGTAGATTCTTGTCAGCGCATCGTCAATTCTCTGCTCTGAGATAACGCCTTCCGCTACAGCGTCCAAAATGCCCTGTACTGCGGCTCTGGGATCGGGAGATGAATAAATCATGTCACATCCCGCTTTAAGGGCCATTACGGCCGCATCAGAGGCCGTATAATACGATGTGATCGCAGCGTCACTCAAAGGTCCGCTTATGATGACTCCGTCGTACTTAAGCTCATCACGAAGGACACCCGTTACGGTCTTGTCCGAAAGTGATGAAGGAAGGGAATCACTGTCGATGGAGGGATAGATGACATTACTCATCTGGATCATTGAAGCTCCTGCATTTATCGCGGAAAGCCATACCTGGAACTCGTTGCTTCTGAAATCTTCGATGCTTCTGTCACTTACGGCTCTTCCCCAGAGAGGATTCTGGCCGCATGCCGCAAGGCTGGGGAAATATCTGTAGACAGGTGTTACGCCCGACTGCATAAGTCCGTCCGCCATTGCCGTTACATAGGGCGTGATTGCCGCAGCATCGTTTCCGTATGTCGCATTTGCACCGATTCCGCCTGCGGTAACGGAAAGGTCCGCTACAGGGGCAAAATCAACCGTAATTCCCACGCTGTGAAGTCCAACGCCGACATTTATACCTACATTAACAACCTGCTCTACATCGCCCGTTGCGGCCGCATCCGCAGGTGTCATGGATGAAGTGATCACTCCTGCTCCCACAAGTCCGGACTCGTTAAGTCCCGTCTCGGATGTTGCGAGGAACACGGGACGGCTTACAAGAGTTGAAGTTGTAGCCATCATTTCGGAGAACTGGTTTGCATTTGATACATTTTTTGCGGAATAGATTATTCCGCCCGGGCAAAAGTCTGAAAGCGCCGCTGCGGTTCCTTCACCTGCGATCATTACACGGTCAACGTGCGTGATCGATTCGGGGGTTATGAACATGAGCCCCTGGATCTTCTCTTCGAGAGTCATTGATGAGATATCGGAAGCGATAAGTGCATCAAGCTGCTCCATGGGTGTAGGTCCGAGGTCTTCAACAGTGGGTGCGGGAGGCTCTTCGTTTACGGGCTCAGTCTGAGCCTGCTCCTGTGCCTGAGCTTCGAGCTGCTGCTGAGCTTCAAGCTCCGCTGCCGCCTGCGCCGCTCTTCTCTCCCTGGCTATATTTACAAAAAACTTTATCCCGAAAAAGAGACCGCATCCGATGAGCGCAAGAATAATAACCAGTATCACATATGCGGTAACCTGCTGACGGATACGCTTTCTGTGTCTGGCTTCACGTCTCAGTCTCTCATTCTCGGTCTGTTCCCTGAGAGCATCACGGCTGACTTTCTTTTCTTTTTTCTCTTTTTCCGGGGATTTTTCCGGCTTAGAATCTTTTTCTTCGGAAGTTTTTTCTTCGGATGTCTTATCCTCGGAATCTTCATCCTCCGCAGAAGCTAAAGCTTCCCGGACATCATCATCTTCCTGAGTTTCGGCGGAAGGCGTTTCTTCTTCGGAAGGCTGTTCCTCGTCAGATACCTCCTCGGAAGACACTTCGGTTGAATCATCTTCTGCGGGTACTTCTTCGGATGCGGATCCTTCGGTTACGTTTTCTTCGGAATCCGTCTCTTCCGCTTCGGTTTCAGTTTCGGATGAGATTTCCTCTTCGGTCACTTCATCCGTTACCGTGTTCTTGATCTCTTCACTTGTCTGTGAAGCGTTGTTCTTCCTGTTTTTCTTCTTATGTCTGCTCAAAATCTCAGCTCCTTTTATCCGGGGGAGACCCCCGGAAAATTGAAAACTTTACATTTTTGTCTCGACAAAAATATCGTAGATGGCCTTGATAGCCGTCTCGAAATCGGAATTAGCCACACCAATGATGATGTTGATCTCGGATGAACCCTGATCGATCATCTTAACGTTAACATGTGCATGAGCAAGTGCGGAGAAGATTCTTCCCGCAGTTCCTCTGGTTGATTTCATGCCGCGTCCTACGACTGCGATAAGTGCAAGATCCGACTCGATATCTATTGTGTCGGGATCAGTCATTCTGCGGATAGCGGAAACAACGCTCTGTTCCTTATCCCTGAACTCATCCTGATGTACGAAAACGGTCATGGTATCGATACCGGAGGGAAGATGCTCAAATGAGATATTGTTCTCCTCAAATGCCTGGAGAACTCTTCTTCCGAATCCGATCTCGGAGTTCATCATGTCCTTATCAACGTTAACGGCGCAGAATCCCTTCTTGCCTGCGATACCGGTAATGACATACTTGGACTTCTTGGAAGTGGTCTCCACGATCCAGGTTCCGTCATCCTTAGGGTCATTGGTATTTCTGATATTGATGGGGATGCCTTCCTGTCTTACGGGGAAAATTGCATCCTCATGAAGAACTCCGGCTCCCATGTATGCGAGCTCTCTGAGTTCTCTGTAAGTAATGGTCTCGATCTTGGCAGGATTTTTGATGATCCTGGGATCGGTTACCATGAATCCGGATACATCGGTCCAGTTCTCGTAAACATCTGCATGGATCGCACGTGCAACGATGGAACCTGTGATATCGGATCCGCCTCTTGAGAAGGTCTTAACGGTGCCGTCGGAATATGCTCCGTAGAATCCGGGAATAACGGCTCTCTCTACCTTTTCAAGTTTCTTTCCGAGATTCTTGTAAGTCTTCTCGGGATCGTAATTCTCTGTTTTCTTGTCAAAGATAATATATTCAGCGGGATCAAGGAATTCATATCCGAGATATGCTGCCATAACGCGTCCGTTGAGATACTCTCCTCTGGATGCGGCATAATCCTTGTCTGCTCCTGCTTTAAGGTTCTTGGCGATCAGATCGAACTCGGGAGTAAGATCAAGTGTAAGTCCGAGTCCTTTGATGATCTCATCATATCTGGTGCGGATTTCCTTAAGGCACTCCGCAAAACTTCTCTCATCCGAAACACTGTCGTAGAGATTGTAGAGCATGTCGGTAACCTTGGTATCTCTGGGAGATCTCTTACCGGGAGCGGAAGGAACAACATATCTTCTCTCTTCGTCAGCTCTGATGATATCGCCGACCTTCTTGAACTGCTCGGCAGAAGCAAGTGAGCTGCCGCCGAATTTTACTACCGTTGCCATTTTTTCATAATCCTCTTTCAAAATTTATTCATATACTCTGATGCTGCCGAGTATTCTGATGCCTAATTCGGAAGCAACGGCATCGAATCCCGACTGAGTCATCTTTTCTGTAATAAATCCGGTCTCGGATCCTGCAGTGATGCTCTCACCTGCGCCTGCAAACTTCGCCTTAACGGCTTCCGCATCGCCTGATGAGCATCTTACGAAAAATCTGTACTCGGAATCGGACAAAGATGCTGTCTTTACGGGAGTATCATCCCATCCCTTATACATGCAGGAAGATCCTTTTCTGGCCGCGTCGATAACGTCCGCAACAACAGCACTTGCGGTTGCAAGCTTTCCTGCGCCTTTTCCGTAATACATGGTCTCACCGAGCATGTTACCGGTTACGAATACTGCATTGAATACATCATTCACACCTGCAAGGGGATGAGACTTTGCAACAAGGAAAGGTGCTACCATCGTGCCTACGCTGTCATCATCATTTCTGGATGCAAGTCCGAGGAGTTTAATGCTGTATCCGGCTTTTGAAGCAATGGTAATGTCGGAGCTTGTGATCTTGGTGATGCCTTCGGTGGAAACCGCATCGGAATCAACAAAATGTCCGGACATAATGTCGGAAAGAATGGAGATCTTTCTGGCAGTGTCATGTCCCTCGATATCCGCGGTAGGATCTTTCTCGGCATATCCGAGATCCTGTGCGATCTTAAGGGTATTGGAAAAATTGGCACCGTCCTGCTCCATCTTGGTCAGAATGAAATTGGTGGTACCGTTAAGGATACCTGCGATCTTAGTGATCCTCTCTGCAGTGAGTGCGGTTGTAAGTGTTCTGAGAACGGGAATACCTCCGCCTACACTTGCTTCGAAAAGATATGCGCATCCGTGAGCCTTGGCAACCTGAATAAGCTCGGCGCCGTGTTTTGCTACAAGCTCCTTATTGGATGAGCATACGCTCTTTCCTTTTTCGAGAGCTGCTTTGGTGAATTTGTAAGCAGCCCCGACTCCTCCCATGGTCTCGCAAACGATCGAAACTTCAGGATCATTAACAATGATATCTACATCATGTACGATCTTAGACTCATTGGGATCTCCGGGGAAATCGCGAAGATCGAGTATGTATTTAACGTTAACCTTATCTCCCGAATTATCGGAAACGTAAGAATTGTTGCGGTCGATAACTTCCACAACTCCGCTTCCTACGGTTCCGTATCCGAATACAGCTACTTGAATCATTTCAGTCTCCAGTCAATTATTTATTCAGAGGATACTTCTCTGTAAGGGCCATTACGATAGCCTTTGCCTTCTCAACGCCTGCTTCCTTCTCCTTAACGATGATGCTGATCGCCTCTGCGATCTGGTCCATATCATCGGTATTAAGGCCTCTGGAGGTAACAGCGGGAGTACCGAGTCTGATACCGCTGGTTACGTTAGGCTTCTGAGGATCGTTGGGGATGGTGTTCTTGTTGGCAGTAAGATGTGCCTGATCCATAAGTGCCTCGATCTCTTTTCCGGTAAGGTTGAAAGGAGTGAGATCAAGAAGCATAAGGTGGTTATCGGTTCCGCCGGATACGATCTTAAGTCCTCTTGAGATAAGTCCCTTTGCAAGAGCCTGAGCATTGTCTACGATGCCCTGCTGATATACCTTGAATGAAGGATCGAGAGCCTCCTTGAAGCATACTGCCTTTGCAGCGATAACGTGCATAAGAGGTCCGCCCTGGATTCCGGGGAATACTGCCTTGTTGAGCTTGTGCTCTTTGGCAAACTCTGCACTTGAGAGGATAAGTCCGCCTCTGGGTCCGCGAAGAGTCTTGTGAGTGGTGGTGGTGACTACATGTGCATAGGGAATGGGGCTGGGATGAAGTCCTGCAGCAACAAGACCTGCAATGTGAGCCATATCAACCATGAGATATGCGCCAACCATATCGGCAATCTCTCTGAAACGCTTGAAGTCAATGGTACGTGCATATGCGGAAGCACCTGCGATGATCATCTTGGGCTTGCACTCTTTTGCAATCTCCTCAAGCTTTTCATAGTCGATGAATCCCTCATCGTTAACACCGTAAGGAACGATATTGAAATAAGTTCCGGAGATGTTTGCTGCGGATCCGTGAGTAAGATGTCCGCCGTGATCGAGGTTCATACCCATAAGGGTGTCACCGGGCTGAAGGAGTGCAAACTGAACCGCAAGGTTTGCCTGTGCTCCGGAGTGGGGCTGAACATTTGCGTATGTGCATCCGTAAAGCTCCATAGCACGGTTTCTTGCGAGTTCCTCAACAACGTCAACACACTCACATCCGCCATAATAACGCTTTCCGGGATATCCTTCGGCATATTTGTTGGTGAGAGGGCTTCCCATGGCTGCCATAACAGCCTTGCTTACCCAGTTCTCGGATGCGATCAATTCCAAATGGGAATTCTGTCTGTTCTGCTCATCAACGATGGCCTGCGCGATCTCGGGATCTACGTTCTTTACTTCATCAAGCGAATACATTAAAAAACCTCCTGCAAAAAAATTAATTAATTCGTTGTATTTTTACGTTTTTGAAAAAAACAAAAAATCATAAATTCGTCGGGTCTTTTATCAAGTCCCGTGTTCGGCCAGATATGCTTTGAGCACCGGCTCATAAGCCCTGTACCTTTCGATCATACCGTCATGGATCTGCATGATCGTCTCTTCACTTCCGGATCTGGCAGCTTTTTCAAGTTCGGCACAAACGCTTGAAAGCTCCATTGCGCCTATCTGCCTCGATGCATTCTTGAGTCCGTGAACTTCGATCGCATAATCGGCCCACTTTCTCGTGCGGTAGAGTTTTTCGAGTCTCTCTACTTTCTCGGGTATGGTACGCGTGTACTCTGCAAGTACCGCATTGAAGAGTTTTTCAGTACCCAGAAGCCTCATGGCTTCTTCAGTATCAAGATCCGCAAGAACACCGGACACAGAGATCACTTCTTCATCAGATGCATCCTTCTCCGTATCGTTTTCTTTTGGCGGAGAACCGCCTTTAACGATAAGGTCCGGAGGAAGCCACTGTCTGATCTTACCGACCAGAACTCTGAGCTCTATCGGCTTAGCCACGAAATCATTCATGCCTTCGGAGAGGAACATTTCCTTTACTCCGTTTACCGCATTGGCGGTAAGGGCAATGATCGGAACATTATCATAATCGGGATACATTCTTCTGATGATCCTGGTGGTCTCGACGCCGTCCATTTCGGGCATCATGTGATCCATAAGTATCAGGTCGAAATGTGTCTCTTCTATCTTACGAATAGCTTCCTTGCCGCTGATGGCCGTGGCGGTCTTCATCTTAAGCGGTTCAAGAAGTCCTTCGGAAACGGTCAGGTTGACCGAGTTGTCATCTACTATGAGAACCTTTGCTTCGGGTGCGGTAAACGTTACTTCGTCGGCATGTTCCTCCGTCACGGTGTAATTAACCTTTTCGTGATTAAGTATCATTGCCATGTTCATGGCCGAAAGAGGCTTCTTGACCACGAGAAGATTTGAAAGATCAGACTCTATCCTGTCGAAGAATCCCACTACCGAAACAGCACAGATATCGGGATTTTGCCGGAAGTATGCCTTTTTCTCTTCTGTGAGAAGTTCCTGCTCTATAAAAACAAAGAGCTTTCTTCCGGGATTTCTCTTTCGGAATGTATCGCACGCCATGGGAAGATCGGCATCGAGTGCAAGGTTCATTACCGATACCCCGAGTTTGGCCGCATCCCAGGTAAATCCGTCCGAGAGATAAATATTCTCAAACAATCCTATTGCGAGAACTCCCGAAGGATTCTTTACGCTCATGCTGGGCGTCTTATCAACCACCTTCTGAGGCAGTTTAAAAGAAAACACCGATCCCCTGCCGTATTCGGATTCGACATGTATCGTTCCGTTCATCAGGTTCAGAAGATTCTTGGATATGGCAAGTCCGAGTCCGGAGCCTTCCACATCTCTGTTTCTCTTGGAATCAAGCTGTGAGAAAGATTCGAATATCTTGCCCACATTCTCGGGCTTAATTCCTATTCCGGTATCTTCTACCGCTACGCTGAGCATTATGTTATCACTGTCGATCCAGGTGAAATCAACTACGAAACGTACCTGTCCCGAACGGGTGAATTTAACCGCATTGTTTGCCAGATTGATAAGTATCTGGCGGATCCTCACATTATCGCCGTAGATCAGATGGGGCATATCAACGTTCATGTTAAGGATCAGTTCGATTTCTTTGTCCATCAGCCTTGTCATGATGATGTTCGCCACATCGTTAAAGAGGCTCATGGGTTCATATTCCACCGGGCTTATATCCATCTTGCCCGATTCGATCTTTGAAAAATCAAGTATGTCGTTGATGATGGTCAGAAGCGCTCTTCCGGATGATTTGATCTGGTTGATATAGCTTCTTGCGTTATCGGGAATATCTTCCCTCAGTGCCATCTCAGCCATTCCGATAACGGCGTTCATGGGTGTCCTTATCTCATGGCTCATATTGGCCAGAAAGTCGGACTTCATCTTAACGGCATGCTCCATCTCCACCTTCGCCCTGTCGGAGGTATATTTTCCGTAGGCGATATCGGATAAAACTCCGGATATGGTGTAGAGGAAATCCATGGCTTTTCCCACCTTGTCCTCGGATATCACGGGGACTTCGCAGATAGCCTTCCAGTATTCGTCGGGATCCAGCCCCAGCTGCAGTGCATGAGCCTTGACCTTGGGCTCTTCAGGCTCAGAAGTAAGCGCCTGGCCTCCGACAAAGCAACCTATCATCTCTCCGTTTATGATGATGGGAGCAGAAAAATCCACAAGACCCGCATGGCATGTATAGAATGTGGGCTTACCCATGGAGTGGGTCATCATTGCCCCGGTCTTATCGGAATATTCGCAAAGCTGTTTTCCCAGCGGACATCCTCTGTTTAATTCGGTACAAAAACGGCAGAAATTGGACCCTTCAGTAACAGCGGATCCGTCGGCATTCGTGGTGAGTGCCGCAAGGCCCGTCATATCTGAAAAGGAGTCCTGGATCTTTTGCAGTATGTCCTTGTCAATGTAATCAGTCAGCTTGACTTCCGATGTCATGAAACCTCCTCAAAAAGGCCATTTTTACATCAGTTTAAGTGCATGCGCGCCCGTCAGAGCACAAAGTAACTGCAAATACATATTTTACTACACTAAAGCAACTTTTTAAACCATATATTTTGAAGAAAAATGACAACAGAGAAGGCACTTTTTTGTTACCTTCGTTCAAAATGACATTGGGGACGCTAAGTGACATTGGGGACGCTTCTGATTTGTCACCGGGTGACAAATCAGAAGCGTCCCCAATGTCACTTAGCGTCCCCGCTGTCACTCCACCTTACCGGCATTTTCAGCGTCATAATAGGTCAATGCGTACATAAATCTGTCGCAAATGATCCTTTTGCCCTCTTCGTTAAGAATACGGCCGTCAATAAGATAATCCCGTCCGTTTTCCAGATTTACGCTCGAATAATAATTGTCTACAAAGCTGATATCGTAAGCCTCGGTACAAAGCTTATACTGTCCTAACACATAATCCGACAGATCTTCGCCCAAAAGATTCGGATGATCTTCGCAGGGTTCCCAGTTTCCGGCTTCAGTTGTGCGGAACATGTAAGGTGCGGATAAAACGATGATCCTCGCACCGGGAGCCGCTTTCTTAAAGAGCTCGATTGTTGCTGAAAACGAACCCAGATACGAACAGAAAGGGTCGCTGTATTCTTTTTCATCAAGGCCGGTGGGGATGTTCATGAGATAATCGGATCCGTCATAGCACAATACGATGACATCCACATCCGAGATATTAAGATCATCAAGGATCTTAAGCACCATCTCACCGTCTTCGGAAAAAGAATCCCCCAAAGCATCCTTCGCAAGCGCAAGATCCCTCGAATAATCCATTTCATCCGCACAGGCGACGCATGCCAGATAATACAGACTGAAAAGGTTCATGGGACTTTTGGACATATCAAAAGCCGGCTCCTGCATACCAATACAGGAACCGGTTATGGCACAATTGATCACTTTAGCTCCGGAAGCTTCTTCTACCATCACAGATAAACTGCCGTTTTCACCGCAGTTCTCCGAAAAAGGATCGTTACCGAAAACCAGGATCACCTCTTCATTCTGACGTATGAGATTGTATTCTTCGTCGGTCAGCGGCATGATGCTGTCATGGCACTCAAAATCGGCGATTTCACTATCGGAACCGGTTATATCGCCCAGATCCACGATCCTGATCCAGCCCTTTACTCTGACTATCACAAGTGCCAGTATCACTACTATCGCTGCCACGAAGCATATATGGATGATCCGTGATCTTTTCATAAGTTTACCAGCTGAGAACTTCGTTGCCGTCCTCTGTGATAAGTACCATCAGCTCCCACTGAGCGGAAGGCTGACCGTCTTTGGTGGATACTTCCCAGCCGTTTGATTTGTCGGTCACAATGTCTTCTTTTCCCATATTTACCATGGGCTCTATCGTAAAGATCATTCCGGGAACAAGAAGCATTTCGGTACCCTTCTTGGAATGGTATCCTACCCAGGGATCTTCATGGAATTCAAGTCCCACGCCGTGTCCGCCGATCTCTCTTACGATGGTGTATCCGTTATCATAGCAGTAATCGTGAACCGCCTGACCCACATCGCCCAAGTATCCCCAGGGCTTTGCATATTTGAGACCTTCATAGCAGGCCTCTTTGGTGATCTGCACAAGGCGCTTCTTTTCTTCGGAAACTTCACCTATGCAGAACATTCTCGATGAATCGGAAAAGAAACCGTTCAGGATCGTTGAGCAGTCAACATTTACGATATCGCCGCTCTTAAGGATGACCTTGTCCGAAGGGAATCCGTGACATACCTGCTCATTTACGGAGGTACATACGGAATAAGGATATCCTTCGTAGTTTAAAGGTGCGGGGATTGCACCCGCTTCAATGCTCATATCGTAGACGATCTTATCGATCTCTGATGTAGGCATTCCCTCATGGATCTCTTTTTCTATGCGGTCAAGGATCGCAATGTTTATTGCAGCAGATTCCTTGATCTTCTCGATCTGTTCGGGCGTTTTGAGAATGCTGTGATCGGGTACTATCTTTCCCATAAGGGCATACTTCTTGAGCTTATCGTCAAATGCTGCATGGCAGGCCTTGTATTTCTTACCGCTTCCGCACCAGCAGGGATCGTTCCTGCCCATTTTCCTGACAACTTCCTCGGAATGCTTTGCCATTTCAGGGCAAAGTGCTTCAAAATGTTCATTGTTAGTCATAACTATCTCCTTCACAAACTAAGCTATTATAACATATTTTGAGCATGTAGTTCCCGAAAAATAAAACAGGGACAAGCCCGCGAGCCTGTCCCATGTTTGGTTATAAATCAGTTTACGGTTCGTAATTCGGATAATAAGACACCGGGATTAAATAAATAGCCGGGAGCAGCTCTTCCTCTATGCGCTCGTCTTTAGCTCCTTTTTCCCCGCATAAAACAACTTCAAACATTTCGGTCTCTCCGGGACCTATCGAATAAACTGCTTCGCCGCCCTCACGGTCTGCCGAAACCATATGACCGTCAAGAAGCAATCCGTCCTGACCCTGTATATCTTCAGCCTCAAGTGAAAAATCTATCGGCTCATAAAAAGTATTGGTTATGTTCAGATAGCACACATAGAAAACTTTATCACCCGATATCTCATAATGATCGAAATACGATTCATCGCGGTTTAAATATACTTTTCCCTCATATGTCTGATAAGTATCCGGGAATAATTCCACCTTGATCAGATTAATCCCGGAAACACGAACGTAATCTGCAGTGACATAGATTGTATCGTCCGAGGTCCACTTTATGTCGTAATAAGTCCCCCACGTCCTTGTGGTTCCGCTTATATACTCTGCATCTCGCGGTTTCTTATCTCCTACGGAAGCAAATTTCCCTTCGGATGAGCGTTCAAAGTACAATTCATAATTCCCGCCGGTTGCTCCCTGATCATTTGCAATAACCTCAACCTGATATGATCCCGAAGGTGATACGGAAGTTTCTTTAACCGTCACGCTACCGAATGTAGATAGCAGATAAACGACGATGCCTACAATAATGCATAAAAATGCATCCAGCACTAATCCGACTATTGCAAGTTCCCGTTTTGATGTACGATCCTTTAGAGCAATTATTCCCAATATAACCGATATAAAAAGTAATAACGCTCCTCCGAAAATGGTACAGGCAAGCGGATAAGCTATGACTGCCAAAACGAGACACACTATCGCATAAGTATCCGCTTCTTTTCTATCTTCTGTTTCAGCTTGTTCGTTCACTCATCAATCTCCGAATCTATCGCGTCACAATTTCCTACGGTACCGGTAGCCCAGGGACTTCCCACATCGCATCTGCCATGATGATATGCTTCCTTCTTAACACCGGATTCAAGTTCTTCGGAAAAGCCGACTTTGAGTCTGCTTACTCCGTTTTCCATCTTACCGTCTATCATATTGATAAGCTCATCGATGTTGTCGATATTATCCATCACATTCTCCTACGACTGTTTAATTGTCTACATGTGGAATATAAATGAATGAAGCAAAAGAATACAGAATGATAATCCCGAGATAATAAAAGTAGCGATCGCAAATTTTCTGCGGGACGATTTCAATCCCTGAGATGCAAAATAAAGATTCATTATAAAAAGGATCAAGCCTATCGGATAGCCGAAACATGATAACGCAAACGCAGCTATCGAAATAACAAAACCGATCACACAGAGAATGTTATTCCGTGCGTCATCTTCAGAAACGAACCAATTTCTGTCTATATCCATATATACCCCGATGCCGGAAACCGGCGAACCCCAAAACTAATACCCAAAGAGCATTATATTATAGGGAGGGGGAATTATAATATTAACGATATGAATGAATAATCACGCAGTTTTTGTACGTATCGCACAATCGCTTTATTCCAAAGGTTTTCTTTTACTGGTAAGGTTTCTATCAATACAGTTGGAAGTAGTAGCCCCACATATGGGTCTCCGGAGGTTCGCCTTCTCCGTGATACTCGGGATAAACGAATATCACGTCTCCCGTCTTAACCTCATACTCTTCAAGGCTTGTTTCGGGCAATGTTTGAAGTATGAACGACTCCTTACTTTCTGCGGAGTCTCCGGAGCGGATATAGACATACCAGTCCAGGTCCTCACAGTTCTCACCACCGAATAACATTGTTCCGTCATACCTGCATTCGTATTTATAGCCGGTGTATTTGGCCTCGTTGTATTCTGCGACGAACAGGTCCGGAGTGCCCGGATCGGCAAGGTATTGGAAAACGTTGAATACCGGAATGACTTCGATCTTAATATCGTATTTACCGTAGATATCGACAATCTCCTTCAGCTTATCGTCATCGATATTGTCAGTGTAATAAAGACTGTTTCGTTCGCCATCCTCATCATAGAAGTTAAAGCTGTAGGAATCCTGTTCGCATCCGCCGTAATCATAAGCTCCGTTCATATCACTCAGCATCCAGTTTCTGCAGAACTCGTATATGGTGAAATAGTCTTCCTTTTCCAGAGTTGCAGCTGATGTGAACTCTCCTGAGAGGTTATAGGATGTAAACCCTTCTATGGTGCCGTCATAGTAAACGGTAAAACCGCTTCCCTCCCAATAATCATCCCTTCCGAAAACAAGACCGTTACTGTAACGGCCATAGGAAAACATAGGGCCGTCAAGAGTGATGAGCCTTTCGTATTCCTCTTCCGTGAGGGTATATTCATGCGGTCTTCCGCATCCGGTCATGACCAGAAGCGCGGCAATGATGATAAGCAATTTTTTCATAATGTTCTCCCACAGGAAAGCTCCCTGTTCCCTTTCAATTATACAGACGAATCCCGGGTCCGGAAAGTCACAAAAAACAGGGATGAGCCTAATTATACTCATCCCCGTATCATATGCTTAGTCCGTTATCAAATCAGATTATCCCGGACACGGATTATTAGTGCGTCAGTTGAAAAATAATGATCAATATAGAGACACCCGCAAGGATAAATGTCACGATTGCTTTACCTCTCTTGGAAGTTTTCAATCCTCTGTATGCAAAATATATCTCGAGGAAATATATCCAAACACCATACATTATCCCCATAAATGATACTAACAATCCGACGACAGAAAGCCAAAAACCGATGGTACACAGTTTTTCATCTTTTTCATTTACTTCTCTTTGGAAAGCATCGATAAACTGTGCCGAGTCAGGAACAGGGCCGTAGGGATTCTGCACCATATTAGGATCCTGAGTCATGCTGGGATCCTGTGCCATGTTGGGGGTCTGCGACATATTGGTTGCACTGTTAATATTAATCTGCGAGAAAAGACTGTTAAGAACCGATTTGTAGGCATCTCCTGCCATATTGTTGTGAGCGCCGGAATCAAGCATAAAAAACTTATTGCCGATACCGATGGTCCACGCGTAAATTGTTATGATATTTCCTTCGATCGTATACTGAAAGCATCTGTTTCCGTACCAGGCATCTTTATAAAAATAATAGGTTTCGTTGAAGTTATTAACCAAGGTGAAACCGTTGGCAGTCAGCCATGCCTGGACAATGTTATTTACCGTCACCGCGTCTCCGCCAAACTGAAAATTGTAAATCGTCTTGCCGTAATTCAATTTCATAAAGGTACTCCTTTGTACGGAAACTCCGAAATGCTTCGGATTAAAAAAGCTTCGCAAATCATTATAGAATAGAAAACTGTCACATTACTATTCACAATATAAAACAATAATCACAGTATTTTTGTAACTTTCACACAATCTCTTTATAACGGATTCTATACCTAGTGACAGTGGGGACATACCCCTTTGTCAGGAAGTCCGTCCTGACAAAGGGGTACGTCCCCACTGTCACCTGCTGTTATCCCATGTTTATGATCTCTTCCAGCAGTTCCTTATTATCCTTGCAGTATTTTTCGTAGACGGGAGCCATGGCTTCCCTGAATGCATTCTTTTCTTCGGCGCTTATCTCTATGATGGTGACGCCGGCGTTTACGCATCTTTCCCTAGAGCTCTTTTCTCTTTCCTGCCAGAGCACGCGCTCATATATCGCTGATTCCATCGCACACTGCTTAATGATCTCTCTGTCCTCTTCGGACAGCATATTCCAGGTATTCTCCGAGCAAAGCTGCATTTCGGGTACCCTTGTATGCTCATCTACGATATAAGTATCCGCAACTTTGTAATGTCCCATATCCTCATACGAAGGCCAGTTATTTTCCGCTCCGTCAATGGTACCCAGTTCAAGTGCGGAATATACTTCTTCATAACTGATGGGAACAGGTTCCGCGCCAAGGCACTCCACCATATCTTCCATAAGTTCGGACTGCTGAACCCTGATCCGAAGTCCCTGCATGTCTTCCGGAGAACTGACGCCCTCACCCGTTACATAAAAACTTCTGGCCCCGGCGTCGTACCATGACAGCCCCACCATATCCAGATCCTCCATACGCTCGAGGAACATATCCCCGATACGTCCATCCAGTACGCGCCACATATGATCCGCATCATTATACAGATACGGCATTTGCAGGATATTAAGGTCCGGGTAAACTTCCGCAACCTGCGAAAGCGAAACTCTGGTAAAATCCACTCCGCCGTATTTCATCTGCCTGATGACATCCGCTTCTCTTCCGAGCTCACCATTGGTATATACCATGATCCTAATACGTCCGTCCGACCGTTCATTTACCAGATCGGCAAAATAATACGCTCCCAGCGATGTGGGAAAGCTGTCGGACTGGTTCTCCGCATAGGTGAAGACATATTCGGGCACGGGCTCTTTGGTCACATGCCTGTAAATAAGTCCCGCGACGATCCCTATGAAAAGAAACGAAATGACCGCTATGAAAATTTTCTTAATCGTTATTTGCATGGATTCCTTTCATGATACGGTATTCGGACGGAGTCAGTCCTTCCATTCTCTTAAACACTTTCGTATAGTAGTTGGAATCCCTGAATCCCACTTTGGCACTGATGTCCTTGATGTTTACAAAAATATCCTCCAAAAGTATTTTGGATTTCTCTATACGAAGTTCGGTCAGATATACGATAAAACCTTTGTTAAAACACTTCTTGAATACTTTTGAAAAATACGCATCCGAATATTTAAGCTCGCCCGCAATGTCACTGAGCGAAATGTCATCCATATATCTGTTTTCCAGATAATCGGAAATCCTGGTTCTTATGGCAGACATCTTCATATCGGAAAACTCGGTGTTATCGATGGTTCTGTTTTCCGCAGGAGATCCCGTCGTTTCTTTCTCAACCTGTCCGAGAGCTTCTTCCAGAACAAGGATAAGTTCCTTTTCGTCAACAGGCTTCAAGAGATAATCAAGTGCCTTGACCGCTATCGCTTTCTTCGCATAATCAAATTCATCGAATGCGGTAAGGAAGATTATCACGTGACCGGGGTGTCTGGCTCTTATGATCTCCGCCGCCTCCAGTCCGTTAAGTCCGGGCATGGCAATATCAAGAAGAGCTATATCGCAATTTTCTTTTTCATAGAGATCGACTGCTTCCCGGCCGTTATCCGCCAGACAGATGCTCACCTTATCAGACAGATTTTCATTTATGATCTTTTCAACGACGGTAAGCTCTATGGGCTCATCGTCTGCAACAAGTATCTTATGCATTAATATCAGGCTATCCTCCGATGTATGGAATATCTATAGTAAAAACCGTACCCGAATTCTCGGTGCTTTCTATCTTAAAAACAGAATCGGGGTACATAAGGGACAATCTTCTGCTTATGTTTCCGATACCGATTCCCTTATGGTCGGGATTATCATCATTCTTTAATTTCTCATTTATCTCGGCAAGTTTTTCGGGACTCATACCCACTCCCGTATCCGAGATAACAACGCGCAGTCTGGGTTTTTCATCCGGCGTTTTTTGTGTAACGATCCTGATGGTTCCGCCGTCTTCAACCGGAGAAAGTCCGTGGACGATACAATTCTCCACAAGGGGCTGTATGGTAAATGAAGGTATGCCCGCATTTTCCGTTTCAGGATCACATTCTATCTCATACTTAATGCGGTCTCCGAATCTCATTTTCTGAAGGAAAATATAATCCTTGATCACGGCTATTTCCTGAGCCACATTACTTTCTTTTTCATCAGTATGCAGAGTATATCTGAAAAGAGAACTCAGCGCTTTGATCATTTTCTCACTGGTCTCCGCATTTTCAAGCTTTGCCATTCCGCATATTACATTGAGAGTATTGAACAAAAAGTGCGGATTGATCTGATGTCTCAAGACTTCGAATTTCATTCTCTCAAGACGGTTCTCGATCTCTTTTTTCTGAAGTTCTTCGGCATGAAGTTTATCCAGAGCGACCCTGTTATCTTCCATGGTGGCAATATATCTGCCGGTCGCAAATTTCATTTTATTAAACGCGTGGACAAGCTCTCCTATCTCGTCCTCGGAGTCAACCTCAACGTCAGCTATATTAAATTCATTGTTTGCAATCTTTCCGGAAGCTGCCGACAGTTTGATGAGAGGGTCAATAAGACTCTTAAAGACAGCTTTTGAAAGAATGGCTATTATCAATACAAAAACTATCGCAAGCAGGATTATGATCACCGGGAAAAAGATCAGACTGGTAAATCTCTCCCTGTAGAAATCACTGGTTGCTATGGTGGTAAGACTGAGAAGCTTACTTGAATAAGTCTTCAGATAATCCAGCATCTCGTATAATTCGTATTCTTTTTCGAGATAACCCGGATCATCCTCCGATATTTTCAGGAAATGATCGCAATCTCTTCTGTAGACGGAATACAGATTTATTATGCTTGAAGTCCAGGCAAATCTTTCCTCACCGAGTGATTCATAGTCGCGGACCAGATCCGACACCGCAGAATCCGTAAGAGAAGCCGTCTGAAGATACCCTTCCATAGTCAGGTCATCTCTCGTATAGTCTTTTAAAGCAGTGTACTCTGCATCCAAAGCCTGGATCAGATTAACGATCTTTTCACTGCTCGAATACGATCTGTTGAAATCGAAAATAGAAAACTTAACAGTCCAGATGTCAAGGCATACAGAAGTGAGGATTATGATAAATCCCAATATAGATACAAGATTCAGCTTATTCTTAAGCGTAAGCTTAAGCCATCTGTGATATATTCTGTTTATCGGACCGGCAAATTCTGCCGACATATTATTGCTCATAAAAAAAATATATCACCCTTTATACAAGCGGAGCAAACCTTTCGAATGAAAAGTTTGCTCCGTCTTAAATCTACATGAACAATCCCGGCAGGAATAAACTGATCTGCGGAATAAATGTGATCATCAAAAGGACTATTATCATGCATATGTAGAAAGGAATCGTTGCTTTGACGACCTTTTCCATCGGTAATTTCCCCACCGCGGAACCGATGAAGAGAACTGCACCTACGGGAGGTGTCAGAAGGCCGATTCCGCAGTTAAGGACCATCATGATACCGAACTGTATAGGGTTAATCCCGATGGATACGGCTATTGGGAGTAAGATCGGGGTCGCGATCAGAATAATGGGGGCCATATCCATAATACAACCAAGTACCAGAATGATCAGATCGATAAGCAGTGCGATGACTATCTTATTGCTTGTAAGACCGATGATCGCTTTGGAAGCAAGATCGGGGACATGCAATGTGGTAAGACAGTAACCGAAAGCGTTGGATGTAGCGATCAGGATCAGAACGATCGCAAGGGTGTCGATACACTGCTCAAGTATCTTCCAGACACCTTTCCAAGTAAGTCCTTTGTATATAAACACACTTACCAGAAGTGAATAGATAACTGCGACTGCTGCAGATTCGGTTGCGGTGAACAATCCGCCTACAACACCGAATACAACGATAAGCACTGCTGCAAGAGCCCAAAACGATGTGCCCAGCTGTTTGATCAGTCTCTTGATCGAGAATTTATCTCCCTTGGGATAATGTCTCTTCTTGGAAATAATGTAAGAGCCGATCATAAGTGACAGTGCAAGCATCGCACCGGGGACATATCCTGCCAGGAAAAGACTTCCTACGGATACACCGCCTGCGGCCATAGCGAAGATGACCATATTATGACTGGGAGGAACAAGAAGACCCTCACATGATGAAGTAATGGTTACAGCAGTGGAAAAATCTTCGTCATATCCCTGCTCTTTCATCATAGGGATAAGGATTGAACCCAGTGACGCGGTATCCGCAGCTGCGGATCCGGATATTCCTCCGAAGAAATAAGAAGCTACGATATTAACCATTGACATTCCGCCGGTCATCCATCCGACGCAGGCGTCAGCAAGTGCTATCAGCTTCTTTGATATCCCTCCGCTTCCCATCAGCACGCCCATGGTTATGAAAAACGGTACTGCCATGAGAGAAAAGGAATTGATTCCTTTGACCATCTGCTGACATACGGTTGATACCGGAACACCCTGAACAAGGAGGCATAGAACCGATGAGATTCCAACCGCATATGCTATGGGAAAACGGAGAAGTATCAGCAATATAAATGTTCCGAGAAGAACAAGAATGGCAAGACTCTGTGTTGTCATTTTGCCTCCTCCTTATCTGTAACAAAAAATGATTTTATATGATTGTAGATTGATTCAAGCTCAAAAACGATCATGGCAAATCCGGCTACCGGAATAGGAAAATACATCCAGAATTTAGATAATTTCGGAAGGCTGATATAGAAACCTTTTGCTCCGATAGAAGACGCATACTTAAAACCGACCACGAGCATTACGAATCCGAATGCCATAACGAAGAGATCTGCGATAATATCCAGCACCTTTATAAGTGTTTTGGGAAGATATCTGTCGAATGCGGTCATTCTGATATGTGCTCCTTTTCTGATGGCTAAGGCGGCCGAAATGACCGCCATGTAAGCCATAAGTGTAAGGACAATCTCTTCTGTCCAGGACGGATCGGGGACAAAGGGGACGTATCGTCCCGTAACCGCCATGGACGTTATGAGAATGTCTCCGATAAGGAGCAATTTACAGAGAATCATAAGTGCCTTATAAGTCAGATCATAGATTGGCTTGATCTTATCAAGTTTGGTAAAAATAGCAGGCATATGAAACTCCTAAAGATTTATTTCATGGCAAGAATCTGATCATAAAGATCTTCCTGACCAACGATATTCTGAGCAACGATATCGGTAACAGCTTCTTTCCAAGGCTCAAGATCGGTTACTTCTACTACGTTGCATCCCTCTTCTTTGAGCTGTGCAAGAACTTCGTCTTCCTTAGCCTGAGAATTCTCTCTGTTCTTCTCCTGAGCATATCTGCCTGCCTCGAGGAGAATGTTCTGCTGCTCTTCGGTAAGTGAATCCCAAACATTTGAAGCTACAACAATCTCGATGGCACCGAGAGTATGTCCGTCAAGGATAAGGTTGTTTGCAACTTCAGGGAAGGAGTTTGACTTATAGTTTGCAATAGGCTGCTCAGCTCCGTCTACAAGGCCGGACTGAAGTGCGGAATAAAGCTCACCGAATGCAACAACGGTTGAATATGCGCCGAGGCCTTCTACAAGTCCGGTCATAACAGGGTCTGTTGAAACACGGATCTTCATTCCTGCGAAATCGGAAATTGAATTTACGGGAGTTCTGGTGAAGAAATGTCTGAAACCTTCTTCTCCGTAGAAAAGACCCTTAACGCCGATTCCTTTTTCATAGGGCTCATCAAGGAACTCATCTGCAAGATCGCTCATTGCGAAATTCCAGAAATGATCTCTGCTCTCGAAAGTGTAAGGAAGAGAAAGGAGAACAGACTTCTCGGAACCGTAAGAGTTAAGTGAGAATGCAGAAATTCTGGAGATATCCGCAGCACCTGAATTTGCGAGCATTCCGTCAAGAACGTCTGCCTCACTTCCTAGAACGCCGCTGTACTGGACGTCGATAATGATGGATCCTCCGGAAAGCTCTTCTACCTTGGTCTTGAAATCCGCAGCAACCTGTCCGACGATGGTATCTTCGGGATTAACCTCTGCATACGTAAGTTTAAGAGGCTCATCGGTGGTTGAAGCGGGGGTTGAATTACTTTCGCCCGTCTGTCCCGCATCCGCAGAAGCGGTGGTGGAGGCGGATGCAGCTCCGGATCCGGAATTATTTGCGGAACCGGAGGAGGAAGCGCATCCGACGAGAGAAAGTAACACTGACGATGTTAGGAATAATGCTAATAATTTCTTTTTCATAAAACTCACCTCATACATTTTATTGCCTTGCGGCATACCCCAATTGATTTCGGGTTTTTACAAGAAAAATTATAAAAGGGGAATTTTTGGTAATAAATCGTAAATTCTTTGGATTAACAGGAAGATTTTGTCAAAACGCTTATCCGGAAATCTTGAAAAAAGGATACGGATTTCATATAGTATTATTACTTATTGATAATTAATTGATATCCTGTATATGAGGCCAATCTTATGTATTACGGAATGATCAAAAAATCTGATGTTGCCGACGGTCCGGGAGTAAGAGTATCCCTATTCGTAAGCGGATGCCGTCACAGATGCGAAGGTTGTTTTAACGCAGAAACCAGAGATTTCAAATACGGGGAGGTATATACCGCAGAGATCGAGGAAGAACTTATAAAAGCAATGGAGCCTTCTTACATCTCCGGATTCACCTTTTTAGGCGGAGAACCCATGGAACCGGAAAACAGACCCTTCGTCTTCTCTCTTGCCAAAAAACTCCGAGAGAAATATCCCGAGAAAACAATATGGCTCTACAGCGGATATACTTACGAAACCGATATACTGGAATGGGCGAAATCCGATGAGATCGTAAAGAGCCTCCTTCCTCTTCTGGATGTGATAGTGGACGGAGAATTCCATATCAGGGAAAAAAATCTCGGACTTAAATTCCGCGGAAGCGAAAATCAGAGACTCATAGATGTGCAACGATCCCTTGCTGAAGGGAAAACGATCCTGTGCGACGAAAACAATCTGAGGTGAATAATCCAAGAAAAACCGGCTTACCGTTAAGGCAAGCCGGTTTTTCCATATAAGATATCGTCAAAGAGTCGCGTTCATCATATCGGTAACAAGTTTCCTGATATCATCCTCCGATGCATGAGCACCTTTGGTGACCGGATCGTTCATAAAGCTTTCGACCACAAGATTAACATCCCTTGTCTTGGAAGCCTCGAGTATTCGCTCATGATTCTCAATATGAGGCATAACAAGCTCTCTGATGTTCTCAGGCATCTCTCCCGCATAGATCGGGCGGATCGAATCTCTTCCGAACAAAGCATTTGTTTCCACTACTGCTTCTTCGGGAAGATTGGGAATCTGACGACTTGTGTTGGGGATATTAACATTACTTACGATTCTCGTCAGTCCGCAAAGAGCTTTTATGAGGAGTATTCCTTCCTCACCGGTCGGAAGGAGATTTATCTGCTCTTCACCTCTCACCAATCTTCCCGATTTAGCCAACCTGTTTTGGAGATCTTCTTTTCTCCACTTGACACTTGTAAGATCAAATCCCCAGCATCTTACGGTCTCGGGATCTTTCAGATACATATCACCGGGCATGAACTCTGCAAGATGTCTGTCTCCCGCAGCAGCTATGAGTCCGTACTTATTAAACAGATCCATCTTTACTCTGTGCTTACATGCAAAGCATGAATTAGCCCAGTTAGCATCCCTTTCATCAAGGCCTTCCTCGAAATGATCTTTTATGAATTCTCTGTATATGGGGAAGAGATCTATTCCTTTATACGAAGCATAATCAAACCATGTGAAATGGTTTATTCCCATTACATTCACTTCGATCTCATGTCTGTCGATCTTCTCCACTCCCAGCTTTTCCGCAACTATCTGAGCAAGGATCTTCTCGGTTCCGAATACTTCGTGACAGCATCCGAATGCTTTGATACCGGGGAAAGCATCGTACATTGCTTTGACGCAAAGAGACATGGGGTTCGTATAATTGATGACCCAGGCATCGGGACAATACTTTTCTATTTCTTTGGCATATTCATAGAAAATGGGAAGCGTTCTGAGTGCCCTGATCATTCCTCCGGGCCCTGCAGTATCGCCGACGGACTGATAAATGCCGAGACGCTCCGGCATGTGAACATCAACTTCCATTTCGTCAAAAGTCTTGGGAAGTATGGAGATCACTACGAAGTCCGCTCCGGTAAGTGCTTCCTCGACAGTATCCGATACAACATAATTCCATTTGCCTACAGCTTCTTCTCTTCCCTTGATGGAATTACCGATGATCTCATTAGCTTTAGCCGCTTCTTTGTCTATATCATAAAGCCTGATGGTTCCGGAAAGTTGCTTTTCAAGAGCTAAGTCTGTCATGAATGTCCAGGCCCAGCCTCTTGAACCTCCTCCGATATAAGCAATGGTTACATCTTCAACAAAATTATCAGTATATTTCATTTTCTATCCTCGTATCTTTTATACATCTGTGGCTTTAACCACATTTCCTCTCAAATCAGTTATGATCTTTACATTCTTTTTGGTACCGAATATTTTGTTCCCGTTAATGAATGCAGTGGTTTCGTCATCCTTGTTACGGATCAGATAGGTATCATCACCCAGGATCTGCTCGTATTCATAAGAAGTCCCCTGCATGCATCCCCATATCAGATTGTTCTCTTTTCTACGTACTCCGTACATTGCGGCCATATACTCGATCACGGATAAAAGTGCGGGACCGTATCCGTCTCTTCCGCCGGTATCCTCATTTACCGAAGGTTTGCCGGTGAAGGGATCATACTGCTGCACAAACATGAGATCATTACCTATCGCAGAGAAAAGCTTTCTTCCAAGATACGGTATCAAATGATCGTAGCCGTATTTTTCCAAAGCATTTATCGCTCTCTGATACGTAAGAGCCTCACATTGTCCGCTCCAATTATTGGTCGGTTCATTTACAAAATTAGGATCGCTTACCGAAACGGAAGGAAGAGGCATATAAGTCCAAAACTCTTTTTCGTTCAGCAAATGATCGTTTACGAATTTGGAAGCCATATCTTTATCGATGCTTCCCCAATACATCGCCCTTAAAGTGTTATGGGTTATGATCTTTTGTTTTCTGTGATTCTTATCTCTGTCAAAACAGATATGTGCGTCAGCATCCCACAGATATTCACGTATCTTGGCTCTAACGGCACCGGCCAGTCTGGCCCATTCATCGCCTAATCTTTCATTTCCTTTCAGATAGGCAATTCTGGATAAAGTAAATCTGGAAGAGTACGAATAACTCATCACATCAAGTGAAGCCATGGGAACTATACTCAATCCCACGGGTGGATATTCCGCAGACCACGCATCCGGTGCGTTTTTATACCTGACGGCATTATCTTCGCCAGTATCATATTTGCACCAGGATTCAAGGCAGCCGTCTCCGTCGGAATCTCTGTTCTCCCAGAGGTATTTATCAAAACCTTCAAGACAATCATAAAGCTCGTCGAGATAATCCTCCCCTGCACCTGCTATGAAATACATATCAAGAGCAGGCTCCGGAAAACAAAAACCCTGAAATTTGTTAAACTGTGGTATGACTATACCGTCTTCAAGTGCAATGCTTCCGGGTATTCTTCCGTCTTTTCTCCGGTGTTCCATGAACATGAGCTGGTTATTAAGTGCAACCGTAATATTTTTCTTGGCATACATGCGCCCGCCCATGGGCTGGGTTTCAAGCCAGATCTTCTCGTATCCTCCCCCCTCAACAAGAACATCACGGCCGTTAAATGAGACAATATTATCCTCGCACTTTTTCAGAGCCGCATTAAACAGCTTATCAAGCAATTCATCTTCAGATTTAAATTTCACATCCGAAAATTTGATCACAGCTTTTCCTCTACTTTAAAATAGTCAAATTCGGCACAAGTTCCGGCGCCCGTAAGATCATGAGCATACATACCGACCTGTGTTCCGGTAAATCCGCGGCAATACTCGTCCGATAGAATACTCGCATCTACCACACTATCCATCATAAACCATTCTTCGTGAGTACGGTATCCGAAAAGTATCTTCTTACCCTCACGCATTTCCAGCGACAACTCCACTCCGTTTTCCGCATCTTCAAGAATGAGTGTTTCCAGTTCCTCGACAACTCCTTTATCACTCTTTATGAGCTTCAGGCAAGGCCTGCCATCCATAGACGTTTGAACAAACATATAGTTGTTAAGTGCGTCATATACGATACATAACCCTGCCATCTGCTCAGAAGAGAAAGAAGAAAAATGCATTCGTGTTGATGCTCTGACATTTACCTCACGGATCCTGTAAGTCAAAAGCGATACCCTGAAAAATGAATTGATGGATTCTCTTCCGGTTATCCTAAGTACTCTGTCACCGTTTCGTCCGGTACATACTTCCGCAAATTCGTGATAGTTTCTTCTGGGAGATGAATAGACCGTTTTAATATCCGCTTCCGAAAAATCATCATAAAATACATCGGACTCTTTCTGTGGTCTGTCGAGATCTGTCAGAAGGTTTGAACACTTCGTACCGTTTTTCAGTCTCGGCCATCCGTCTTCCCACACAAGCTCTTCTATTGCAGTCTCGCGTCCCAATATGGATGTATTACCATCCACAGGTCTTGAACACAGAAAGACGATATATGATCTTCCGTCTTTATCAAAAACAATATCTCCGTGACCGCATTTTTGAAGCGGACTGTCAGCAAAAGACGTGAGTATCGGATTATCGGGATGAACCTCGTAAGGTCCGTACAGATTTCTTGATCTGGCCACACTTACGCAATGGGAATACCCTGTCCCACCTTCCGCAGTGATCAGATAATAATACCCTCCCACTTTGTATAAATGCGGGCCCTCAGTGCAGCCTATTCCCGAGCCTTCGAATATCTTCACAGGCTCTCCCATAGGAACCATGGTCACAGGATCCAGACTCTGAACCGTTATTCCTTTGAAACCGTTTAGCATACCCACCAGGTATTTACTTCCGTCGGGATCATGAAATAAGGAAGGATCAAATCCTGCACTGTTTAAATAAACGGGCTTTGACCACGGACCGTTTATACTGCCGGAATATATCAGGTAATTATGTGTATTATAAAAATATTTTTTGGTCTTAACATCCGTATATGCCAGATAAAACCTGCTGCCGTCAAAAGTAAGATCACATGCCCATACTCCGCATGAAGGATGACAACCGGTAAGATCTATCTGGGATGGATTTGTAAGAATCCCTCCCAGATCCTCCCAATCAGCCAGGTCTTCCGAAACATAAAGTCTTGCTCCGGGCCACCATTCGAAGGTGGAGTTAACGATATAGAATTTATCTCCTGCGCACGTTATGGAAGGATCGGGATTAAAACCTTTTATGATCGGATTCCTGAGCATGTTTATCCTTTCAGTCCGCTTGTTCCTATACCTTCAACAAGATATTTGTTGAAGAACAGGAATATCAAAAATACAGGTAAAAGTGATAATGTGGACATTGCAAACATTGCACCGTAATCCGTTGTGGATGCAGCATCCGCGAACATCTTGATAGCCAGGGATACCGTATAAGAAGCAGGCTTACTCAGATAAAGGAGCGGTCCCATATAGTCATCCCATTTCCAATAGAACTGGATTATGACGGTGGTGACGATCGCAGGCTTCAACAGCGGAAGAATGATATGCGAATAGATCGTATATTTACTGCATCCGTCGATGGTCGCCGCCTCATCCAGTTCTTTTGGAATGCCCGACATAAACTGCATCATCTGATAGATAAAAAATGCCTGACCGCAGAAGTAGGGGAAAATAAGAGGCACATAACTGTTTGCAAGCCCGAGGCGATACCATATAAGGAATGACGGTATCATAATAACCTGTCCCGGCAACATCATCGTCGCAAGCATACATGTAAACCATAAACGACGGCCGCGGAACTTTACCCTCGAAAGTGAATAAGCTACCAGTGATGAGCTTATGACGGTTCCGAATGTTGATAGTGCAGTTATAAAAAATGAATTGAAGAAAAATCTTGCAAAACTTATCTTGGAAAATCCCTTCCATCCCGTGGGATAGTTACTGAATTTCCACTCGGATGGAATAAGTGAAAGTGAACCTCTAAGGATCTCACTGTTGTCCTTAAAGGATCCGCTTATCATCCACAACACCGGATATATCATTACGAATCCGAAGGCGATGACAAGAATATGATATACGGTTTTTAATGCTAATTTTTTTGTTTTCATATCAATGCACCTCTCAATCTCCGGATTCCGTGAAGACCCAGCTTCTGGATGTCTTAAAGATAACCAGAGTGATGATGCACATTACTATCAGCATGAACCAGCTCATCGCACATGCATAACCCATATGGTTATATTTGAATGCCTGGTTATATACATACAGTGCATACATCATTGTTCCGTTATCAGGTCCTCCGGCTGTTATTACAAATGCCTGGGTGAATGACATGAATGCCTGAATGGTCTGCATTACCAGATTATAAAGAATTATCGGGGACAAGCAGGGTAAAGTGATATTTACAAATGATTGAAAAGTATTTGCACCGTCAATTCTGGCTGCTTCATAGTAGGTAGGCGATATCTCCTTTAATCCCGCAGCGAAAATGATCATGGATGATCCGAACTGCCATACACTCATAAGGATAAGAGGATAAAGTGCCAGTTTCTGATCTCCAAACCAGTTTATGGTTCCGAGTCCCATATTGGCCAAAACGGAATTAAACAATCCCTTTCTGGCAAAAAGCTGTTTCCATACAAGTGCTACCGCAATACTTCCTCCCACAAGTGAAGGAACATAATACAGTGATCTGTATAAAACCTGCATCCTTGTCTTTCTGGTCAGAACAAACGCAACAAGCAAAGCAAATACAAGTTTCAAGGGTACAGATATGAATACATACTTCAGGGTTATTCCCAATGACTTCAGGAATATCTCATCCCCGAGAAGCTGTTTGAAATTTGCGCCTCCCACAAATTCGATTGTCTTATTTCCCATGGAAAAATCCGTGAACGCATAACGCAGGGAAGTAATAATGGGAATAAGCGAAAAACAGATAAAACCGAATATGAACGGAAAGGCGAAAACATATCCGACCATTTCATTACTGTAAAATATTTTTCTGGCTTTGGCTTTTATGACTTCGGTTTTCAAAATAACTCTCCGTTTCACTAAAAAATGGGGTGTTTAGGGTATAGAATGGGCACACCCTCGGACGAGAGTGTGCCCGATATTATTGAAGGTTATTTGAATAATTCCTCGGCGTCTGCATAGGTCTTTTCTGCTGCTTCTGCCGCCGTGATATCTCCGGAAACAACCTGCTGTATATAGTTCCTGTAGTTATCAACTACCTCATCCTGTCCGTCAGGGCTGAGAACGTTAACCTTCTCGGGTGTCTCAAATGTTCCAACGAGAGTAACGTAATCGTACATGATCTGCTGTCCTTCGGTAAGGTTCTCTTCAAGTGCTGCTCTTACGGAATCAGCTACGGGAATTCCTCTCTCACCGTTAAGGATCTGGTTGCACTCAACACTGGTCTGGAACCAAGCGATGAACTTAGCTGCTTCTGCCTTGTAAGCACTGTCCTGAGATACACAGAGCATCTGTGATGACTGGATAACAGAACCTGCAGGTCCGTTTGCACTTACTCTGGGAATGGTTGCAAGTGCAAGGTTTCTTCCCTCTTCCTTGCAAATATCATAAATGGTAGGGAACTGGTTAACTGCCACCCATGTCAGTGCAGCTTCGCCGGTAACAAGGAAGTCGTTCTCGATGTTGGTGATCTCCATCTCGGCACCTGCATCGGGTGAAGCTCCTGCGTTGATCAGGTCTGCTCTCATCTGGATGTAAGGAGTGAGCATCTGTGCATCATCAAATCCCATTCCGGTAAGGTCAAGGTTGAAGAAGCTGTACTCACCGACTTTACCCTGCTGTCCTATAAAGGTTGAGCATCCTGCGATGAATTCGGAACTTGCAAGTCCTGAGCTTCCGTAATGACCTGTTGCTTCGCTTATCTTAAGAGCTGCATTTTTATAATCGTCCCATGTCCAGTTATCGGTAGGAAGAGGAACACCTGCTTCTTTGAACATATCAACGTCATAAGCGATACCGTAGGTATTAAGTCCGTTGGAAAGACCGATCTGATTACCGGCAGTATCCTGAGTGATCTTGAGATATGACTCGGGAATATCGGATACATCAATGGTTCCGTTATCGATGAACTCATTCATGTAATAGATCTTGTCGATATACTCGGGGAAGTTTCCGCCAAGCTGGAAGATGTCCCATACCTGATCGGAAGCTACAAGAGTTTTAAGCTTGGTGAAATAGCTGTCGAAATCATAGAATTCATATTCGATGGTGACATTGGGATTCTGCTCCTCATAGAGCTCGATCGCAGCAACAGTGATGTCATGTCTGGTCTGTGATCCCCACCATGCCATTCTGAGAGTGACAGGTTCGGAAGGATCGGCTTCGACGACCGTATCGGTGGACGATGTGTTACCACCGCTCTGTTCCTGTCCTGAAGAATTTGCGCAGCCGCATACCCCTAAGATCAGCGACGCTGTTAAGAATGTTGCAAGTAGTTTTTTTATCATAGAATCTCCTTTCGTACCCCCTTCGGGGAAAAACAATTTCGATGTTACTCGCAATTGCTATGAGAAGATTCTATGAAAAGAAAACCACCTAAAATACCAAAAATTTATATGTTTTTTGGAAAAACTACAGAAATTTTGTCCTACAGAGTGACTCCCTGTTTAAAGATTGCCATATCATGGAATCCCGCTTCCTCGGATCTTACCTTTTTCCCTTCCGCAACGGCTATGACAAGATCGTAGAGAAGATCTGTCTCTCCGGAAATGTCATGCCCTTCTTCGGCAAGTACTCCTGCATTGAAATCTATCCATGTCTTTTTATGCGCGGCAAGCGCAGAGTTACTTGAGATTTTGATGGTGGGAACCGGTGATGCAAAGGGTGTTCCTCTTCCTGTCGTAAAAAGGATCACCTGTGCTCCGGATGCGGCAAGCGCTGTAGCGGCAACCAGATCGTTACCGGGGGATGACAGAAGGTTTAATCCTGTATTCTTAACCTTCTCTCCGTATTCCAGTACTCCCGTAACCGGAGCTGTACCTGACTTTTGAGTGCAGCCGAGAGACTTGTCTTCGAGCGTTGATATACCGCCCTCTTTGTTACCGGGCGAAGGATTCTCGTATATTGTCTGACCGTTTGATCTGAAATAGTCTTTGAAATCATTGATAAGGCAAACTGTTTTATCAAAGAGTTCTCTGTTTGCACATCTGTTCATCAAAACGGTTTCTGCTCCGAACATCTCCGGAACTTCCGTAAGTATTGTTGTACCGCCGCGTGAAATAAGTTCATCGGAAAAGCTTCCGACGAGAGGGTTTGCGGTGATACCGGACAGGCCGTCGGATCCTCCGCATTTAAGTCCCACCACAAGTTTTGAAACCGGGACGTCTTCTCTTACATCGGTGCACGCTTTGTCTATCAGTTCCTTTACGATATTACATCCGTCTTCTATTTCGTCTTCCGATTCCTGGCAGACAAGAAAACGAACTCTGGAAAGGTCCGATCCTTCGAGCATGGGACGGATAAAATTCAGATTACTGTTTTCACATCCCAAACTGAGAACCAGCACTCCTCCTGCGTTCGGATGAGTTATAAGATCACAAAGAATACGCCTTGTATTTTCCTGATCTTCTCCCATCTGGGAACATCCGTATGGGTGATCAAAAGCGATAACATCTTCAACGCTTCCTTTTACATACTTACGGGACATATTTGCAATGGCCGCAGCAACACTGCCCACGCATCCTACTGTGGGTATGATCCAGATATCATTCCTGATTCCGACACTTCCGTCATTTCTGACAAAGCCCTTAAAAGTATCCGGTTTTTCGGAATGTAAATTTATCTCAGCAGGTTCATATACATATTCCAGATTATCTCCCAGTCCTGTTTTCAGATTATGTATATGGACATGGGAGCCTGCTTTGATATCGCAAATGGCATATCCTATGGAATGACCATACTTAATAACTTTGTCTCCCTTTGCGATATCCGTAAGCGCAACCTTATGACCTGCCGGTATGATATCAAGAGTGCGGACGGAAAGTGATCCTCCGTCTATTGTCACGTTGTATCCCAGCGGAAGTGTTTTCAGAGCTACTGCCACATTATCGTTATCATTGATCCTTAGATAATCCTGCATCATCCTATCCTCTTCATAGCCTGTCTCATTCCGTTTTCACGTATATCACTCAGATAATCCGTAACAGCTTCCGTAAGTCCCGGAACGGTATTAAGGTCCATACCATGGAAGTCTTCTCTTCCCAGATATTCCTTTACAAGATCCGCTGCATTTTCTGAATATCTGTCCGCGAAGAATTTAAGAACACTCTCATCATCCTTGATATCATACGTATTATCTCCGCGATGTCCTTTTAACACTCCGTCCTCAAGTTCTTTACCTCCGTAAAAATCAAGAAGAGCCGCAATTGAAAATGTCAGATGAACCGGCAGCTTTCCGAATTTCTTCACATAATCAAGAAGTGTAGGCAGACAGCGTGCTCTCCACTTTGATACGGAATTCAGTGAGATTGCAAGAAGCGCATGATCCACATATGGATTGTTGAACCTGTTTACAACTTCAGATGCAAATTTCTTAAGGTCGTCTTCCGGGAGAGAAAGAGTCGGTATCACTTCATCGTATATGGTCTTAAGCATGAAGTTTCTGATATCATCATCATTCATGCAGTCACGGACGATATCTTCTCCCATCCTGTATGCCATCGGTACAAAGGATGTATGCGCTCCGTTTAATATCCTAACCTTTCTCTGTTTAAAAGGATGATGATCCTTAGTGAAAACAACGGGAAGTCCCGCACCGGGAAGATCGAATTCTTTGCTGATATCCGTATCGGATTCTATTACCCAAAGGCCAAAGGGTTCCGCGGTTACCAAAAGATTATCCTCGTATCCCATTTCATCCCACTCATTCTGCGCATCAGCCTTGGGAAATCCGGTAACTATCCTGTCTACCAGTGTCTGGGTAAATATACAGCTATCGCACACCCACTTTTTAAATGATTCGGACAATCCCCAGTTATCGATCTGCTTAAGGACGCACTCTTTAAGATGCATTCCGTTATCATCGATAAGCTCGACGGGAAGCATTACAAGTCCTTTATCAGGATCTCCGTTAAATGTCTCAAACCTGTGATATAAAAACTGTGTGAGCTTTCCGGGGAAACTCTTGGGAGGCTTCATGTCAAAACGGTCGGTTTCATCGTAAACAATACCCGCTTCCGTTGTATTGGATACAATAAATCTGAGAGAGTCCGTCTCCGCCAGTTTAATATACTTGTCATACTCATTAACGGAATCAACCGCATCTTCTACGGAAGTTACTATTCTGTTTTGCTTTACTGCCTCTCCGTTTACATTGCCTCTGAGGGATACGGTATAGCGGCAATCCTGTTTATGGAACATTTCAAGTGAGCCGAAAGGGATGGGCTTTACCAGCACGATATTTCCGTCGAAAGATCCGTACTCATTGGCAATGTCGATCATATAATCCACAAATGCCCTCAGAAAATTTCCTTCGCCGAACTGAACCACCTTTATCGGGCGTGCTACACTTTTTATCTTGTTTCCGTTCAAAAGATCCATATCAACAACCTCCTGATATAAAAGCTGATACTGTATATTTTTTACATGTATTCAAAATTCCCTTGTCATTTTATCGTTTATTTCTTACAATCCATGTAAGCACTTACATTAAAACTATGCAATCTTTTTTTTCAGAAAGAGGACGATAGTATATGTATACCGAAAATGAAAACATGGGAATATTTGTTGAAAAACAGGTCCGTAAACCTGACTTTGTCATGACCTATGAGCACACCCATGACTATATAGAAATCTTCTATCTCAAAACCGGACAATGTAATTACACGGTTGAGGACAGAAAATACCATCTCTCATCAGGGGAAGTATTCATCGTTCCTCCCGGAATGCGGCATTGCACCGGATACGAGGGCAAAGTCCGCTGCGAAAGAGTCATCATATGCATCAAGTCTAAACTGATCCCTAATGCTTTTAGGAAAGAGCACCCCGGTATCAACGATATCCTGAAAAAAAGCGGAAAGATCGTTCTCAGCAAAGACGGAAGGATCAAGATAGAAAAATATATCGATCTGATGCTCACCGAAAACGACCTGCCCGATGACTTTTCATCCGAGATGCTGACCTATCAGGCCGTTCTTCTGCTTCTCACATTTATCCGTAACGGAATATTTGTCTATGAATCAGTTCAGCTTGATACAGGCATCCCCGAAGATATCGAGAAAACTATCCACTATATCGCCATGAACTATCAGAATATGATCACTCTGGAAGATACCGCGGATAAGGTCGGATTAAGCCCCACATATCTGTCCAAAAAATTCAAAAAGGTAACAGGCAAATCCTTTACCGAATATATCAATTACATAAGAATCCGTCAGGCTCAGCGAATGCTTCTTACCACGGATGATTCCATAACCAAGATTGCAACCGACTGCGGATTTAACAGCAGCAATTATTTCAAGGACTGCTTTAAAAACGCATTCGGAACATCTCCGAGAAATTTCCGTATGGTCATGAAGGACAATAACGCACATGGTGAGCTGATCATCGGTGAGACCGAGGTAAAATAAATGGATAAAGAACTGTTTTCCAAGCTGTCCGAAATAACCGAAGAAGAAAAGACCATCCTCAGGGAAAAAAACGGCATAGACAAAACAATATATATGTCGGATACCGATGGGATAATCGATTCAGGTAAACTTCTGGAAGAAGGAAAACTCATAACCTATCGTCCTCACACCAGATTCGTACACTTTCCCGAGCACGGTCACAATTACATCGAAGTGGTCTATATGTGTTCGGGAAGCACTCATCACGTCATCGACGGAAATGATATATATCTGTCCGAAGGTGAGCTTCTATTCTTAAGTAAAAATGCAAGGCAGGAAATATATCCTGCGGATGAAAATGACATCGCCGTCAACTTTATAATTCTTCCTGAGTTTTTCTCCGAGACCGTAAAAATGCTCGGAAACGATCCGTCTCCTCTCCACGATTTCGTCATTGATTCTCTTGTGGGCGCAGGAGAAGGTCCTTCATATCTTCATTTCAAAGTTTCGGATATCCTGCCCATTCAAAATCTTATTGAAAATCTCATATGGTCTCTTGAAAAGCACGAACCGAATATGAGAAACATCAACCGCATAACCATGGGCGTTCTTTTCCTGCAGCTTCTTAACAACACCGAAAGAGTTGTGTTTAAAAACTCGGATAAAGATCATAAGCTTATGATGTCGGTTCTCGGATATATAGAGGATAATTACGCAAACGGAGAACTCAAGGATCTTGCATCACTTCTCCACTACGATACTTTCTGGTTATCCAAAGAGATCAAGCGTATAAGCACCCATACATACTCGGAACTTGTTATGTCCAAAAGACTTGATCAGGCATGCTTTCTTCTAAAAAACACTCGCATGAAGATCATTGATATATCTATGAAAGTCGGATATGAAAATGTAAGTTATTTCCACCGCATCTTTACAAAGCGTTACGGCATGTCACCGAGACAATACCGCATCAGCCGATGAATTTCTCTTTAAGGGTTACGTTAAATTCCTTTGCTAGATTACGGAAATCATCATCTGTGATAGTCTGAAGCATTTCGGATCTCATTGAGAGAACCTTAACAAGTATCTCTGCCGATTTTTCCGCTGTGTGCATCAGGCCGAATGTGGTATCAAAATCCGGTCCCGATGCGAACATTCCGTGATGTGCCCAAACCACAAGATCATACTCTTTCATTTTTTCTCTGGTAGCCAGAGCAATGTCTCTTCCTCCCGGAACCATCCATTCAACCACTCCGACTCCATCCGGGAAAACAACCGGACACTCGGTTGCCATCTCCCAGAGCTTGTGGGTAAATACTTCGTCCTTCAGAGGAAGAACAAAAGTAAGTGCGATCACATTGGTCGTGTGTGCATGATAGATAACTCTGTGTTCTCCGTTAGTAAGGATTTTTTTAGTCTCGTGATTCATAAGGTGTGTCGGGAGTTCCGAAGTAGGCTTTGAATTTTCAAGCCCCCATACTATCCTGTATTTATCACCTTTATTATCAAGCTGGATTATTCCTATTGATTCTTCAGGACGAAGGATCACATTCTTAAAATATCTTCCGCTTCCGGTTACAAGAAAATACTCATTTGCAAGTCCCGGTACGGATACCGTAATATCTTTCCATTCTCCGTATGAAAAAAGATCACTCACCGACGAGATCTCACTGCTCTTAATACGATAACTCAGATTTCCGCCGTTTCTTTCATGCCATCCTAAAGAGTTTCCGTCTTCGCACATTCTGATAAATTCTTTAACAAATCCTGCATCTGTAACCTTCATCATTTCCATCATCTCCTTTTTGACAGTACTTCTTTTTCATAGCTGATAACGTCGTCGTACCATCCGAAGTCCGATCTTACCAGGCATCTGTCACAATATTCATCCCATACGGCACCAAAGGGATAAGTTTTTATCTCCTCCTGATATGCCATAAGTTTTCCGAATTCTCCGTTTTCCTGAAGTGCTTTAAGTTTATCATTAGGCGTGAGCATAGCATTAAGCAAAGCTTTCTGCCAGCTTCTGAAGCCCACAGACCAGGCACCGATCCTGTTAATGGAAGCATCAAAGAAATCCAGAGCCATATACACTCTTCCGAGAGCATCGTTTCTGACTATTTCTTTGGCCATCTCTCTTGTCTCATCATCAAACAGTACCACATGATCCGAATCCCATCTGACAGGCCTGGTAATGTGAAGCGCTATCTCGTCATAATAAGCAAGCAAAGCCGGAATCTTATCGTATACCACTTCAGTCGGATGGTAATGTCCGTTGTCCATAAGAGGAAGAACTCCCTTATGTGTAGCAGCATAATTAAGAGTAAATTCCGAAGATCCGGCGGTATAGGATTCAACACCGATACCGAATACCTTAGACTCAACGCAGGGCTTCACCATGCGCGGATCATATTTTTCACTCAGGATCTTATCAAGTGAATCCTTATATCTTAATCTGGGTGACAATCTGTCCGCGGGTATATCCTTAAAACCATCTCCGATCCAGAAGTTCAGAACGCAGGGTTCTCCAAGCTCACTTGCAAAATAATTCGCTATCCTTACGCACGCCTTACCGTGTTCTATCCAGAATTCTCTTACGGATTCATCGGGACTTGTGAGGGTCAGACCGTCCTTTACCATGCTGTGTCCAAAGAAAGTAGGATTAAAATCAAGTCCGACGTTATACTCTTTGGCAAAGTCCACCCATGCTTTAAAATCCTCGGGAATCAGTTCGTTTCTGTTTCTGAATTTTCCGTCTTCAAAAACCGCATAGCTTGCATGAACATTGATTTTCTTTTTACCGGGAGTGATCTCAATGACTTTCCGAAGATCATCAAAAAGTTCTTTTGGTGAACGTGCGGCACCGGGATAGTTACCGGTTGTTTGAATTCCTCCGCTTAAGGGTGAATCGGAATCAAACCCCTTAACATCATCTCCCTGCCAGCAATGAAGAGATACGGGAACCTTTGCAAGTTCATCAATTACTTTATCCGTATCTATTTCCAATCGTGCATATTGTTCTCTTGCATATTCGTAAATTTGCTTATTCTTATTCATACATACTCCTTTACATCAAATGATCTTCTCACAGTTTCTCTGGCCTCCCACAGATCTTTTATCTCACCGGATGCAATCATGACAGTCAGCATGTTACCTATTGCGGTGCACTCCGAAGGTCCGGCAAGTACTTTTTTTCGTGTACTCTTTGCGGTTAGCTCATTTAAAAAATCAGAATTCGATCCGCCTCCCACAATATTTATCACATCGAATTTTTTCTCCAGAAGATCTTCCATTTCAGAAATTGCTCTCGCATAACATTCCGACAAAGATCTGTAAACTACCGATGCTGCTTCAAATACGTCATCCGCCGGCTTTTGTCCGCTTTTATTCAGATAAGTATTTATCTCTTGAAGCATATTTTCCGGTGACAGAAATCTGTTATCATTAACATCGATCCTTCCGTCGGTTTCTTTTTCGGATGCACGTTTTGAAAACTCTTCATATGAAATATCAGGCGCACAATCTGCTTTTAATCTCTGAACGATCCATAATCCCATTATGTTTTTCAGATATCTGTACCTTCTTTTATAACCGCCCTCGTTTGTGAAATTATATTTTAGACTTATATATGACAGATTCGGTCTTGTAAGTTCGGTTCCCATAAGAGACCAGGTTCCGGAACTTATATATGCAAATTCAGAATCGTTTTCTGCAGGAACCGCAAGTATGGCCGATGCGGTGTCATGAGAAGTCGTCATATATACCGACGGGGAATATCCTATGCGTTTTGCTATGTCTTCTTTTACACTTCCTATAATCGTCCCCGGTTCGCATACCGATGTAAAAATATGTGTCGGTATATTCAGTTTTTTTATAAGATCCATATCCCATGTTCCGGAAATGGCATCTAAAAGTCCCGTGGTGCTTGCGTTTGTATATTCCGTTCTCTTTTCTCCCGTGAGGAGAAAATTCAGATAGTCCGGAATCATCAGAAGTGTATCGGCCTTTCTTAATATTTCCGGTTCATCATTTTGCAATGCGATCAACTGACATACGGTATTAAACTGCTGTCTTTGTATTCCGGTCCTCAGATACAATTCCTTCATGGGAATTATTTTTTCCACAGCTTTATCCGCATTATCATTTCGGTGATCTCTGTAGGATACGGCGTCGCTAAGTCTGTTTCCGTCTTTATCCAGAAGCACATAATCGACTCCCCAGGTATCAATGCTTACGGCAGACGGTATCTTACCGGCTTCCCTGCATTTCTCCATGCCTGTCAGAACATTTTCAAAAAGACCGTCAATATCCCACACGAGATGACCGTCTTTTTGTATCGCACCGTTTGGGAAGCGATATATCTCTTCGATGCTCAGTTTTCCGTTTTCAAGATTCCCGAGAATATGTCTTCCGCTCGAAGCACCTATATCTATCGCAAGATAGTAATTTCCAATTTTTTTTGCAGACAAAAAAATACACCTCCGTAACATCATTTTCACCGGTTTTACCTGATGATATGATGTACGGAGGCGTACAAAAAGTGCCTTATATGTTTAAAAAAGTGTCCTCTGATGTAGTGATTTAAAAGAATCCGAATTTATCCAGTTTTTCCAGTGCAGCCTGGATATCATCCATGGTCTGGTTTATTTTCTCTATATCGAGTTCGTTAAGCGTCTGAGCAATATCTTCAAGATCGAGCTGACCTAAGGTTTCATTTATCTGTTCAAGATCCAGTGAATCGATGGTCTCCTTGATTCCCTGAAGATCCATCTCATTAAGTCTTTCGGAAAGATCTGCCCAGTCCACTGCATTTATGGCTTCCGAGGTATTATGTATATCTTCGGCAAGCTGCGGTATATCAGCTTTCTTAAGTTCCTTCACAAGAGTTGCAGCTCTGTCAAGATCTTCCTTATACTCTCCGAACACTCTTACAATCTGAAGGATACCGACCATCATACCGAGCAGAACAACCAGCATAAGGATACAAATGGTCTGTGTTGCAATGACTTGTTTCCTGAGTTTTTTGATCTCGTTTTCCATGATCGATCTCCTTTCGGAATTAATGATCAGCAGCCGAAGCAGGTTGCGCACACTACAAGATTAATGCATGTGTTACAGCATCCCGATACATTTGAAGCACCATATCCGTAGGTGTTTCTTCTGTCATTGTACCATCCCGTGTAAGAAGCCGCACTATCCTGTGTATTTTTGGTAAAGGATCCTCCGGTCAGGTAATCATAAAATACAGAATACTCTGAGTTGGATGGCTCCATGGAGGCAGCAGCTCTTGCATGATATATCGCCTGGCTCTTCTGACCGGTCCTCGCATAAACAATGGCACTGTAATAATACCATTTTGCATTTCTTGTGGAAGGATCGATGTTGTCGAGTATATTTCTCGCTTCTCTTAAGTAACCGTTTGCGATAAAATTAGCGGCTGCTTCAAGATGAACATCACTGCTATCGTAAGTTGAGGAACTGCTTCCTCCCGCACTGTACTGCCTGCGATAAGTATTAGAATAGGTGCTTCTTGAAGATCCGGGACCATAAGAAGATGAGGAACTTCCTCTGTAAGCACTCGGATCTACTTTACCGTCAATAATATCTTCATATGCGGTCTGAACTTCTTTGAACTTTTCCTCAGCCTTCTTTTTCTCCGCTTCCGATTTGTTCATGTTGGAATCGGGATGATACATACGACTGAGTTTTCTGTAAGCTTTTTTTATTTCATCCTCAGAAGCGGTGGGGGCAACTCCGAGAACCCTGTATGGATCCATCATGACTGTCCTCCTTCTTCCTTTTCATTTTTTAAATCTGAGTCAGATTTTATTTCAGACGTTTCTTCCGTGGTTATTTCAGAAGTTTTATCCGCCGATGTTTCCGATGTTTTTTCGGAGGAGTTATCCGAAGTTTTTTCTGTCTTCTTTTCGGAAGCATCATCAACATCAGGCTTCGAATTCTTTTCCGGAGATGCGGGAGTACTGCCTGATCTCTTACCCGCCGCTATATTGAATCTGATCCATATTCCGGAATAAAGAATATTTCTCAGGAAATCAACGTTCTCGATAAGAGGAAGTTTTTCAAAAGCGATGCATGCTTCCTCCAGGTGCACTGTTATCATTTCACGTGCAAGTCCTTCGAAATCATTTCTTTCATACACATCGGAATAGGGATTGTATCTGCCTTTTTTTATATCGGAATATACATCCTCATAGGCATCCATGAGATACACTACTCTTCCGAGTCTGTCTCCGAATACTCTCAGATATTTTTCCCACTCATCATTTTTATATGCATAGACTTCGCTCATGCATTTTCCAAAGAGAAACGCCATACCCTCGGGATCCGGCTTTCCGCTTTTTTCTATCTCGTTCATGTCATCGATTGCTTTCGTGATAACAGCAATCTTATCAGCGTATTTATCGCGAATTGATTTGGTCTTTCCGTTTAAGAGACCGGATAATATCTTCCCCGAAAGTTTTTTATCGTCATGCCAGTCATCCTGACATTTGAACATTGCCATAAGAGCGTTCATGTCAGCGGCATAATCCGTTACCACATTAGTTCTGATAACATGTTTAACTCCGGGATGAACCGCACATCTTCTTTCGGATATATCGTCCTGCGCATCATACAGATCACACAGAAGACTGCACAAAAAAGCACCGTCATAAGAAAGAGTAAATTCTCCCGTAAGGCCAAACTTCTTCTTCAAAACGGTACACAAACCACAGTAGTACGAATGATACAGATCGTACTCTTTAAACTTCATCTCGGGTTTATTTACGGTCGTATAACCAAACATCTTTTGATACCTTCCATAAACACTTCTGACTTATCTCACCTTAGTTGCTCATTTTCAGCTGCCGGGGCTATAATTTACGGCTTCTTAGGATATTTTATAGCCCTGACAATCCTTGGTTGCTCATTTTCAAGCTTCCGGGGCTATAATCTCCGGCTTCTTAGGAAGTTTTATAGCCCTGACAATCCTTGGTTGCTTATTTCTAAGCTGCCGGGGCGATAATTTACGGCTTCTTAGGATGTTTTATTGCCCTGCTGATCCTCAGTTGCTTATTTCTCAACTGCCGGGGCTATAATTTACGGCTTCTTAGGATATTTTATAGCCCTGCCATTCCACAGTTGCTTATTTCTAAGCTTCCGGGGCTATAATTTCCGGCTTTTATTGCATTTTTACAGTCCATTTCAGACCTTTGGAGAGCTTTTCCGGCCACCGGGGCTGTAATTTCAGCCATTTCCAGCATTTCTACAGCCATTACCTGCCCTTGGAGGACCTATTTAAGCTACCCGGACTGTAAATCAAGGCATTTCATGCTTTTCTACAGCCCTATCCCCATCTTTGGCGGCCCTATCAGGCTATGCGGACTGTAATTCAATGCATTTCCGGCTTTTTTACAGCCCCATCCCTTCCTGATATCTACCTAAACCACCATTCCGGATTATAGAAAAAGGGCCCTGATAAATACAGGGCCCTTCCATGCGCCGATAGATTAGTTCTGGGCAACGTCCTTCATGGAGAAGCTGATACGTCCCATCTTATCCTTACCAAGGCACTTAACGGTGACAACATCACCGAGTGTCAGGTAATCTTCTACATGCTCAACTCTCTCCTTAGCGATCTTGGAGATGTGAACCATGCCTTCCTTGCCGGGTGCAAACTCAACGAATGCTCCGAACTCTTTGATGGAGACAACCTTTCCCTTGAGAACCTGTCCCTCTGCGAACTCGGTGGTAATGATCTGAACCATCTCGATGGCCTTGTCCATACCCTCTTTGTCGGTTCCGCAGATATCAACTCTTCCGCTTTCATCGATGTCGATCTTAACACCGGTGCGAGCGATGATCTCGTTGATGGTCTTGCCGCGCTGTCCGACAACATCGCCGATCTTCTCGGGATCGATGTTGATGGATACGATCTTGGGAGCATACTGTCCGACCTCAGCTCTGGGAGCTGCGATAGCGGGCTTCATGCAGGTGTCCATGATGAAGAGTCTGGCTTCACGGCATCTTGCGATAGCACCTTCAACGATAGGTCTGGTAAGACCGTGGATCTTAATGTCCATCTGAATTGCGGTGATACCTTCGGTGGTACCGGTAACCTTAAAGTCCATGTCTCCGAAGAAGTCCTCGAGACCCTGGATGTCGGTGAGGAGAACGAAATCGTCATCGGTCTCACCGGTTACAAGTCCGCAAGAAATACCTGCAACCATCTTCTTGATGGGTACACCTGCTGCCATGAGAGACATGCAGGATGCGCAGGTAGAAGCCATTGAAGTGGATCCGTTGGACTCGAAGGTCTCGGATACGCATCTGATGGCATAAGGGAACTCCTCAGGGCTGGGAAGAACGGGAAGAAGGGCACGCTCTGCAAGAGCTCCGTGTCCGATCTCACGACGTCCGGGACCGCGGCTTACCTTGGTCTCACCAACCGAATATGAGGGGAAATTATACTGATGGATGTATCTCTTCTCGGTAACGTAAGGATCAAGTCCTTCAACACGCTGTGCCTCTGAAAGAGGAGCAAGGGTACATACGTCACAGATCTGAGTCTGTCCTCTGGTGAACATAGCTGAACCGTGGACTCTGGGAATGATATCTACCTCAGCAGCAAGAGGTCTGATCTGGGTGATCTCACGTCCGTCGGGTCTCTTGTGATCCTTGAGGATCATCTTTCTGACGGTCTTCTTCTCATACTGATATACTGCCTCGCCGAGAACTGCAAGGTAATCTTCGTTCTCTGCGAAAGCTTCCTTAAGACGCTCGGTGATCTCGGCGATGTTGCCCTCTCTGGTCTGCTTGTCATCGGTGAAGACAGCAGTCTCCATCTCAGCGGGAGGAACGATCTCCTTCATCTTCTCGAACATCTCTGCGGGGATTGCACATGAGGTGTACTCGTGCTTAGCCTTTCCGCACTCTGCTACGATCTTGTCGATAAATGCGATAACGGTCTGGTTGATGTCGTGAGCCTTGTAGATAGCCTCAAGCATCTTCTCCTCGGGGATCTCGTTAGCGCCTGCCTCGATCATGATAACCTTCTGCTTGGTTGAAGCAACGGTAAGCTTAAGGTCACCCTTATCCCAGATTTCCTGAGAAGGATTGATAACGAACTCGCCGTCCTTCATACCTACCTGAGTCATTGAGCAGGGGCCGTCAAAAGGAATATCGGAGATGCAGGTAGCGATGGATGCGCCAAGCATGGCAACAAGCTCGGGTCTGCACTCGGGATCAACGCTCATGACCATGCAGTCAAGAGTAACGTCGTTTCTGTAATCCTTGGGGAAAAGAGGTCTCATGGGGCGGTCGATAACACGGCTGGTGAGAATAGCATTCTCACTTGCCTTACCCTCACGCTTATTAAAACCTCCGGGAAGTTTTCCTACTGCGTAGAACTTCTCTTCGTACTCAACAGAAAGAGGGAAGAAATCGATTCCGTCTCTGGGAGCACTTGATGCGGTTGCGGTAGCAAGAACGGTGGTATCACCGTAGTGCATAAGAGCACAACCGTTAGCCTGTTTGCCGACTCTGTCGATATCTACGACAAGCTTTTTTCCGGCAAGGTCCAATTCATACTTCTTGTACATAATGCCTCCTTAAAATATTTGAAATATTTTATGGAACAGAGGGTACCGAAACTACTGAAAAACCGGCGAACCTTTATTCACTTGCTTTTCAGCAATCTCGGAATTACCGTCTGTTCCCTAAAAACAAGGGATAAATACAACTCGAGAGGCGTGCGATATCGCACGGCCTCTCGTCTTTGAATTATTTACGAAGTCCGAGTCTCTCGATAAGGGAACGATATCTCTCGATGTCCTTCTTTGCAAGATAATCGAGAAGTCCGCGTCTCTGTCCGATCATCTTAAGCATTCCGCGACGTGAGTGATTGTCCTTGGGATTAGCCTTAAGGTGCTCGGTGAGCTCACTGATACGAGCGGTGAGAACCGCTACCTGAACCTCGGGTGAACCGGTATCCCCGGGTGTGCGGGCATACTCGTTCATGATTGCTGTTTTCTTTTCCTTACTGATCATTTCTAAAACCTCCGTTTGTGTATTTAAGATGTTCTTATGAACATCCCGCCTGCGCTTCGCCTGAAACAAAGTCCGGGTGGAGTTCTCCGCTGGACTGTGCCTTGGTAAGACCGCATGCCTAGATAATATAACACCAAATCCCGCAAAAAACAAGGATTAATTGGCAAAATATCGCGATTTTACAGTACTTTTCCCAAAAATTCCTTAAGCCTGTCATTCCTCGGATTGGAAAAGAACTCCCGGGGCTCGTTTTCCTCCAGAAAATCGCCGCCGTCAAGGAACATTACCCTGCTGGCTACTTCCCTGGCAAATCCCATCTCGTGGGTTACCACAACCATGGTCATATGCTCATCAGCCAGCTCTTTCATTACTTCAAGAACCTCTCCTACCATCTCGGGGTCGAGAGCGGAGGTAGGCTCGTCAAAAAGCATAACTTCAGGTTTCATGCAAAGAGCCCTTACGATGGCAATTCTCTGCTGCTGTCCGCCGGATAACTGAAGGGGGTAATCCAGTGCCCTGTTTTTAAGACCTACTCTTTCCAGAAGCTCATATGCATAACCTTCCGCTTCTTCCTTGGACTTCTTCTGAAGCGTCATGGGAGCAATGGTCAGATTCTTCATGATGGACATATGTGGGAAAAGATTGAACTGCTGGAACACCATCCCCATCTTCTGTCTGTGAAGATCGATATCGGTTGCGGGATCGCATATATTAACCCCGTCAAAAATGATCTCTCCGCCGGTGGGCTGATCAAGTCTGTTAAGACATCTGAGGAAAGTGGATTTACCGGACCCCGAAGGACCGATGACACATACCACATCGCCCTTGTTGATGTCCACGGTAATACCTTTCAATACCTTCATGTCCCCGAAATGCTTCTCGAGATTTCTCACACTGATAAGGGGGCTTCCGTTAACGTTTGTCATTCTTGTTAAGCCTCCGTTCTATCAGTTTGACGATCCTTTCAAGTATAAGGACCATGACAAGGTAAATAAGCGCTACAGCGATAAGGGGCAGAAAAGCCGAATATGTACGGCTTCTTATGATATCTCCTCCCTTGGTAAGATCCTCCAGTGCGATATAGCCCGCCACGGAAGTTTCCTTCAAAAGAGTGATGAGTTCATTCAAAAGAGTGGGGATTACGTTCTTAACCGCCTGAGGCATAATGACATATACCATTGTCCGGAAATAGGAAAAACCGAGGGATCTTCCCGCTTCCATCTGGCCTCTGGGTATGGACTGAATACCCGATCTGAATATCTCCGCCTGATACGCACCGGAGTTGATACCAAAAGCAAGGATTGCGGTAAGTGCCTTGTCTATCCTCACGCTTCCGAAGATGACGAAATAAATGATCATCAGCTGTACCACAACGGGTGTTCCGCGGATAATGGTCAGATACACATTGCACAGGAAATTCAGGATCTTTAATTTGCCGGTGTTATCGTAGATATTTCTGATAATAGCGATGGTAAAACCGATCACAAGACCCAAAAGCACCGCAAAAAAAGTCAGCTTTAAAGTAACGAGAAGACCGTTCGCGAGATAACGCCAACGGTCTTCGGTTACGAAGTTTAAAATTAATTGCTGTTTAAAATCTTCAAACATATATTATTCCGCAGAAATATACTTAGCTACGATGGCATCGAGAGTTCCGTCTGCCTTGAGCTCGGACAGAGCTGCATTGATCTGATTAAGGAGCTCGGTATTGCCCTTCTTAACGGCGATCGCATACTCTTCGTCAGCATATGCCTCATCCAGGATAACAAGTCCTTCATTCTCGGAAACGAATACTCTTGCGGGTTCATTGTCAATGATGACTGCGTCGACCTTGCCCTGTGAAAGAGCCTGAACAGCTTCCATTCCCTTGGCATAACGCTCGATGTGATCATCTCCGAATTCTTCGGAAGCATAGATATCTCCGGTGGTACCCTGCTGAACTCCTATGGTAAGTCCCTCAAGATCATCGAGAGATGTGATTCCGCTGTCTTCTTTTACGATGACAACCTGACGTGCGATGGCATAGGTATCGGAGAAATCAACATTTGTTTTTCTGTCTTCGGTAACGGTCATTCCGGCCATTCCCATATCAGCCTTACCGGAACTTACTTCGGGAATGATGGAATCAAAAGCGATATCCTCGATCTGAAGCTCGCATCCCATCTTCTCTGCAATTGCAGCTGCAATCTCAGCATCGATTCCCACGATCTGGCTTCCCTCATGATATTCGTAAGGGGGAAACTCCGCATTGGTGGCCATTACAAGAACACCTGCCTGTGCGGTTCCGCTTGCAGTCTTACCGCATCCTGCAATGCTCATTATCATAACGGCACTCATGACGATCCCTAATAATTTTTTCATAATAACCTCCCTGCCCGACCGGGCATAAAACCGGAGCTGCTGCTCCGCATATTACTGTTTGGAAAGAGGAATGGCTCCCTGCTTTGCGGCATTAAGATTATCCTCTTCTTCTTTTATCGCAAAAGCGATATTTGTTGCATGATCCGCAACTCTCTCAAGACCGGACACTATATCGGAGAATATCATACCGGCTTCGGGTGTGCACTCGCCTTTGGTAAGACGATTTACATGATTCTCCTGAAGCTTTCTTTCCTCCTGATCGATCCTCTCTTCAAGATCTATTACATCCTGGAAATGAGTCTCATCACTCTTGGCAAATATCTCCATGGAATATCTGATAATGGTATTGACCATATCCAGCATCTCACCGAGTTCTCTGAGAGCATCGTGGGAAAGAACCGCTCCGTTCTCCTTACGCTGCTTTGCGGCATCTGCTGCATTCTCTGCATGGTCACCAATTCTCTCGATATCGTTTACGACATGGAACATGGCGCCGATGGATTTCAAGTCTTCGATGGGAAGCGGCATCTGGTTGATCTGGACCAGATAACCGGTTATGGCGTGGTTCAGGAAATTGATGTTTTCCTCAACCTTATATACTTCGTTGATATCGTCCTCATCAAGAGTTACCAGGGCATTCATTGCACGGTTAAGATTCTCGCTGGCAAGTGATGCCATTCGGTCAAGTTCTTTGACAACTTCGATCATAGCGGTTGCGGGGTTAAAGATAACCTTGGAACCGATATATTTAAGCTGGAAGTTCTCGCGGTATCCGACCTTCTCGTCCTCTCCTCTTACGGTAGCGGAAGAGAGTTTAACAAGAGGCTTTACAAAAGGAAGAACCAGGATAACCTGAGCAATCTTCATAAGGGTATGAGCATTTGCCACGAATCTTCCGTTGTCCGCGGAGAACATCTTGATAAAAGAAATAACCTGATCCTGTCCCACAGCCATAATGACATACATGATGGCGGTACCGATGACGTTGAACCAAAGATGGATCATTGCGGCGCGCTTTGCGTCTTTTTTACCGGAAAGTGATGCAAGAACCGCAGTGGAACATGCACCGATGTTACAACCCATGATGATGTACATACACATGGGAAGTCCCAGAAGATCCTGCTTAGCCATCAAAAGGACGATGGATACGGTAACGGATGAACTCTGAACGATGGATGTTATGGCGAATCCCACAAGTGTGGCCAGAATGGGATTATCAAGTGAAAGAAGAAGTGAAGCTACTCTCGCATCCTCTTTAAGAAAGCTCATGGAGGAACTCATTGTCTGAAGTCCCATGAAGAGGATACCGAAACCGACGATTATCTCGGCGAAATCCTTGGTCTTTTCTTTTTTGGAAAACATAAGACTTACAACACCCACAAGTAAGATCACGGGAGCATATTTACTTATGTTAAAAGAAACCAGCTGTGAGGTGACGGTGGTACCGATGTTGGCACCCAGAATAACTCCCGCCGCCTGATACAGGTTCATGAGACCCGCATTAACGAACGAAACGACCATCGCGGTACAAGCAGACGAGGACTGGATCACAGCAGTGAAGATCAATCCGACGATCATGCCCGTAAAACGATTGGTCGTAAAAATTTCAAGAATATGCCTGAGCTTGGCGCCCGCAACGGTCTCGATCGCCTTACTCATTATTTTCATTCCGTATAGGAAAAGACCAAGTCCCCCACACAGTGCGATTATTACTGATACACTCATTACTTCCTCTTCTCGTTTCCGAAAAACAATACGTATTCTTTTCTCTCTTCGAACGCTTTCGATTATAATAGAATGCCGCAGGGGTTGCAAGGCATCCGAGGGGATAATCAGTCCATTTTATGCTTTTGGGGGCGATACTGCTCTATATCCGCAGCCAGCCTTTCCTTAAGAGCATCCAGAGATTCGAATCTGGTCTCGGGTCTGCAGAAATGCTTCAGATAGATCTCCGCATCGCATCCGTACACATCCCCTTCAAAATCATATATGTAAGTCTCGGCACCCCTGACCTCGTGGTCCGATACGGTGGGCTTGGTTCCGATGTTGGTAAGGCCCGCATACCTGCGCCCGTCTATGATCACATCCGAAGTGTAAACACCGTTTGGCGGCAGCAGCTTATCTTCCTCCGGAACGATATTAACAGTGGGAAATCCTAAGGTATGACCCATGTGATTGCCGTGAACCACTTTTCCGAAGACAAAATAAGGAATTCCAAGAAGCTCTTCCGCTTCCTCCATCTTAGCCTCGGAGATCATCTGCCTGATAAGAGTCGAACTGACTTCATATTCTTTATCAAGACTTACCGTAAGCTTGTCTATGATCCTTACGAAAATCCCGTTTTCCACGCCGTAAGATTTTAAAAGATCCGCATTTCCCAGTCCTTTTTTACCGAAGGAAAGGTCTGAGCCCGCAGCCATCATCACGGCTCCTATCCTGCCCACGATCAGGTCATTTAAGAAATCCAGCGGCTCCGTATCCGCGGTCTTCTTGTCAAAAGGATATTCGATAAGGATATCTACACCCTTCCTTTCAAAAAGAATACGTTTCTCCGCCGGTGTCGTAAGGACTCTGCCGTCTCCGCCAAAGAAAGTTTCCGGTGCGGGATCGAAGGTGAAAACAACGGACTTAAAATCCTCATCCGCATGGCTTTTGGCGTACTGCGATATTTCCATCAAAAGGGACTGATGGCCGATGTGCACGCCGTCGAATTTGCCGATCGCTACGCATGAGGGACCGTTTATATATATATCTTTTGTTCCGGATATTATTTCCATATTCAAAACATCTTAAGGGGTGAAAGGATATTCTGCTCAGAGTCGAGCGCATATACGGCCGCAAAGGTTCCGTCACTGTGATAGATCCTGAACTCCCCGGAACCGTTTCCCAAAGGCTTATCCAGGCAGCCCGAAGGATCAGTGAAATCTCCGCATTCCAGTTTGTTTCCGTTTTGCAGTTTCTTCTCGGCTTCTGTTTTTACGGTGAGAGCGGGAAGATCTTCAAATACCGTATCGATACTCATAAGATGATCCATGAGTTCGTTTTCTCTGCCTTCGTCTCTCAGATGCCTTATGTCATCAAGACTTACCGCGTTATCCAGAGTAAAGGGACCGACCTTGCTTCTTACAAGGGACTGCATACATCCGCCGCATCCCAGATCTCTTCCGATATCGTCGCAAAGGGTTCTTATATAAGTTCCCTTTGAGCAGAGTACTTTTATCTTAACGACGGGAAGTGAGATATCCAGAACCTCGATATTATGTATCGTAACATTTCTCGATTCTCTTTCGACTACCTGACCGCTTCTTGCGATGTCATAGAGTCTTCTTCCGTCTTTTTTCAGTGCCGAATACATGGGCGGTATCTGATCTATCTCGCCTGTGTAACGATTAACTGCATCCCTTATACGGGACTCTGTAAGCCCGTTTACGGCATCTGCATCTCCGCCGGTTACTTCTCCCGTGATATCCAGGGTATCCGTAGTCTTACCCAGGAGAAGCTCTGCGATATATTCCTTATCCCAGTCGGTGATCATGCCGCAGACCTTGGTAGCCTTACCAAGCGCAACGGGAAGAACACCCGTAGCCATAGGATCAAGGGTTCCGGTGTGTCCGCTTTTCTTCTGTCTGTAAACTCCGCGAACAACCGCTACAACATCAAAGGAGGTGTATCCCGCCTCCTTTGATATGTTAAGTATTCCGTTTATTCCCGAATCAGGCATCCTGCTCTTCTCCTTCTGGGGAAGCATCAAGCTGCTTTTCGATATATTTGGAAAGATTGTTTACACAATCATATACATTTCCGCTCATGTTGCATCCGGCTGCTCTCGCATGACCTCCGCCGCCGAATTTCTCGGCTATCTTTGCAACATTTACTTTCTCGGATGATCTTAAAGATACCTTGTACTCCTGGTTTGCAACTTCGTACATGAAGATGGAAACCTCTGCGCCCCTGATATTCCTGAGCTGGGATACGATGCCCTCAAAATCCTTACTCACTACGCCGTAGAAATCCTGGGTTCTCTTATCGAGCCAGCTGACGACGCATCTGTCATCCATGAATCTGACACTTTCCATGAGACATCTTCCGAGAATCTGCGACTGAAGATAAGTCTTCTCGTAGAAGCATCTCTGGATAAGTGCGGGAAAATCAAAACCATATTCCATAAGCTCCGCAGCTCTCCTCATGGTATCGGGAGAAGTGCATGAGTACTGGAAAACACCGGTATCCGTTACCATTCCGGTATAGATACATTTTGCAACTTCCACATCAACATACTTCTTATCAAAAAGTGTATAAAGAAGTTCGCAGGTGGAACTGATGTCGGGATCTATCACATTGAGGTCACACGCACCCGTTTTATTACTCTCATGATGATCGATATTGATCTTCTTAATGGCAGCATCAAAATACTTACCGGGCTCACCGAGTCTTTCCCTGCTGCAGTCCAGTACGAAATAAACATCATAAGGATCCGCATCGGGAAATTCTCTCCTGATCTCGGAATACCCTATCTCTCCGTTAAAAATTGTGGGGATGGGATTTTCGAGATAAACATCGGCGGTTATTTCCGGCATTGCATTAAGCAGATACTGTCTGAGAGCAAGGCATGAAGAAATGGCATCGCCGTCTGGTCTGATGTGACCGCTGATGCCTATTCTCTTGGCGCCTTTACATTCTTTTAAAATATCAAGCATTAAACAAAACCTCTATTTGGGTGAGAACTTACTCTTCTTCCTCACCGTCGTCCACATGTCTTGCTTCATCATCCGCAATGATCTCATCGATCTTGTGGATCATATCGACACCGTATTCAACGGTAGAATCGGATATGAATGTAAGAAGCGGAGTGTTTCTCATATTCATACGCATGGCAAGTTCATGTCTGATGTAACCCGAAGCTGACTCAAGACCTTTGATGGTATTGTCTCTGTCCTCATCTGAGCCGAGAACGGATATCCATACCTTGCAGGTCTTAAGGTCGGGAGCTACGTAAACATCGATGATGCTGGTCCAGGGACTGACCCTGGGATCCTTAACATCACGAATGATGGACGCAAGTTCCTTCTGAACTTCGGAATTAAGTCTTATATTTTTTATACTGTTTTTTCTCACGTTCTGGGAACCTCTACCATAATGTAGGCCTCTACGCGATCTTCTTCCTTGATGGCATCGAAACCGTCAAATACAAGTCCGCATTCGAAACCTTCTTTAACTTCCTTGACGTCATCCTTGAATCTCTTGAGTGATGAAAGAACTCCTTCGTAAACAGTGTCCTCTCCTCTGGTAATACGAACCTTTGCGCCTCTCTGCATGATACCGTCGAGCACATAGGAACCTGCAATGTTTCCGATAGCGGATGCCTTGAAGATCTGTCTGATCTCCGCATGTCCGAGGATCTTCTCTTCGAATACGGGATCGAGCATTCCCTTCATAGCACGCTCAACATCCTCGATTGCCTTATAAATGACATCGTAGCATCTGACGTCAACGTTCTCCTGCTCAGCCTTATCTCCGGCTGCGCTGTCGGGCTTAACGTTGAATCCGATAATGATGGCATTTGATGCACCTGCAAGGCTGACATCGGATTCATTGATGGCACCGACGCCACTGTGGATGACCTTAACAACAACTTCTTCATTGGAAAGCTTGAGGAGTGACTCCTTAAGAGCCTCAACTGAACCCTGTACATCTGCCTTGATGATGATATCAAGTTCCTTGAGGTTCTCTTCCTTGATCTTGGAGAAGAGATCTTCAAGGCTCATACGTCCCTGAGTCTCTGCAAGCTTCTGTTTCTTGTTCTCTGCGGTATAGGTATCTGCATAGGACTTAGCTTCCTTATCGGATGCATGTGCAAGGAATACCTCACCTGCTTCGGGTACCGAACTTAAGCCAAGGATCTCAACGGGAGTTGAAGGACCTGCGGTCTTAACATTCTCACCCTTATCGTTGATCATTGCTCTTACCTTACCGTGAGCTGCACCTGCGGATACGAAATCTCCGATATGGAGAGTACCCTTCTGTACAAGAACGGTGGCAACAGGTCCTCTTCCCTTATCAAGCTGTGCCTCGATAACGACACCTCTTGCTTTTCTGTCGGGATCTGCCTTGAGCTCAAGTACATCTGCGGTAAGAAGGATCATATCAAGCAGGTTGTCGAGTCCGTCACCGGTCTTAGCGGATACGGGAGCAAATACGGTTGATCCGCCCCAATCCTCTGAGATGAGTTCGTACTCCGAAAGCTCCTGCTTTACTCTGTCGATATTTGCAGAGGGCTTATCGATCTTGTTGACTGCAACAATGATCTCTACTCCTGCTGCCTTTGCATGGTTAATAGCCTCAACGGTCTGGGGCATTACGCCGTCATCCGCTGCGACAACAAGGATCGCGATATCGGTGGAATTAGCACCACGCATACGCATTGCGGTGAATGCTTCATGTCCGGGAGTGTCAAGGAAAGTAATGGACTTGCCCTTTACATCTACGGTATATGCACCGATGGCCTGGGTGATACCGCCGGCCTCGCGCTGGGTTACATGAGTCTTTCTGATAGCATCGAGGAGTGATGTCTTACCGTGGTCAACGTGACCCATTACACAGACAACGGGAGGTCTCTCCTGCATCTTGCTGGTATCTTCCTCATCCTCTTTAAGAAGCTCTTCGATGACGTTGATCTTAACCTCATGCTCACAGAGGATTTCATACTCCATGGCGATGTTCTCGGCATCTTCGTATGAGATCTCCTGGTTAACGGTAACGATCTTACCGGTGAGGAAAAGCTTCTTGATGATATCGGAAGCCTTCATCTTCATCTTGGAAGCAAGATCTCCGATGGTGATGGTATCGGGAAGAGTGATAACCTTGATCTGTTCCTCAACCACCTCTTCCACCTTTTTCTCGGGCTTAATAAAACGTCCTGCCTTCTTGCTTCTTGACAGTTCTTCCTCGTTATAATTTATATCCTTGTGTTTGCTGTTTCTTTCTTCGTTTCTGCGTCTTGCGTCGCGGCCGCCCTTGTTCGATGTAGGACCGTCTGAGGTAAAGATCTTACCTCCGCCAGCACCTTTGCCGTTTCCAAATCCGGCTCCCGGTCTGCCATTTGGTCTCTGATTTCCAGCGCCACCAGCAAAGCCCCTGCCAGGAGCTCCAGTATTAAAACCGCCCTTCTGAGGGTTTTGCGCGCCCTGGAAATTGTTCGTGCGCCCTGTCTGATTCTGCCTGAAATTCCCGCCGTTCTGGCCTTTTTCCGAGTTGTTCTGGCCATATCCGTTTCCTCCGCGATATCCGCCTTTTGAACGCTGTCCGGGTCTGTCGTTGATGCTGATGGAACGGTTAGCATCTCTGTTACCCTGATTTTTGTTCTGATCATTATTTGCGGGACGATTGTTCTCCTGAGGTGCGGGCTTGTTCTCGGCCTTTACTTCGGGAGTATGAGGAGCTGCGGGAGCCGTATGCTCCTGAACCTTCTCTTTGGGCTGTTCATTAACCTCAGGCTTAGGCTTTCTGGGATTCTGAACAGTTCTGGGATCCTGAACCATATTTACCGAAGGAGTATCCGAAGGAGCGGTCAGAGGCTTGATGATCCTTCTGACTTCGGGTCTTCCGGACTGAACACCGGGGCGATTGTTTACCTGTCCGGGTCTGGACTGGTTATATCCGCCTGCATTCGGTCTCTGGTTGGCAGTCTGTCCGGTATATGCCTTGGCAGGCTGATTGGGAGTGCTCTGTCCCTGAGGCTTACCGTTCTTATTGTTGACGATAATGATCTTCTTTCTGGGCTGAGAAGAATCGCCTGCACCCTGTGCGGGCTTAGATTCGTGCTTCTTCTCGGAAGCAGTATTATTAGAATCGGCGGGCTTTTTCTCTTCCTTGCTCTCTGCAGGAGCGGGCTTGGATGATGCTTCAGCCTTTACCGTATTTTTTGCTCCGAACCTGGCTCTGAGCTTATCGGCTTCTTCCTCCGAAACCGAACTCTGATGGGACTTTACTTCCATTCCCATCTCAATGGCAGCAGCAACAACATCACTGCTTTTAATGCCTAATTCCTTTGCTATTTCATGTAATCTGGGTTTTGCCATTAATTAACATTCCTCCTCAAAAAGCTCAGGTGCCGCCTTCATTATCGCACGACACAATCCTTCATCTTTTACCGCAAGAGCACTTCGCAGATCTTTTCCCACAGCTCTTCCTAAATGTTCCCTGTCGGAATAATATGCATACGGAACTTCGTAGTATTTACATTTATCCGTATACATTTTCTTCGAACCGTCGGAAGCATCTTCTGCTATCACAACACACATTGCCGTTCCGTCCCGAATGCTTTCGAGAACCTGCGTTTCACCGCCGGCAATGTTTCCGCTCTTTTGTGCGATTCCAAGAAGTGATAATACTTTGTCCTGCGTAATAACTCCTCCCGGCGGTCAGCTTTCCGCCAGTTTTTTTCTGATATATTCGGATACTTCCGAAACGGTATCCCTCGAAACCTGCATCTTAAAAGCCCTGTTAAGGCCCTGCTTTTTGACGGCTTTCTCAAGGCATTCTTCATTCAGGCATATATATGCCCCGCGGCCGTTTGCACGTCCGCTCTCATCTACCCCGATCATGCCCTTTGGATCTTTTACGATCCTGATCATGGTCTTCTTGTCGTGAACTTCTCCACAGCCGATGCAAGTTCTTGATACTTCGGATGCCATTATTCCTCTGCTTCCCCTTCGGAAGTTTCGTCTACAGCTTCAACGCTCTCATCGAATGTTTCTTCCTCATCATCCGAATACTCGTAATCCTCATAACGGAATCCGGGAGCGTCCTTAGCCTGTGACTCTGATTTGATATCGATCTTGTAGCCGGTAAGACGTGCTGCAAGACGTGCATTCTGTCCCTCTTTTCCGATGGCAAGAGAAAGCTGGTCATCGGGAACTACTACCTTAGCGGTCTTCTCATAGGGATCTGCAAATACCGCATTTACGGAAGCGGGTGAAAGTGCATTCTGAACAAGGTTTCCGGGGTTGTCATCCCAGCATACGATGTCGATCTTCTCGTCATTGAGCTCGCTTACTACAGCGCCTACTCTGTCTCCGTTCATACCGACGCACGCGCCTACGGGATCGACGTCGGGGTTGTTGCTCCATACGGCGATCTTGGAACGGCTGCCGGGCTCACGTGCAATGCTTCTGATCTCTACGATACCGTCTGAGATCTCGGTTACTTCATTTTCGAAGAGGCATCTTACAAGCTCGGGATGAGTACGGCTTACGCTGATACGGGGTCCCTTGGGAGTGGACTTAACATCAAGTACGTATACCTTAAGTCTGTCTCCGTTCTGATATTTCTCACCGGGGATCATCTCAGACTCTGCAAGGATACCGTCTGCCTTGCCGAGGTTAAGGCTTACATTGCCTCCTACGTAATGATTTACGGTTCCGGTAACTACATTCTTTCTTCTGCCTGAGAACTGATCAAATACCGCATGTCTCTCCTCCTCACGGATCTTCTGGAGAATGACGTTCTTAGCACTCATTGCTGCGATACGGGTAAGTTCCTCGGACTTGATATCAACCTGTACAACGTCTCCGATCTGTGCATCGGGCGCAATTGCCTGAGCATCTTCAAGAGAAATATCCTCAAGAGGGTCCATAACATCATCAGCGGTCTCGACAACGGTCTTCTCCGCATAGATGCGGTGATCGCCGGTCTCACGATTGACCTCTGCACGTATGTTCTTGATGTTCTCATTTCTGCCATACAGATTACGGCAACCTGCAACAAGAGCATTCTCGATAGCATCGAAGATTGCTTCTCTGTCTATGCCTTTTTCCTTTGCAAGCAGATTAAGACTCTCAATAAGTTCGCTGTTCATTTTGTTTTTCCCTTTTCCCTTTCTGTGATTAAAAATCCAAAGACAGCTTGATCTGCGCGATGTCATTACGCTGCCAGACCGATATATTTTCTGTTTCAGTATCTTCTATGGTGACTGTATCCTTGTCGAAGGCTTTAAGGATGCCTGCGATGGATTTGGATTTGATGGAACTGGTCTCATCCTCACGGATCACCATTTGTTTGTAGAAGGAGATCTCAACAGACTGCCCGATCGATTTTTCCAGATGTCTGTCCTTCGAAAGTGTTCTTCCAAGCCCGGGACTTGACACTTCCAGAATGTACTGTTCATCGATCAGTCCGGATTCATCCAGTTTTGTTTCAAATGCGCGACTGACGTTTTCGCAGTCATCGATGGTCACTCCGCCTTCCTTATCGATGTATGCACGAAGATACTTTTCATTATTCTCCGTGACATATTCGACATCGTAAACCGATACGCCATAGCTTTCGGTTACGGGAACGAGGAGCTCTTCAGCTTTTTTAGCTATCTGTTCGGCTCTGCCCATAAGCACCCTCCCAACAAACAAGTAAGAGTGGCCGCGTGGCCACTCTTACATCAAATACTTAACATAATGTATACCCTGCAAGGGATGTTGTCAAGTGGTGACAGTGGGGACGTATCATTTTTGTCACCC
>JAGCUO010000195.1 GCA_017962825.1 Lachnospiraceae bacterium | reverse complement strand
CCAATTATGAGACCGCACAGGCCAATTATCAGGAAGCTCTTAAGAATCAGTCGGAGTTTCTTGCTACAATATCGGGACAGTATCTTGAGAACAACGACAGGGTCAGTGCGGTCCTTCTTGCACTTGCCGCACTTCCTTCCGAAGGTAACGACAGGCCTGTAACCACCAGAGCGGAATATGCACTTACCAATTCACTTAGCTGTTACTATACACCCGGAGCCTTCAGCATGCTTCCTATCTGGCAATACAGTACTTCCTATGAGATCGATAAATTTCTCATAACACAGGATACATCCAAGATCGTTGCAATGGATGCACGCGGTGACATTACAATATGGAACACGGGGGACCATGAAGTTTATAAGGTGATCCCCCGTGATGGTGCGGAAACAAAGGATTTTGCCCTGGACAGGGACGGGGTTCTTATCATAAACTACCGGGAAAAACTGGTTGCGTATGACAGTGCGTATGAAAACGTGTTATGGACGGTGGATCTTGATTCCGGGCATTATACCTATTACACGGGAAAGTCAGTATGGACGATCACGGACGGCGAAGAAGTAATGTATACGGGATCGGGACATCTTATGCTTTTGGATAAGCAGACAGGATCGGTCAAGCTTGATCTGGATGTGAGTGGTGCTTTGGCGGACCCTGAATCCGTGATGGATATTTTCTCCATATATGAAGCGAAAGCGTCCCGTGACGGAAGTCTGATCGCTCTTTCGGTCGGAAATAACTACAATGCCCAGAAGTTATATGTATATGACAGGGATGCGGATGAGTATATTTGCATGGCGGAAAGTATCTCTGACGTATCTTTTATGAGGTTCTCGGAGGATAATGAACTGTTTGTTTCCTATCAGAAAGAAGCAACGGATAACATGAACTTTGTCATGGGCGATATGGAAATGATGGTCAGGGATGTCCGTACGCTGTCCAAATTTGACCCGCACACGGGTAAGGAAGAATGGGAAGTTGATATACCGTATACTCTGGCGGACGGAAACACAAATATCATTTTCTGTGATTACACGTTTTCAGGCGAAGTATATCCCGCTGTCGGTATCATTTTTTCCAATAAATTATATTTTTACAGCACAAAGGACGGTAAGCTGCTGGCCGATAATGAGATGACTGGGGAGGCTGTCTCCTCATATATGGTAGGCGACAATGCCGGAATTGCTGTTGTGCTCAAGACAGGAAAGTATATGTACGCCACTCTGGATTCGGAAAAGCAATTTATGATCTCTTATTCATATTTTTCCTCCGGGATCTCAGATTCGAACGCATTCTTTTCCGAAGAGGAAAATGACAATCATTTTCTGGTAAAATATTCGGATCAGAACGGAATCATAGAGTATGTCAGTACATATTATGACCAGAATTATATAGGAATTGACGGCGTAGAGGCGGGTGAAACCATTCAGTCTGCGCTCTGTCACGAAGACAAGGTTCTGTTTTTCGGAAGTAATATGAACCTGTACTGTTATGATTCATCCACCGGAAAGATCGATTGGAAGACGGTTATAGACGGAAGCAGTTATACGGCCGTAAGACTTGTATGCACTGCGCAGGACGGAATGCTGTATCTTATTAACAGAGGCATAATATCCGGAGAAGACCGTACAGGTGATAAATTGTTTATGGTGGATATATCCGACGGCAGCATAAGCCGTGTCGAAGGAGTGCCTTACTGCAGATCGATAGTTGAATGCTGCGTTGACGATAAGATAGTCATGGGGACGATGGGAGATGATTATCTGCCGGGCGGAATGTATATTTATGATTGCGAAACCCATACATCCGAAAGGATAGAGCTCAATGACGATAACTCGATCAATTACGGTATCGGAAAATTATCGGTTTCTCCCGATTGTAAGAAAGCAGTATTTGTCGCCAACCCGCGCGGTTATTATGATACGGAAACAACAGCATATCTTATCGACCTGGAAAGCGGAGAACTGACCGAGATTCCCTGCATGACAGATTCATTTGCGGTCTGGGATAAGGATTCAAAGACATATGCAATAGGCTGCGGAGCTTATATAAATCTTTATGATGTTACGGACGGAAAGTTCCAGACAATTCCCAGAGGTGATTCCGAGATAGTGAGTATGGTTTTTTGTGATAAAGGGCTGATAACCTATACCCAGGTTCACACCCTGACCCAGTATGATCTCGACGGGAATATGCTGGGAAGCATTCAGCTTGAAGGCTACAAGGTTCCGAGGTTTGATGAGATTATATTTAAGTTTTTCGGCGAAGAACTGCTTGTCAGCAATGATGCTTATAACAGCATTATCGACCTGAATGATTTCGAGATCAGGACCAAACTCTATGGGCTTAAATGTTACGATCCGGAAAAGGGAAGGTTCTACGTAAAAACATTTTCGACCATTAATGGTCTGTCGAACTTCGGCTATTATGAAAGACTTTCGATAGAAGAGCTCATTGAAAGAGGACTGGAATATGTCGGAAACGAAACGCTCAGCGATGAGATGAAGAATCTGTACGGAATAACCTGAATCGTCCAACAATAATATAAAATGCCGGAAGGAAATCCTTCCGGCATTTTTATTTGTGTTATTTGCGTATCATTTTACGAGTTCGTATGATTCCTTGAAGAGGTCCTTGCCGATGATATATACGTCGTCCTGATCCGAAGCTTTCATTGCGAGGTAATCTCCGATCTCACCGTTAAGGTAATCGTTCTTGAGCCACTTGGTGAAGACCTTCGCCCTTCTCTTAAGCGGTCTCGCGAGAATGTGGTTTCCGCCTGTGGATACACACATTTTTGCTACGGGGATGAGATCGATGATCTCACTGGTTGAAAGGATCCTTACGGTGGGTGAGTATTCAAGCTTCAGGTCATATTTGCCTTTGAGCTTTTTGTAATTCTTTTTGAATACGGTCTGTGTTGAAGGATAAACTTCGCCTCTGATTCCGATCATTATGACAGTATCTTCT
>JAGCUO010000021.1 GCA_017962825.1 Lachnospiraceae bacterium | reverse complement strand
GGTGACAAAACAGAAGCGTCCCCATTGTCATCATCTTATGGTTCTTTTTCCGTACAGAGCATTCATGGTCTCTTCCTCACGCTCGAGCCTGATCTGTCTCATGATGGATCTGCGCTGATTATCGATATGCTCGCCGGTTTCCGAAGCTGCGGCCTCGGGATTTCTTTTTTCAATGGCATTTACGATCTTACGGTGTTCCTTCACCAGATTATCATGTCCCGATGAATCCTTTATGTACTCATATCTGTATCTGTACATGGGAAGGGAAAGAGAATCTTCAAGGCTGATAAGCCTGTCATTACCCGTAGCTCTTATTATCACGTTGTGGAATTCCACGTCCGCCTGGGCAATCCTGCGGCTGTCATTGGTGGCAACGGCTCTTTCGAAATTGTCCCTTGCCTTCCTGAGCTCTGCGATACCGTCGGATGTGATCCTCTCACAGGCTAGCTGCACACAAAGGATATCTAGGGCACGTCTTACTTCCAGAACATCGGACATATTCTTTTCGGTGATCTGGGATACCATGGCTCCCTTTCTCGGGATCATGGTAACAAGTCCTTCAAGCTCCAGCATTCTGATGGCTTCTCTGATGGGAGTACGGCTGACACCTAATTTATCTCCCAGATGAACTTCCATAAGCCTTTCCCCGGGAGGATATTCTCCGGTAAGGATGGCCTGTCTGAGCTTGTTATATACTGAATCTCTTAAAGGTAGGAAATCTTCTTCCTTTGCCCCCGGCATATTTTTCTCCTTGAACTTTGTATACATAAATGAACGGATTGTACTGATTTTAGTACAATCCGCTTAACCCTGTCAACGTATTAAGAGTTTATAGGAGATGTTAAGGTAGTTACGAACATTTCTTCATCGCGGCACAGTCCGCTCTCTCTTACCTTATCTATGGCCTTTGCCGCTTTGTCTTTGTCCTCAAAGAAAGCAAACACTGTGGGGCCGCTTCCGGTCATAAGGGTCCCCACGGTGCCTGACCCCATAAAAATTTTCTTAATTTCTTCAACCTCGGGGCATAAAGGAACGGTAACGTATTCAAGGACATTTCCGAGATGTTTTGTAAATGACAGGTCCTTGGAGGATTTAAACGCATCCAGCATTGAATCCACATCGGGATGGACTACTGTATCAAATATCTCATCCAGGGATTTATAGATGTTTCCGGTGGACACTCCCCGCTCAGGCTTGGCTACTGCAAGGACATGTTCGGGAAGCGGTGACAGGAATGTCAGTTTCTCACCTATCCCTTCCGCCAAAACAGTACCGCCCTCAACGCAGTAGGGAACATCCGCACCGATCTTAACGCCGATCTGACGAAGTTCATCATTTGAAAGTCCGCATTCAAAGAGTCTGTTCACACCTCTTAATGCTGCTGCGGCATCGGAGCTTCCTCCCGCCATTCCCGCGGCTATGGGGATATGTTTATCTAGGGATATGCTTACCCCGCAGGTGATCCCGCACTTATCCATGACGGCTTTTGCAGCTTTATGGATCAGGTTGTCTCCGTCCATGGGAAGAGGACTCCCGCCCACATCTATCGTAATGCCTTCTTCGGTCTTTTCAAATGTCAAAGTATCATATATGTCCACGGTCTGCATCACCATACGGACTTCGTGATATCCGTCTGGACGCTTTCCGGTCACATCAAGGCTTAAATTTATCTTGGCATATGCTCTTTCTGTTATCATATCCGTTCTCCCTAGTTTACTTCTCATCAGATTCTATCATATCCCGGTGCATATAAAAACGCCCTCCCCTATACCGGGGAGGGCATCTTTGTCATCATGGATGATTTAACTGTTTAAATAGGTTGCAGGATCTGTTTCGCCGCTCTTTATTTTCTCAAACTTGTCCAAAACGGCGTCATAGGTCTTCTGGGAAATCTCGGGAAGCTTGCCGCCCCAGGTCTCTTCGGCCTGTGCGTAGCCCTTCTTGAATGCGTCGATCATACTGTCTACTTTGTCGGGATCGCCGCCTGTGAGAGCCATGGCAAACTGTACTATACGGTCACTGGTTTTTTCGACTCCCCAATATCCGTCTTCTGCGATATCCGCCTGAGCCTGTGCCTTGGTCTCGGGATCAACCTCATAATCGCCACTCTTTAAGAATGACCATATATCGGTTGCCTCACCGTACTTAGTGGCCTGCTGACCCAGGAGCTTCTCTACCAGAGATCTGAGGCTCTCGGTTCTGGCATCTGCCTCTGCCTTGAGCTTATCGATCATAGCGGTATTGGATCTGTAAACCTTATCTGTCTCGGCAGTCTTGCCCGAAGGTTCGTATACTGCCGCAGCCTCTTCTTTAACATCAGTGGTATTTGCGGCTTCTTTTGCCTTTGTCTGGGAAGTATAAGCCGAATACGCACTTGCTGCCTGAGAGGATGTAACTCCGTTTACATTCATAAATCTCTCCTTTCGCCTGTGGCATAACGTGTTTTTGCGCGGTCACATTATGCATAATCATCCGTGATTACAATAACTATATCGGTGCCTTTCTTCCGATTGTTTAGTGCCTTAAGGAAATCTTATCATCCGCAGATTTTAAAAACAATTATTGTTATTTTTTAGACACAGCCTATGATCTCGTTAATATCCTCTATCTTGTGGTTTTCCATGTATCTTTCTATTCCTTCGATACATTCTGTTGTAGCGTAGGGATTTACAAAATTCATCATTCCGACTGCAACGGCCGAAGCACCTGCCATCATAAATTCGATGGCATCTTCGCCTGTTGCCACTCCCCCCATTCCTATAACGGGGATCTTAACGGCATGGGAGGCCTGATAGACCATTCTGACGGCGATGGGCTTGATTGCAGGACCGCTCATTCCACCGGTCTTATTGGCAAGTGCAAATTTTCTTCTCTCTATATCGATCTTCATACCGGTGATGGTATTGATAAGAGAAAGAGCATCCGCTCCGGCGCTTTCAGCAACGCGTGCCATTTCCGCAATATCCGTAACATTGGGTGTGAGCTTCATGATCACGGGCTTTTTGGTATGTGCCTTGATCTCTTTGGTAATATTCTCAAGCGCACCCTTATCTGTTCCGAAAGCGATGGCACCCTCTTTTACGTTGGGGCAGGATACATTGATCTCCAGCATATCCACTCTCTTTTCATCGGAGAGTCTCTCCACTACTTCTACGTAATCGGATACGGATTTGCCGCAGACATTAACTATGACTTTCGTGTCATATTTTTTCAGGAAGGGAAGATCCCTTTCGCAGAAAACTTCGATTCCGGGATTCTGGAGTCCTATCGCATTGAGCATTCCGCCGTACACTTCACATACCCTGGGGGTGGGATTTCCGGGCCAGGGCACATTGGCAACGCCCTTTGTTACTACTGCTCCAAGCCTGTTAAGATCTACGAACTCGGAATATTCCATACCAGATCCGAAGGTTCCGGATCCTTCCATGATAGGGTTCTTAAATGTGACACCGGCTATGGTGACTTCTGTTTTTCTCATATCTCCACCTCCGATGCGGCAAAAACAGGACCGTCAGTGCAGATCCTTGCATTATTTACATGTGAATGATGATCTACTTCCTTGGTCTTAACGACGCATCCGAGACACGCACCTACGCCGCAGGCCATTCTTTCTTCAAGAGAGATATATGCAGGCTTATCCCCTGCGAATTCTTTGATGGCACGGAGCATGGGAAGAGGTCCGCAGGAACATACGGCATCGAATTCGATTCCGTTTTCCCTTACAGCATCAAGAACATTCCCCTTGGTTCCGACGCTTCCGTCCTCAGAAGCGACATATGTGTCAGAATGCTTTTCGAACTCATCCAGAAGGAAGGTCTTATCGTCACGATATCCCATTACGGAGGTGACCTTTACGCCTGCTGCCTTCAGTTCTTTGGCAAGTTCAAGCATGGGAGGCACGCCGATACCGCCTCCGAGAAGGAGCACTCCCTTTCCTCCGGCTTCCGAGCACTTCTTAAGCTCTTCGATATCATATCCGTTTCCGAGCACTCCGAGGAGCATTACATCATCGTTTTCTTTTAACCCGGAAAAATCAGCGGTGCCCTTGCCTGTGACTCTGTATACGAGTCTGATGCACTTTTTGTCATCCGATACTCCGCAGATACTGATGGGTCTGGGAAGAAGGGCGGATGCATCTTTGGTATACACACCCACAAACTGTCCGGCGCCTGCTTCCGCGGCAATCTCTGTCTCGATCACAAGATCGAATATCCCGGGAGCAAGTTGCTTCTGGGATATAACTTTTCCTAATGTCTTACTTTTCATACTAACCCCTGTACACTATATTTCCTGACACGATCGTCATAATTGCGCGGCCTTTTAATTTCCATCCGATAAACGGAGTGTTGTGTGCCTTCGAAGCAAAATCATCTTCTACGGTCCACTCATCCTCCGGATTTATGAGAACTATGTCCGCAGGTCCGCCCTCGGATATATATCCCGCATCCAGATTATAAACCTCTGAAGGGCCGATGGTCAGGAGTCTTAAAAGATCCATCATGGACAAGAATCCTTTGTCCACCAGTTCTGTGATGCCCAGTCCCAGAGCGGTTTCCAGCCCTATTATGCCGCTGGGTGCCTTGGTTATGGGAAGTGCTTTTTCTTCGTTTGTATGAGGAGCATGATCAGTTGCGATCATATCGATGGTGCCGTCTTTAAGACCCTCTATGACAGCCAGTCTGTCCTTCTCCGTTCTGAGGGGAGGGTTCATCTTGGCAAGGGTTCCGTGGGTAATGACGGCTTCATCCGTAAGGGTAAAATGATGGGGAGTAGCCTCCGCATGGACGTTAACACCTTTTGCCTTGGCCTGTCTTACCGCATCAACACCCTCTGCTGTGGATATGTGCTGGATATCGACACTGACCCCGGTGCCCGAAGCAATCTCAAGGTCTCGTCTGATAAGAGAATATTCGGCTTCGGAGGGGGATCCGCCTATTCCGAAATGGTCGGATACCTTTCCTCTGTTTACGCCGTTATTTGTGATAAGTGAAGGATCCTCCTCATGAAGGCTTACGGGAACACCCAATGAAGCCGCTTTGAGGAATACCTGTTTAAGAATTTCGCGATCCATAATGGGAAGACCGTCATCCGTGATTCCGACGGCTCCGGCTTTATGAAGGGTTTCGAGATCCGCAAGGTTCTCTCCCTTCATTCCGACCGTTGCATTACAGGTCACATATATGTGCAGTGGCATCTTCGATGCCTTATCCTGCATGTATTTAAGTGTTTCGACATTGTCGCATCTGGGATCGGTATTACCCATCATTACAACGGAGGTATATCCGCCTTTAATCGCAGATGCGGAGCCTGTCTCTATGTCTTCTTTGGCGGTAAAGCCGGGATCCCTGAAGTGGACATGTACGTCTACGAGACCGGGGGCTACTATAAGTCCCTCAGCGTCAACGATCTCATCACCCTCTTCAGGTGTGATCCCACCGTCCGATTTAAGTACTATTTTAGCGACGCGTCCGTCACTGATCCTCAGATCCGCTTTCGTCTGAAGATTGCTCTTCGGGTCCATCAGCAATCCGTTCAATATTACGATTCTGCTCAAGTTCTTTCTCCTTAAGATACTCCGCAGCATCATCCGGAATATCGTCAAGGCTCTCAGATCCGGTATCGATGTTTACGGGCTGTTTCTTAAATAAGATATCATAAATCACGGGAACTATAAACAGCGTCATAAGGGTCGCATAAGCAAGACCGCCTATGATTACGATTCCCATGCCTTTACCGAGCTGTGATGAAAGCGAATCGCCTATGCAGAGCGAGCTTTCAGCCAAAATCGTGGTAAGAGCAGTCATCAGGATGGGACGCATTCTGGTCTTGCCGGCTGCGATGAGTGCATCGTGCCTTGTAAGACCGCCTATTCTGAGCTGGTTTGTGTAGTCTACGTATACGATACCGTTGTTAACGACGGTACCCATAAGCACCAGGAAGCCCATAAGAGCCATCATGGAAACGGGTTCACCCATAAACTTCAGTCCCAGGAAACCTCCGGTAAATGCAAGAGGTACGGTGAAAAGAATGATGAAGGGACTGAGCAGGCTCTGGAACTGTGCAACCATTATCAGATATACAAGTACAAGACCCAAAGCAAGAACAAGTGCCATCTGTTCGATCATCTGATTGGTGGTCTCGGACTCTCCGCCTACATCAAGAATGTATCCTGAGGGCAATTCATACTTATCAAGAAGAGGCTCAAGCTCTCTGAAAAGAAGGGCATTATTGTAGCCCTCGGCTACAGTCGCGGTAACATCCAGATAATAACTCATATTGAGTCTGTTGATCTGGTTCATACCGTCTTCTTTGACAAGATTTGCATATCTGCTAAGGGGCTCATCCCTTGTTATCGCATTTCCGTCTTCATCCTCATCATCAATGGTAAATGTGTAATCCATGATATTTCCCGCATCAAGAGGATCAAGATCGGTGATGATCTCAACATCAAGAGTCTCACCCGCAAGCTTTATGCTGGATACTACCGAAGATGTGGTCAGTTTTCCGTAAATAGCCTGATAGATCTGAGCAACGGTAAGACCGTCATCGATTGCTGCATCTCTGTCTATATACATGTGGAGGATCTGCTTGGCATCTTCATTTCCGTTGGTAATATTTTCGTATCCGGGAACGGAGGCAACAATGTCCATGATATCGTTACTGATCCTCTTAAGTTCCTCAATATCATCACCGAAGATCTGGAGGGAAAGTCCGCTTCCGAGGAGCTGATCCATGGCGTCCATACCGGAAGTTACGGACAGATCAATGTCCAATAAAGCCGCAGCCGCACTCATCGCGTTCGTGATCTTGGCAACCTCCTCCTCACCCGCTTCGTCATTTTCGCAGAGAACCATGACCGAGAAACTTCTGAAGTTATCGGAGCTTGCGCCTGCCATAAGAGTCTCATCGGCATTTCCGCTCATTACGCAGACCGTATCGATTCCCTCGATTGCTGACATGGTTTCAATGAGCAAAGTCATCTTCTCATAATTCTCTTCTCTTGTGGTCTCCTCACCGAAAGTGACAGTACCCTGGATCTGGCTGGAGGATGCGTTGGGTATCATTACGATTCCCGAACGAAGTGCGATGATAACACTGAACGCAAGAAGAGCTATTGCGAGAGCAAGGGGTAATATCTTAACTCTAAGGCAGAATGAAAGTGCCTTTCCGTATGCATCAAGGACTTTATCAAAAAGCTTGTGCTCCTTGGGTTTGGTTCTCTTCAAAAGTGTTGAACAAGCCGCGGGAACAATGGTCATCGATATCAAAAGCGATGACAAAAGAGTATATATGATGGTAAGTGCGAGAGGCATCATCAATTCTCTGATAAGGCCCTCTGTATATACCATCGGGAAGAATACACAGATGGTGGTAAGGGTTGAGGCAACAACCGCACCGAATACCTGTCTTGCACCCTGAACGGATGCTCTCGGCGCTTCTATACCTCGGCCCCTTAGTCGGTATATGTTCTCCATTACAACTATGGAGTTATCAACGAGCATACCTATACCGAGGCTCATTCCGAATAAGCTCATCATGTTGAGCGATACACCGCTGAAATACATGGCGATAAGAGCGGTGAGCACACTCAGAGGAATGCTTATTGCTACAACAATGGTAGGAAGTACATCCTTGAGGAAAATAGCGAGTATGAGTATCGCAAGTCCCGCACCTATCAGCATGTTCTGAACAACGACCGACAGGATCATCTCGATATATGCACCCTGGTCCATAATAACGGTGATATCAAGTCCGGGATATTTATCTTCGAGTACTCTTAACTCTTCAATACATACATTTGCTACATCGTTGGAGCCGGCTTCGCTGCTCTTGAAAATGCTGAGGATAACGCCGTCGTTTACTCCGAGTTTGGTAAATGTAACATCAGAGTTATCTATTATGGTTATGTTGGCAACATCGCCCAGAAGTACAGGACCTACACCGTCCAATACGACAAGGGGCGTAAGTTCCATCTCCTCTACGCTGTTGAATTCATTACCTATCTTAAGAAGCCAGGAATTATCTTCCTTATCATCGATATATCCGACAGGCATATCGAAATTCTGAGCATATATAAGCTGGGAAAGAGTCTGAAGGGTGATCAGTTCATCCGAATTAGCCTTCTTAAGAGCTTCCTGTCTCTGAACTTCGAACTGGGCTAGTCCGTCATTGAACTGCTCTACGGCATCATAATAGGACTCCCATCCGTCATTGATCTGCTGCTGTCCGTCATTGATCTTATCCTGACCGTCTGCAATCTGATCATATCCGTCCATGATCTGATCGTATGCGTCATTTATCTGATCCTGTCCTTTCTCAGCCTGCTCTCTGGCAGCTTCAAGCTGCTGCTGTGCAATGGAGATCTGTGCGGATGCGGCACCGAACTGAGATGCAGCTTCCATCTTGGCTCTTTCGAGATCTGCCCAGGAATGGATACCACCCTGTGCAAGTCCGGAATCGATGGCACTGATTCCCGCCTGTAACTGAGAGATTCCTGCTTCGGCAGTTGCGATCTGGCTTGCGACATAGTCATAACCGGGATCTCCGGGGGACATTGATTCAAGTGATGTCTGTAATGCGGCAAGTGCAGTCTGAGCCGCAGAAAGCTGTGAGTTTAATTCATCTTTTTGCTTAAGTGCTTCCTCTGCCTGAGTCAATCCGGCATACGCTTCATTCTTTGCCTTCTCAAGGTCCGCTTTCTTTTCATCCAGTTCTCTTCTGGCATCATCGATCTCTTCAATGGAATCCACAAGATCATACTGTGAATCAATAAGATCCGCATATGCATCGGTCAGATCCTGGAGACTTTCATTCAGATCCAGCTGTGACTGATTGAGATCGTTTTGCGAATCAATAAGCTGCTGCCTTGCGTCGTCGAGATCGTCCTGATTCTCCATGATCTCATCATACGCATCGTTAAGTTCTCCTTCGGCATACGCATAGATCTTCTCATTAAGTAGGTCGACTTTTTCCTGATCGAGCTGTATCTGAACAGTCTTTTCGATAAGACCACTGGGTGATACTCTTGCTACACCGTCCTGTCTTTCGAATGCGGGAACCACAACGTCCTCGGTAAATTTGGACAGTTCCTCGATGCTCATACCATCGTAGGATACCGCAAGGTACTGGTTAGCCAGCATATCGGTGGAAAGCTCCAGTATGGAAGGAATTCCCACCTCATCCGGCCATGTGGCTCTTACCGTATCTATCTGTGTATAGATCTTGACCATGACGGAATCAAGATCCGTTCCGGATGCGAATTCCAATTCCACGACTCCGTAATTTTCGTAGCTCATGGAATAGATATTCTTAACACCGGATATAGTTCCGAGGGACTGCTCCAGCGGTTTGGATATGGTCTCTTCGACTGATTCGGGGGATTCACCGGGATAAGCGGTGATCACCAGAACATAGGGAAGGGATATTTGGGGCAGCAAGTCCATCTGCATCCTCAGAATACTTACTACTCCGAGTACGATCATGATGACAACCATGACCAGCACCGTAAACGGCTTTTTAACACTTAATTTCGACATTTTTTCACCCTCAACGCCTTGCACATCTTAAGTGCAGCGTTTTTAAACTGATCTTCATTAACGTATCCGAAATTTACAACATATCTGTTATCGGAATAATCCGATGTTTCAAAACAGTACTCTTTTAACGGATTTATCAGCACTCCGTGTTTGGCAAGTACTTGCCGGTACCTGTCATCCGTATCTGTTTTGCATTTGAGAATAAAGGTCATACCGCTTCCGTCGCCTTCTATCTCAAAGTTTTCGGCGATGGTTTTTTCCATGGCAATATCAAATATGGCCTTTTTTCGCTTTTTGTAATAATTCCTGACTCGGTTTAGATGTCTTTCGTAATACCCCTCGGAAATAAATGACGCAAGTGTCAATTGTTCCAGAGTCGATACGCTCCCGGAATGGTACATGAACTTGTCCATGAATAATTCATAGAGTTCCGCGGGCAATACCATATACGCGATCCTTATTGACGGGGACAGTGTTCTCGAAAAAGTATTCATATAGATAACTCTGTCCTGCTCATACGATACGATGGGGGGTACGGGGCGTCCTTCAAATCTGAACTCTGAATCGTAATCGTCCTCTATGATCCAGGCGGATTCTTCCTCGGCCCAGGATATAAGCGATGCTCTCCTGGGAGCACTCATTACACATCCGAGAGGGAAGTGGTGCGAAGGAGAAACATGCAGAAGCTTTATTCCCTTGCCCTTAAGCTCCGAGGTGATAAGTCCGTTTTCGTCCACGGGAAGGTGATGGCATTCATGTCCACTTCCTTCAAAGAGTCTTCCTATGTTTCTGTAACCGGGATCTTCCAGCGCAACCGCAGCTTCCTTATCGAGAAGACTTAAGAGCACATTACACAGATACTCCGTACCGGGACCCACTATTATGTGCTCCGGATCAGGCGTAAATCCTCTCGATCTTTCAAGATAGCCGGCGATGGATTCTCTGAGCTTTTGAAGTCCTCTTACTTCAGGGGCTTTTATACATTCACTTCGTTCTTCCGAAAGGATTCTTCTGGCAAGCTTGGACCAGGTATCAAAAGGAAATGTCTCCTCGGGAAGTCCGCTGTTTGACAGGTTCACTGTCTTATCGCCTGCAGCCGATTCTTTCTTTTTACATAAAAACCTTTTTACGGGACAGTTATCTTCCCTTCGCTTTTTGACTCCCGTCTCCGGAATAAGGTCTATGTCACGGGATACGAAATATCCGCTCTTTTCCCTGCTCTCAATGTAGCCTTCGGTAACAAGCTGTGCGTATGCATTTGCCACGGTTATCTCCGCTATGCCGTTATCGAGAGCCATCTGCCTTCTGGAAGGGAGCTTGTCTCCGCTCTTTAGCTTTCCGGATATGATCTCATTTCGGATGCTTTCGTAAAGGTATTCGTATATGGGCTTTTCGCCTTTTTTCTGTAAATTAAATATCATCGTAAACTGGTATTATAAAAAAAATCTAAAATGGGTGTACCAATAGAACCAGTTTCAGATTATACTTTGTAAAAATCTAAAATACAATAAACAAAGTATTAAAGGAGTCTTACAAAAAATGAAACGAATCGCCACCATCCAGGACATATCATGCATCGGAAAGTGCTCTCTCACCGTTGCGCTCCCCATCATTTCCGCCACCGGTGTTGAGACAGCAATAGTTCCCACCGCAGTCCTTTCAACACATACGCAGTTCTCCGGTTTTACTTTCCGCGACCTTACGGACGACATGGAACCTATCAGAGATCACTGGAAAAAAGAAGGCTTTAAGTTCGACGCTCTCTACACCGGCTATCTTGGAAGTCTCCGCCAAATTGATATCGTAAAGAGCTATTTCAAAGAGTTCGGTGCCGAGGGAACCTTCAAGATCGTGGACCCCGCAATGGCCGATAACGGAAAGCTTTATTACGGATTTGACGAAAACTTCGCACGTGAGATGGGAACCCTTTGTGCCGAATCAGACATTGCTCTACCCAATATCTCGGAAGCCGCTCTCATGCTCGGTATTGAATATCCCGGAGAGGATGCCTCCGAAGAAACCGTTAAGGATATCCTTAAAAAACTTACCGGTATAGGTATCAAATTCCCCGTCATCACCGGAGTGACCCTTTCAGACGGAACCTTCGGATTTATCGGATATGATTCCGCCAAGGATGAGTTCATCAGCTACGGTGCCGAAAAGATTCCTTACAAATCCCACGGAACCGGCGATGTATATGCAAGTGCCTTCACCGGAGCCCTCGTAAACGGAAAGAGCGTGTATGATGCGCTTGTCATTGCAGCTAATTTCACCACTGCCTGCATCAGGAATTCATACAACGATCCCGACAGGGTTGACTACGCCGTAAATTTCGAGCTTGAGATCCCTTATCTCCTCAAATTGCTCGGAAAATAAAACGGATAGATCTTTTAGCCGAGATCTCCTTATATAAAAAACCGTGTGTTCCGTTACGGACACCCGGTTTTTGATTAACTCTGTTCTTTTACTATTTTTACGATCCTGCTGGTTCCGAGTCTGGATGCACCAAGCTCAATGAACTTCTCGGCATCCGCAATGGAGCTTATTCCTCCGGCAGCCTTGATCTTTACACCCTCGCCCACATGCTTTGCAAAGAGCTCCACATCGGCAAATGTCGCACCCGCGGAAGAGAATCCGGTTGAAGTCTTGATGTAATCCGCACCTGCCTCGGTTACGATCTCGCACATTTTGATCTTTTCTTCATCGGTAAGCATGCAGGTTTCGATTATAACCTTGAGAATGTGATCTCCGCATGCCTGCTTTATGAGATTTATCTCCTGTTTAACATAAGCGTAGTCTTTGCTCTTAAGTCTGCCGATATTGATGACCATGTCGATCTCATCGGCCCCCTTATCCAGCGCATCAAAGGTCTCAAGTACCTTTACGGTGGTGGTCATGTTACCGTTGGGAAATCCAATAACAGTGCAGATCTTCATCCTGTCGCCGACATATGCCTTGGCATCCTTTACATAGCAGGGAGGAATGCATACGGACGCAGTATGATACTTGATCGCATCATCGCAGAGTGCTTTGATATCCTCAAAAGTTGCATCCTGATGTAAAAGAGTGTGATCACAGACAGAAAGAATCTTTTCGATTTCCATATATGCCTCCCTATAAATACGAGCTACGGCAATAATATTACCACAAAGTTACGGATTAAAAAAATAAAAAAAATCCCGCCCTCATCGGGCGGGACCTTATATCTGTCAGTCTAAAACGTTCTTAACGCCTATGATGTTATTCATGAAGTAAACGGAATTAACTTCCAGGCCTCTTCTCGGATTGGATTCCTGAACGATCTGTCCGTTTCCGATGTAGAGAGCTACATGTGAGCATCCGCCGTATCCGTAGCAGATAATGTCACCGGGCTGTGCCTCGGCAAGCGATACGCTGCGTCCTGCGGATGAATACTGTCCTGAAGGAGTTCTTGCCACGCTTATACCAAAATCCCTGAGGACATAGCAGGTGAATCCTGAACAATCGGTTCCCGCAAGGCTCTGTCCGCCGAGGATGTAAGGATTTCCGACAAACTGAAGAGCATAGTTTACGATCGCCATTCTGAGCTCGGAAGTTGATGCGTAATCGGTGGAAAGATCGGGTATGGTAAGGTTCTCGGCCGGTGCGGTATATGACTGTCCTCCGCCGTTTCCGTTAGAAGTGGTCGCTCTTAAGTTTCTCTCGCGCTCCGCAGCTTCCTCTTCCCTGATCTCCTCGATGGTTCTTGCAGTCTTATACTCCTCGGTGATGGTAATGTAATCGGCGGATACATATCCTACCTTATCTCCGGAATAAACGATCTTGATCCAGTTCATTCCGTCATCATCGGGATCGTCGGATTCTTTGGCTGCCAGATATACTCTGGGATCCATTCCATCTTCGACAACGACTCTGTATCTCTCTCCTCTGGTTACATAGGTGAGGCACTCCGAATCGATGGAAGCTTCTTTTCTGACATTAAGCTGGCTTACAAGAATCTCCGCATAGTACTGTGTGTGTTCCTCAAGCCTGTTATATGCGGCAACGCCGGTAACTACGAAATTCGATAATACATATCCTTCTGTCTGTCCGCTTCTGACATGTATCCATTCCTCATTGTCTTCATCGGGATCCGGATCTTCTGCGATGGTCTCATCGACTCCATCGATAACGGAGCCCACACTTCCGTCATACATACGGCCTACTATGGAATATTCGGTTCCGGGACCGGAACGTACATTACAATACTTGGGATCTGACTCGAAAAGAGCTATTGAAAGTGAAAGATATTCTTCCTCAATGACATCAGCGGGATCTGTGATCTGTGCAACGGAAGCGGATGTTGAAGCAGTCTCGTTAAGAGTGTGGGATGTGGTATTGAGCTCTCTTGAAGCTCCGCCCGATACCATTACCGCAGCTTCGGTATTAACGGGAAAAAGCACAGCAATCGCTGTGCCTGCAATAAGAGCTGATGTATTTATAAGCAGTTTCTTTAAATTCATATTCATATCTGATTCAGTCGAACAAGTCCATTATACCCACATTATTAAAAAATGCAACATTTTTGTAACAATTTCGAAATATCCCTTAAAAAATGGCGTCAAAACTTGTAACAAGTTGCGTTTAACCCTTGTAAATGTTATATTTTTGAGGTTATAAGGGCATGTTTTCGCCCGAAAATGGAGAAAAAAATGAGATCGTCCGATATAAATACCTATTTGAAGAAAAAACGCCGCAAGAGAATGATGCGGGTCAGCATTTTTCTGGCTTTTTTCATATTATTACTGGCTCTCGCCTATGTATTTTTGATAAAACCCATATTTCATGAAGGGGCCGCTGTAGCGGATAACCCGGCGCCAGTAGAAGAACCGGCACAGACCCCCGACCCCATGGAAGGAACCGCCATCCCGGAGGAAGTGCTTGCACCCGAGCCCGAGGAGGAGCCCTTTGAGGAATTCGATATCCACGTAATGATGGTTGGAGACGATCTTCTCCACATGGGACTTGTCAATCAGGGCATTCTCGCAGACGGAACCAGAAATTACGATTTTCTTTTCAAGGACATACTTGATTACATTGATGCAGCAGACATTGCGATCATCAACCAGGAGTCACCCATAGGTGGCAACGAGAGAGGCTTTTCCGGATATCCCGCATTCAACTCTCCGACCGAGGCCGCCGATGCCATCGCCAAGGCCGGATTCGATGTAGTGCTTACGGCAACAAACCATGCATACGACCAGGGACTGAACGGACTCATATATTTCCATGATTACTTCTATAGATACCCTCAAATAAGCGTTGTGGGCACCCACAGCAACCTTAACGAGGATTCCAGAACCTCCCACAGAGGCTCCTACTGGCTGGATAAATACGGTGTAAGCCCCAATGACAGGCCCAGATTCGATGACCTGCAGCTGGAGCCCGAGGATATGGTTAATACCTCCGCTTTCGTAATAAGGGAAGTAAACGGGATTAAGATCGCCATCCTCAATTACACCTATTCACACAACTGGGCAACCTGGGCTAACGGACTGGACGGATACCTTAACAGACTCTGTTATTACGATCCTGCCACCAGAGAGATCGATTTTGACACCATCAATCCTGAAGTGCTTGAGGACATCAAGCTGGCTCGTTCCGTCTGTGACATCGTTATAGTATGTCCGCACTGGGGTTATGAGTACTCTTTCGAGCCCTGCGCTTACCAGAAGGATTTTGCAAGACAGATGATAGATGCCGGTGCAGATGTAATAATCGGAGCTCATCCCCACATCGTAGAGCCTGTTGAATACATCACTACCGATAGCGGCAATTCCGGACTTTGCTACTACTCCATCGGAAACTTTATACACTGCCAGATTCAAAACTACACAAGCTTTGAAGGAATGGCCTGGGTTACGATCCACGTAGACAAGGACGGTGCAAAGGTTGACCTGGATAACAGCGGAGCACTGCCAATGGTCGAGTATCAGACCTGGGGGCCCCTTTACATTCAGGGTGTATATCCCCTCGAAGACTTCACAGCGGATATGGCATCCCGCCACGCAGCAAACTTCAGGGACGGAGGCGGTATGAACTTAGACCTCCTTCATCAGTGGGACAGCAACCTCTTCGGTCCCTATTCCCTGACAAAAGAAGACATTCTCGGTCCTCAGTCTAACTGAGAGCATAAGAAAACCCGGAAGGATAATCCTTCCGGGTTATTTTATTGAGATCATTTAAAGGCTTTCGAGATAATCGACTGCGGCATTTATCTGATTGTCGCTTCCTTCTTCATAATAAAGATCTCCGTCAAATTCAACCTCGATGGCAGGTATGATTCCCACACCGTTTATGGCAGTTCCGTTGGGAGTGTAATACTGGTTGGTAGTGAATTTGACACATGATCCGTCGCTTAAGTAGTAGAAATCCTGTACGAGGCCTTTACCGAATGTGGTGGTACCCATCGATATGGCCATTCCGTTATCGATAAGAGCGCCCGCAAGTATCTCGGATGAACTTGCGGTATAGCCGTCGGTCAAAATAACGATGTTGCCCTCAAACTCGTGAGCTCCGTCACAGGTATATTCCTTTCTGGTTCCGTCGGAATTTTCTATGGAGACTATAATTCCTTCACACATAAGTTCCTGTGCAACCTCAAGGGCCACTCTGAACAAGCCTCCGGTATTCGTCCTCAGATCAAGTACAAGGTCTTTCATTCCCTGTGATCTGAGATCAGCCATGGCTTCCTTGAACTGATCCGTGGTAACATCGTCAAAGTCCTTGATCCAGATATATCCCACGGTATCCGATTCCATATGATATTCTACATCGATCTTTTTGAGTTTCTTTCTTACGGCGGAGATATCAAGGGTTTCGCCGGTCTCTTCCCTGTATACGGTCAGGACTACTGTGGAATTCTCAGGACCGCGTACCATTGCAGCTACGTCATATCGGTCGATTCCCACAACGCTTTCTCCGTCAACCGCGAGCAGGACATCCCCTGTCTGAAAGCCTGCTTCCTCTGCAGGTGAATCTTCATAAACACCGGATACATATACGCTTCCGTCTTCCTTGGCTTTAAGAAGAAGTCCCAGGCCGCAGAAATCACCGTTGTAATCCGAAAACAGCTCTTCGATCTCATCTGCGGTGTAATACTCGGCATACTTATCGCCGGTTCCGTCCAAAAGTCCGTCCAGCATTCCCACTCTGAGGGCTTCGTCATCATAGTCATATATGGAATGAGCATCCAGATATGCGTATATGGCTTCCGCCTTGGCCATAACCTCGGAATCAACTATCCCGTTTCCTCCGGCGAGATAAAGGCGCCTGCTAAAAAGAAGTGCAAACAAGGCACCAACGCATAAAAGAAGCATCACCAGCATTCCGGTCAAAAAACCGAGCCTGAAGGGACGCTTCTTTTCTTTTTTAACGGGAGCAGGTGATGCCTGCTGCAGGTTTTCTCCCTGCACAGGCTCCTGCGTATTGATTATTTTTTCCTGATCACTCATATTCCGCTTTCCGATCACTTGCCCAGATAAGGCCAGGGTGAAGTATATTCTCCGTTTCTTCTTACTCCGAAGTGGAGATGATTTCCGGTCGAAATACCGGTAGAACCTACGGCTGCAATGGTCTGACCCATAACAACCTTGTCTCCCTTCTGAACATACATTGCCGAACAGTGCTCATATACGGTATATAATCCGTCACCATGATCGATCATTATGTAATTACCCATCGCACCCGAATAGGACGCTGCAGCCACCTCTCCATCGTATGCCGCATAAATATCGGTTCCGTACGCAGCAGCAAAATCTATTCCTTTATGGAATGTACTTGCGCCTGCGGTAGGTGCATTTCTGGGGCCGTAATCCGATGATACATATTTGTATGATGCAAGAGGGAAGAGGAACTGTCCGCCGTCATACCTGAGTCCGTTGGCACTGGCAAGTCTTCTTCTTTCTTCCTCAATAGCCTTAGTAAGGGCTTCGATCTCGGCATCACGTGCGGCTATCTCTGCCTGGTAGGCATCAATCTCCGCCTGGGTTGCATTGATCTGAACGTTATAACTGTTGATCTCTGCATTCTTTTCGTTAATCAGGGTTTCCTGGTTTTGCTCTTCCAGTTCTGCCGCAGCCTTTGCCTCATCAAGGATCTCTTTCTGAAGATCCAGCTGCTGCTTGCAAAGTGATATGTACTCGACATTTGCCTTGTACTCTTCCCAAAGGCTTCTGTCGTACTGAACAACCTTTTCGATATAGTCCGCACTGTTTAACAGATCTCTTAAGCTCCTTGCGGAAAAGAGCATATCGATCATACTCTTATCGCCCTGCTCATACATGAGCCTCATTCTGACTATCATGGCATCATGCTGGATGGCCTCGGTCTCCTCGGCAGCCGCAAGTTCCGCTTCCGTCTGGGAAATCTCGTATTCCTTGGCAATGATCTGCTCATTCAGTACGGCGATATTGTTCTGCATGACCACAAGCTCCGCATCGAGCTCCGTTACATAGGCGTTAAGATCACTCCTGAGGGAAGCAAGTCTGTTCTGGCTTGCATTCAGATCCGTAACCCTTCCCGCCAGTTCTGCTCTCTGGGCATTGGCTTCTTCGATCTCACGCTGTTTCTCCTGGATCAGTGCATTTGTATACGTGGCACCATGAACAGGAACCTGCTCTTCGGTATGAATATACCAGGAAAAGGCAAGCACAACCGCAGAAATCAGGCATACTGTTTTTTTGATGCTTCTCTTTTTGATCATATAAAGATCACCGTTTTAAATCATACTTTGAGATACTTACGTACTGTGATGAAACTTCCCAAAAAGCCCATTCCCACCGCAATTCCGATGGAAAGAGGTACAAGAACGTTAAATATCTCCGCAACAGTCAAAAAGCTTAACATGGAACTGAGCATCTCAAATCTGGTAGTGAGCATATTCAGAACGTAATCATACAGGTAGTAGATAAGTGCCAGAGGAACAACCGCACCTATCAGTCCGATCATGATTCCTTCAAGTACGAAAGGCGCTCTTACAAAAAAGTCAGTTGCACCGATGTACTTCATGATCCCGATTTCCTCGGCTCTTACGGATATACCGACTCTGACCGTGTTGCTGATCAGGAATATACTTACCGCAAGAAGGATCAGGATGATCGCACCTGATACATATACCAGCATCAGATTGAATCCGGAAAGGGTTGATGCAGTCACTTCCGAATATCTTACAAGTCTTACTTCGGGTTTTGTCTGGAGCCAACCGACGAGCTGATCCTGAAGACTTACCGCACGAAGGAATACTTCATAGTTGTGCTCACCTTTAAGAGGATTCTCGGGGAAGCCCTCCTGATAATCGGGTCCGAAATAACTGGGACCGAAAGTTGCCCAGATCTCTTCGTCGGAATGGAATACAACATCCCTTACTTCGGGGCGCTGGAGAAGTTCCTGTCCGAATGCATCGAGCTGTGCATCGGTAACATCTTCATTGAAAAATACGGTGACGGAAACTCCCTCTTCAACCGTATAGAGAATGTGCTGTGCATTCGAAACTATGGAATAAAACATACCGAGCAAAAACAGGCATGCTCCTATGGTTGCCACGGATGCAAGGGTATACCATCCGTTCTTGAACATATTACGGATGCCCTGCCAAAGTGTATACAGAAAGGTTCTAATCTTCATTTACATATTCCCCTTCCTGCTCATCGCTGATTATTTCGCCGAGCTTCATAGCGACAACTCTCTTTTTCATAGAGTTGACTATGGTGGGGCTGTGAGTTACGACAATGATGGTAGTTCCCTGCTCATTGATCTCCGCAAGAAGATCCATGATATCCCATGAATTGTTGGGATCCAGGTTTCCTGTAGGCTCATCGGCAAGAAGAATGGAAGGCTTGTTAACAAGAGCTCTCGCAAGGGCAACTCTCTGCTGTTCGCCTCCCGATAATTTCCTTACGTTGGCTTTATATTTTCCCGCAAGTCCGACCATGGAAAGTATGCTCGGGACATTGCGTCTCATTTCTCTTGAGGGTACTTCAATGATACGCTGCGCAAAGGCAACATTTTCATATACATTTCTGTCTTTTAGAAGTCTGAAATCCTGGAAAACAACTCCGAGATTTCTTCTGAACTTGGGGATCTGTGAATGACGGAGCTTTCTTGTATTCTGGCCCATTACGAATACGTCGCCGCCGGTGGGGAGGATCTCTCTTAAGAGAAGCTTTATCAGGGTCGATTTACCCGATCCGCTGTCTCCTACGATGAATACGAATTCTCCTTTATCTATTCTGAGAGTAACATTCTTGACCGCAGGATTACCTTTCTCCGGGTAATTCATGCTTACATTGTCAAGGAAAATGATACCGTTCTCTTCAATGAACTGATCTCTCTCAGCTCTTTTTCTTTCTTTTCTGGTCATTTGTCCTTACCTGTTAAAATTCGTTCTTTTTCATATACTTCATGTACTTGACGACCATGAGCGCGATCTTGAAAGTGATCGCATCGTCAAATACTCTCAGGTCAAGCCCTGTTGTCTTCTGAATCTTATCGAGTCTGTAGACAAGGGTGTTCCTGTGTATGAAAAGCTGTCTTGAAGTCTCCGATACATTGAGTGAATTTTCGAAGAACTTATCGATGGTGGGAAGGATATCGTCGTCGAATTCATCAATATCCTTACCGTCAAAAATCTCTTTGATAAAAAGTCTGCAGAGAGGAATGGGAAGCTGATAGATAAGTCTTCCGATACCGAGTCCGCTGTAAGAAACAACTTCTCTTTCCTCGAAGAAAATCCTTCCTACATCTGCTGCCATTCTGGCTTCCTTGTAGGAACGGCTTACTTCCTTGATCTCGGAAGCAATGCTTCCGTATGCGATCTTGATACCCATTGCTCCGGCATCCGCAAGCGCATCTCTGAGGCCTGCAGTCATTTCCTCGATCTCGGCTTCCTGCATGTCAAGTCTGGACATGGGCTGCTCAAGCTCCATGACTACAACGACGTCGGTCTCATCAACCGCAGTAACGAAATCTCTGGGTCTCGCCTGACAATAATTCCTGACAGTCTCAAGGATATTGATGTCCTTGGTATTGGCTGCCTCGGTAAGTATCACAACCCTGGGGGTATCATTGGCAATATGAAGCTTCTTGGCCCTGCTGTAGATATCAACCAAAAGAAGGTTGTCCAAAAGCAGATTCTTGAAGAAGTTATCCTTATCGAATCTTTCTCTGTATGCAACCGACAGACTCTGAACCTGGAAAGCGGCCATCTTGCCGAGGGTATATACGTCTTCTCCCGCACCCGCAACGGCAAGTACATATTCAAGGGACTGATCGTCATAGATCTTGAAATACTGGTTTCCCTTGATCTCCTGTGAATCGGCTCCCGAAGCGGCAAACTCGCCGGCATCCCTGAGAAGTCCGGGAATCTCTCCGGTTGAAACTACGGTCCTGCCTTCGGGATCGGTTACCGCAAGATCCACCCTTGCTATAGATTTAAGTCCATCTAATGTTGCCTGAAGTATCTGATTGGATATCATAAAATGCCCCTAAAAAAATTAGTTTGACAATTGTTACATATATATTAAACCCCAACTCATAATATATTACAAATTGCACAAGAATACAAGAAATATATGTTAAAAATTGGCAAAAAATTACACCCCGAGGTTATCGGGGTGTTAAAAACTGTTCAAAAACCATTATACAGATATGTCAATATTTCCACCTGCCGCAGGATTAACGCTTCTCTCAAGCGCTGCGGAGTCAAGCATCTCAACCATACCCTGACCCAGATCCCTGTTGGTGTCGAGTGCTTTGGCCAAAACTGCCGTGCTTACATCGGCCATCGTCATTGAATTTTTAAAATTGACCGCCATCTGAACGAGTCCCATATCCATATGCGCTCCTCGGGAGATTCTCATTCCCTCTTTATGTAAACTGATGATACCACGGCCTAAAGCTTATTACAATAAACGAATTCTTAATTTCTCAGGGATATGGTGCCTTCACCTATATCGATCTTATCCTCTTTGAGAAGTTTTCCCACGGCACGCTTGAACTCGTTCTTGCTCATACCGGTCTTCTCTCTTATAAGTTCCGGATCGCTCTTATCATAAAAATCAAGCTTACCGCCTGCTGCCTTAAGCATCTCGAAGATCTTTTCCGCATCTTCGTTTCTCTGCATATATCCCTTGTCACGAACGGCAAGTTCAAGTCTTCCGTCATCCATGACCCTCGCTACTCTTGCGGTAATCTTCATTCCTGCAGTGAGCTTCTCTGCGGAACCGAACATCTCCTTCTTGGGGATAAGTGCGGAATATTTATCATCGACTGCAACAAAGGCTCCGAAATTATTGCTGATAAGATAAAGGGTTCCTACGACTATATCGTCTTTTTTATAATCCGATCTGTCCTCCAGACTCCTGTAAACATCCATCTTGGCACAGAGTCTGTCGGATTTGTCCGCATACATGGTAACAAGGATCTCATCACCCTGCTGAACCTTGTATGTCTGCTGGGCATACGGTAAAAAGAGATCTTTTTCCAGTCCCCAGTCGAGAAATGCTCCGATCTTGGTCACCTGTACGACCTTAAGTCTTGCCAGTCCGCCGATCACAAGCTTGGGAACCTGAAGAGTGGCAATCTGTCTGTCCTCGGAATCACGGTAAATAAAAGCATCGAGCTTGTCCCCTATCTGTGTTCCTTCGGGAACGCGTGAAGCGGGGAGAAGCACCCTTTCTTTTTCGGATTCGGGAGAATTATCTTCTGCCAGATATACTCCGAAATCAACCTTTTTTACTACCGTCAGTTTTTGTAAATATCCTGTTTTTATCATTTGAATTCCATTACGGCATATGGTTTGCCGTCCTTATCTTCGAGAGAAACGATGTATCCGTCTTCGATCTCTACAAGTCTGGGATAGATAGTGTCTCCTAGAAATGCCTGGGAGAGGTATCCGACCCTTATTTCTTTTATCTTAACACCTTCCGGAAGAAATGATGCACCCATTGCCACATATTTTCCGTTATTTACATGGTGGTTCGCATCCAGATGAACATTCTGTATGGTTATGGGAATCTGTTTTTCTCCGCCTTCGGGCACCGCGATCTTGCGCTTGAAGGGGCCCATCTGAAGAGGTTCTTCAAGGACATATTTTTCGTGCATCAGATCATTTGTCCTTACGGGAAGATAGGTTTCGGTACTCAGGAGCGACCATACGGATGATGCCCTTACCACAGTCTCACCATTCATCTTCAGTCCGAAGCATCTTTTCCCTACAAATCCCTTGAACTCATAAGGAAAAGTAAAGATAGTAACATAATCGCAGAGCTGAGGAAGCGAATCGATCTCAACCTGCCAGTTATTGATGACCCAGAAGAAGTTGTTTTCCCTGCAGTAATCAATCCCGATTCCTAAATCCTCCGACTGAAATGTGGAGCAGTCCTGAAACAGATCTATAAGTGCGGGTATGGTAAGTGTTTTATTTTCATCTACCTGATGATATCCTATTCGGATGTCATATTCGTACATCTGCTTTGCTCCTTAGAAAAACGTATTGAGAATTACCTCGGAAAAACAGCCGAGCAGGAAAAGGATCATTCCGACATTAATGAAAACGGTCTTAAATCTCTTTCCCGAAGGAATCCTGTATGTTCCGGGATTGATCCGAACACGGCCTCTTGCAACGGTAACGATCAGGATGACCACTCCAGCTATCATAAGTCCGAAGATCAATAAAACATATCCTCCGTACAGGAAGAAAGCATCCATATTTCCCATGATAAACTCACTGAGCGCATTCGGATCACCGCCTGCCATCACTTCATCAAGCCCGCCCAGAGCAGCGGAATTCAATAAAAGCAACGGAAGTACGCTTCCCATGAAATTTGCGACCACATGGTATCCGATGGTAATAAAAATATTACCCGTTTTCAGATACACATATGCAAAGATCATGCCTAACATACTTGCATAAATTCCCTGTGTGATATTTCCATGGAATAATCCGAACATAATGCCGGAAACAACGATCGCCACACCGTCTCCAAAAGGCTTAAGCCTGTCGCAGAGAAATTTCCTGAAAAGCAATTCCTCTCCAATGGGGCCGAATATTACCATGGCCATGACATTAACCCACATCTCACCTGTAAGGACCAGCTCCTGAACGCTGTTTGTGGATGCCTGGGCATCGGGGATATAAGATTCTATGATCTCTCCGACATAGGTACCTATCCAGCTTCCGATATGCATCATGCTGTAAGCTACTATAAATCCGCCTAATATCTGCCAGAAGCTCCAGTGATTTTTCTCCGGCTTCTCAGCCCGGACGCCTCTCAAACAAAGCCAGCATAGAGGGGCACCGATCAGATACATCGGAAGCAGTGCGACCAGCATCGATATCAGATAATTAACCATCGCATTCGGTTCGACCAGATAAAGAACAATGGCAACTCCGTTTCCAAGAAGTAAAGAAGCAATCCAGAATACAAAATAACTCAATCCTATCCTGCTGAAATGTCTTCTTGCACTTCGCTCATCAAATACGGGAGCCTGAGGCATTCCGTATCCGTACTGAGGATAGGCATACTGAGGATTCGCATACTGATAATTTCCGTACTGAGGTCCGCCATACTGAGGGTTTCCGTTCTGAGGTGCTCCGTATTGAGACCCACCATACTGATATGATGTTCCGCCTGCAGGAGACTGCGCTATGGGCTGACCGGTAACGGGATCGTACCCCTGCTGCTCGAATTGATTGTTATTTCCGTCCAATAGTATTCTCCTATAAATGGTTACAAAAAAGCCGAGGACGGTGTCCTCGGCTTAGAGCAGGGCTACAAGGACTCGAACCTTGAAAATGACGGAATCAGAATCCGCTGCCTTACCATTTGGCTATAGCCCTATTTGCATTACGAAAACACATTATATATAAAAGATTTAAAATATGCAAGAACTTTTTTAAAGATTTATTTTCCGGGATCCGACATCAGATGACTGATGAACTGACCCGCAGTTCTGCCCGATACTCCGCCATGGCTCATCTCCCACTGGTCACTGAGAAGGAAGAGTTCTTTATCCTCCATTTTAATGCCGTTGCGATCGGCCAAAGCTCTTACGATGGAATGATACAGATTACGGTCGGGCTTGTAGTATCCGATGGTAACGCCGAAACGGTTTGCAAGAGAAAGCTTCTCTTCCATGGTATCCGATCTGTGGATATCGCCGTTTTGTTCCATGTCGTCCCTGTCGGTCCACATCTCACGTATAAGGTGACGTCTGTTGGATGTGGCATATATCAGGATATTCGAAGGCTTAGTCTCGAGACCGCCCTCTATGACTGCTTTCAGGAACTTGTAATCGGACTCATCCTCTTCAAAAGAAAGATCGTCCATATATATGATGAACTTATAGTTACGGTTTTTGATCTGGCTTATGAGCTGGCTGAGGTTTCTGAACTGATGCTTATAGATCTCGATCATACGAAGGCCACGGTCATAGTATTCGTTGACGATAGCCTTGATACTGGTGGATTTACCGGTTCCGCTGTCACCGAATAAAAGGACATTATTGGCCTTTCTTCCCTCTACAAAAGCTTCGGTATTACGGATCAGTTTTTCTTTCTGAAGCTCATATCCGTGAAGATCGGAAAGAAGAACATGCTCCATATTTGCGACGGGTTTAAAAATGACACTTCCGTCAGGCGCTTCGGTTATTCTGAACGCCTTGTTAAGTCCGAACATTCCCACACCATAATCCCTGTAGAATCCGGTTATCACGGTGAAAAATTCGTCGGCGTTCTGTGCCTGTGCCAGCTTGTCACTGAGGGCTCTTACCTTCTCACTGACATTGCCGTTATACATAAGTGCGGGCTTTTCGATGGCCCTGTAGTTCGTAATAGTCCTGAATACATCTGTCTCAAGGATATCCTCAAGCCAGGTAAAATCATAATGGAAGAGCTCTATAAATGCCGCAAAATCATTTCTCGCAAAATGATTAACGCTTCCCTCGCTTCCGCCTGTCTTCTCCGCAGTAAGGGTGAAGGGATTTTCGGCGGTAACAAGGAGATATGTAAGGTAGTTCTGCCACAGGTTGTGATCAAAGGCATAATCCGTGGATATCTCAAGGATCCTCTTTATCTGGGCATAAACAATACCGGTCTCGGTTCCGAGATCGTATCTGCCGCTCCTTACTTTTCTGCAGACCTGAGAAAGCTGCATAAGTATGGAATCCTCCGGGAGGGATCCGTATATGAGTAATCTGGATGTTATGCGGTCCATAAACTGCCTCTTCTGCACATTTATACTTCAAACATGAGATCTTCGTAAGTAGGTACGGGCCACATTCTCTTATCGACCAAGGTCTCAAGCTTGTCTACGGGAGTTCTGAGCTGTGCCATTGCAGGTACTACATTGTCCCTGTAAGAAGCAGCCTGATCCTTGCCGTATTTCATAAGTTTTGCGTTTGATGTAACTCTCTCAAGGTTCTCTACCGCCTTAAGAACAAGCTTAAGCTCTACCGAGATATCGGAAAGGATCTCAGTCTCGGCTGCGGCATCAAGTCCGGCGCTCTTAAGCTGGTTAATTGTATCCGCAAGTAATTTCTCGTACTTGACCACAGCAGGAATATAGAGCTTTCTTGCCATACCGATCATGGCATTTGCCTCGATATTGATGCTCTTGGAATAGGTTTCGTACACGATCTCTTCACGGGATTCAAGCTCAACTTTTGTGTAGATTCCGAATCTTTCGAAGAGTTTAACGCTTCTTTCGGTGGTAAGTGCGGAAGCCGCATCAACCATGGTACGGATATTGGGAAGTCCGCGCTTGGCAGCTTCTTCAACCCATGCATCGGAATATCCGTCTCCGGAGAATATGATCCTTACATGATCGGTCAGGTTCTTCTTGATAAGATCGTGAACGGCAATCTCGAAGTTATCGGCCTTTTCCAGCTCATCGGCAGCGTCGCAGAAAGCCTCTGCCACGATGGTATTAATGGCTGTATTGGCATCCGCGATGGAATCGGAGCTTCCAACCATACGGAATTCAAACTTATTTCCTGTAAATGCGAAAGGTGAAGTACGGTTTCTGTCGGTAGCATCCTTCTCGATATCGGAAAGAGTGGATACACCCGTCATCAGTTTTCCGCCATGGATCGAATGATCGGCGGCACCGGTTTCCACAAGCTGTTTTACAACATCCTCAAGCTGTTCTCCGAGGAATACAGAGATGATGGCAGGGGGCGCCTCGTCGGCACCGAGTCTGTGCTCGTTGCCTACATTTGCGGCACTCTGTCTGAGAAGGTCCGCATGATCGTCCACTGCTTTAAGTATGCATGACAGTACAAGAAGGAATCTTACATTGGCCTCGGGTGCCTCACCGGGATCGAGAAGATTAACACCGGTGTCGGTGGTGAGGGACCAGTTATTATGCTTACCGGATCCGTTAACTCCTTCATAAGGCTTTTCATTGAGAAGACAATGAAGTCCTCTGCGCTCCGCAACCTTCTTCATGGTCTCCATGATGATCTGGTTATGGTCAACAGCAATGTTTGCGGTCTCATATATGGGAGCAAGCTCATGCTGAGCGGGAGCTGCTTCATTGTGCTGGGTCTTAGCGGTAACACCGAGTTTCCAGAGCTCGAGGTTAAGATCCCTCATGAAAGCTCCGATCCTTTCTCTGATGGCACCGAAATAATGATCGTCCATCTCCTGTCCTTTGGGGGCGGGAGCTCCGAAAAGTGTCCTTCCCGCAAATACCATGTCGGGACGTCTGAGATACTTTTCTCTGTCTACCAGGAAATACTCCTGCTCGGGACCAACAGAAGGGGTAACCTTCTTGGCAGTGGTGTCTCCGAATAATCTTACGATCCTGAGAGCCTGATCGGAAACCGCCTCCATTGAACGAAGGAGAGGAGTTTTCTTATCAAGTGCTTCTCCGGTATATGAACAGAATGCTGTGGGAATGCAGAGGATTACTCCTGTTGCATCTTCCTTAAGGAATGCGGGGGAGGTAATATCCCAAACCGTATATCCTCTTGCTTCGAATGTTGCTCTGAGTCCGCCCGAAGGGAAAGATGAAGCATCGGGCTCACCCTTGATGAGCTCTTTTCCTGAGAAATCCATTATCATCCTTCCGTTTGAGTCGGGATGGGAAATGAATGCATCATGCTTCTCTGCGGTTATTCCGGTAAGAGGCTGAAACCAGTGGGTATAGTGGGTGGCACCGTTTTCGATGGCCCAATCCTTCATGGCTCCGGCAACAACATCGGCTGACTTTCTGGAAAGCTCGCCGCCGTGCTGCATTACGGCTCTTACCTCCTTAAAAACGGCTTCGGGAAGCCTTTCTCTCATCTTACCGAGAGTAAAGACCTTCGATCCGAATATCTCTTCTACATTTACATCTTCGTACATAAACGCACTCCTTCGCTGGGGCATAAGACCCCTGTTTTTGGGCATACACAAACTGATTTTATACATAAGCGGCGCATTTTTCAATGAAAAATACGCCGCCTGCTTTAACTTTAGGGTTCTGAAGATTCTTCACCCGCTTCTTTTTCGGGTTTTACATACAGATTTTCGTGAAGATAATTCTTATTGGCCTCAAAATCTATACCAAGAACAGCCATTCCGTCGATATTCTGGTCCCACCAGGTTCCTTCGAGGGGAATGCTTCCGCTGACTCTCTCATACTTCAGGATAAAGGGAAGTCTGAGTGCCAGTCCGTAACACTCTTTCATGGTCAGGTTGGTGGTAAGATTGGGGCAAAGTCCCTCCATAAGTCCGTTCATATTGGTGATAACGGCTCCGGGAAGTTTCTTAATGATCTCCTCCATTACCTTTCTCTGACGCTCGGTACGTCCGAAATCGGTTCCCACATATCTGTTTCTTGAATATGCAAGTGCCTGAGGGCCGTTCAGATGGATAACTCCGGGCTCTGTCTGGGTCAGATAATTGTATCCGAATTCATGACCTGTGAGCTCGTTATATTCGTTCAGGTAGGCATTGACCCATCCGATCTCTTCAAGCGTCAGCTCAATATCAACGCCGCCTACCGCATCTACAACTCCCGCAAATGCCTCGAAATTAACCAGGACATATCTGCTGACGGGAATATCGAAATTATGCTCGATGGTCTCCATGAGAAGCTCGGGGCCGCCGAATGCATAGGCTGCATTAAGTCTGTTGGAGCCATGTCCGGGAATCTCCACATATACATCTCTTAAGATCGATGTCATAAGGATCTTGCCGCTGGTCTTGGATATGGAAACCAGGATCATGGCATCACTTCTTCCGTCCTCGCCGTTGAGTCTGGAGTCATTACCGATGAGCAAAATGTTGGTCACCCCGTCTTCGGTAAGTGCCTCCTTGTCAAAATCACCGGCAGATTCATAATTCATCATTCCGTACGCCTTCTTGGTAACGGAATAGGAAATTCCGAGTCCGGCGATAAGGATGATAAGTGCGCATACAAAAATAGTGATCAAAAAGCTCTTAAAAGGATTTTTCTTTTTTCTCTGACGGGATTTTTTCCCGGTGCCTCTTCGGTCATCACGTCTGTCATCGCGATAGGCACGCTCGTCAATGTATCCGGGCTCCGGGCGTCTTCTTCTCTCATCCGGGCGGGGGCTTGACTCACGTCTTACCCTGTTATCCCTGGGCTCAAACTGCGGTCTGTTTCTTTCATATCCGTTTACATCTTCCCTGTAGGTGCGTCTTTCAGGCCTTCCTGCCGGGCGTCCCGCTCCCTGTCTTGATGCTCCGGGTCTTTTCGCATCGTAATCCACATAACCGTCATTTTCTATATCGTTATAATATATGGGTCTTTCAGGCATACGATCCCTGCCTGTATCATTTCTTCTATTATTACTCATAACAAATACCTCCGGGCCGTTTTATAAAACGAGCCTCATCACATCTCCCGCTTCGGGGCGTGCCTCCTTTCCGCATTCCAAAACTGCCTTTATCATTTCGCTGGCATGAGGACAATTCTCCATCTCATTTCCGTCAGGTCCGAACATCTTTACGGCTTTTGCTGCTAAATTTGTCCCGTCCGGTTTCATGACCTGTATCTCATCTCCGACGGAGAATTTATTTTTCTGCATAAATGTGACAACAGTGTCATCACCCTGAGCTTCGGCAGTTTCTATGCTTCCCAGATAGACTGCCTTACTCTTATATGTCGTGCCGTCATATATCTGACCTTCGGCTGAGGGGTTCCCGTAAAAGAAACCGGTGCCATAAGGCCTGAACGTGGTCATTGATATCTGATCGGTGTAGACTTCCTTTTTGGATTCATACTTTTCCGGCGATTCGAAATAATCGTCGATCGCACATCTGTATGTTCTTGCAACCGATGCAACATAGAGAGGGTTCTTCATCCTGCCCTCCACTTTGAGAGAGTCGATCCCGGCTTTTATCATATCGGGAAGGTGATCTATCATGCACAGATCCCTGGAACTGAATATGAATGTACCTCTCTCGCTTTCTTCAACGGGCATGTATTCTCCCGGTCTGCTTTCCTCACAGACATAATATTTCCACCTGCAAGGATGGGTGCATGCTCCGCGGTTTGAATCCCTGCCCGTCATATATGACGAAAGCAGACATCTTCCCGAATATGATATGCACATGGCACCGTGTACGAATGCTTCTATCTCCATATCGGCAGGGATATTTGCCCTGAGTTCCGATATCTCCTTAAGAGACAGCTCTCTTCCTACAACGATTCTCCTTGCTCCCTGTCTGTACCAGAAATTACAGGTTGCATAATTGGTATTATTGGCCTGAGTCGAGATATGGATAACGCTCTCGGGCCAGTTTTCTTTACAAAGATCGAACATTCCCGGGTCGGCGATAAGGATCGCATCGGGTGTTTCGGGCATCTGCGACAGTTCTTTAAAATACTGTCCCGCATCTTTAAGGTCATGGTTATGGGCGAATATATTGGCCGTGATATAGACCTTTACCCCCTTGGCATGAGCTTTGACTATACTCTCTGCCATCTCTTCGAGGCCGAAATTCTGTGCCTTTGCACGAAGTGAAAAGAATTCGCCTCCCATGTATATGGCATCCGCTCCGTATCTGAGCGCAGTTTCAAATGTATCGGGACCTCCCGCGGGAAGCAGGAGCTCGGGCTTTTTTAAATTGTTCATGTTTATTCTCCTGCTTTGCAGCTTATGGTTACTCCGTCGGCCATGGGAAGTATCGCCGAACTCAGCATGGGATTCGATGCAACTTCACTTAAGTACATCCTCATCCTGTCATGAATGGTGCGGTCCCTTCTTCTGACCGCATATCTTGATTCGATCACATCCCCATCCTGCAGGCAGTTATCCGAAACCAGCATTCCGCCGGGAGTAAGGAGCCTGATGAGTTCAGGGAGAAAGGTTATATACTGACCCTTCGCCGAATCCAGAAAGATAAAATCATACGTACCGCTTTCAAGCGTCGGAAGGATCTTTTCCGCATCCCCCTCAAGAAGAGTTATATTTCCGGCCGGGCCTGCGTACTTTTCAAAGTTCTCTTTGGCCTTGTCGATCCTTGGCTCGTAATTTTCTATGGTGGTTATGGAAGCTTCCCGTGCATATTCATGCATCAGCAGTGCGGAAAACCCCACAGCGGTTCCGACTTCCAGGATGTTTGCGGGCTTTACATATCCCATCAGGAATCTGAGAAGGCCGCATACACTGGGTCTGATAATGGGAATACCGTTCTCAAGCGCCTCTGCCCTGACTTTTTCAAGGCCGTCCGCAAGGGGAAGGGATGTCAGCTCTATGTATTTTTCGGTGCGATCTATATGCATAATCCTGTGTTTTTTCCTAAAAAGGGCGTCCCTAAGGACGCCCCCACATTTTGATCAATTTTCCCCTGTATTTTCCGTCTGTCCTTCGGATTCGCCTTCCTCCGCAGGAGCAGATTCTTCTGTTATATTTTCCGCATTGGGAGATACCGGAGGCCCGATAACGGACTCATCCAATTCTTCCTCCACCGAGTTGATCTCGGACATCTGTTCAAACATGTCCTCCGCGGTCTGATCGGTACGGAAAGTGTATGTTCCGCCCTTTACGCCGTCACGATACTCGGATGCGTAATACTGAATGGCAAAGAGTAGAGAATCTCTTGAGAGTCCTTTTTCTTCAAATAGTTCTCCCAACTGCTTGGCACTAAAATCAACGGGTATCTCTACGGTAACCTCTCGTCCGTATCCCTCGGGAGCCATGGGCTCTTCGGTAAATACCCTGTAGCCGAGGTCGTAGCATCTGGTGGCGCCTTTGACCACGAAATATACTATTATCACCCACATCGCGACCCTGAATATCATGTCAAGGACGGAGAAGGATAAAAACATTGCTTTCTTTTTGTTCATGTCTTTACTGTGCGGTCATAACCGCTTTATTCAAAATCTAAGCTTTCTGTGATCCGATACGTTGTATCCTGCATCATCTTGCACAGGGCAAGCTCCGCATCAAAAAACTGATCCGCTACAGGATTCTTAGCCCTGAAATCCAGCATTTCCGTTCTGAAGGAATCATATTCACCCAGCTCGATATCTTCGGACTGCTGAAAATTATAATTCCTCTTTCTGAAATCATCAACCCTGCGCTTCAGATCCGGATCTTTCTTCAGTTCATCAAGGGCACGTCTGTACTCCTGATAAACCTCGGATCCCTTAAGGGCCGCAATATAGGTCTGTAATGCAGCTTCGATATACTCCAAATCTTACTCCTATACTTCCTCGATGATGGGAAGGACCATGGGCTTACGCTTAAGGTTCTTCCATACAAAATCTCCGATGGAATCCTTAACGGAAGTTTTGATGGTATTCCAGTCAGCACCGCTGTCGATACATTTCTCAACAGTCATGAGCGCAACTTCTGAAGCCTGTGACAGAAGATCTTCGGATTCCTTGATATAAACGAATCCTCTGGATACTATATCGGGACCTGCGATCAGCTGGCCCTCCGTGGTTATGCTCATGCAGACGATAATGATTCCGTCCGCAGCAAGCCTCTGTCTGTCTCTTAAAACGACATTTCCTACATCGCCTACGCCGGATCCGTCAACGAGGATATCACCTACGGTAACCTTACCGGTTATCTCGGCACTGTCGGGTCCGAGCTCCAGGACATCACCGCTTGAAAGGATCTTGATGCGGTCCTTGGAAAAACCGAGGTACTGTGCGATGGAAGCCTGAGCCATAAGATGCTTGTACTCTCCGTGAACAGGCACGGAAAACTTAGGCTGGACAAGGCTGTAAATAAGCTTTATCTCTTCCTGACAGGCATGTCCGGATACATGAACATCCTGATAAGAGACATGTACTCCTTTTTGAAGGAGCTGGTTAATGATCTTGGTTACAGGTTTCTCATTTCCCGGAATGGGGTGTGACGAGAAAATAACCGTATCTCCCGCACCGATGGTGATCTTTCTGTGAGTTCCGTCGGCCATTCTCGAAAGAGCGGCCATGCTCTCACCCTGGCTTCCCGTAGTGATGATAACCTGCTTATCTGCGGGTATTTCCTTCATCTCATCGAGAGTAACGAGAGTGTTTTCGGGAATCTCTATACGCTCAAGGCGCTGTGCGGTATCTATGATGTTGACCATGCTTCGGCCCTCGACGGCAACTTTCCTGCCGAATTTATAGGCCGTGTTGATGATCTGACGAACTCGGTCAACATTCGAAGCAAAGGTCGCAACAAATATTCTCGAGTTCTTGTTCTGCTCAAACAGATTGTCGAAAATTGGCGCCAGAGTCTTCTCGGAAGGAGTAAAGCCCGGACGTTCGGCATTGGTGGAATCGCACATAAGTGCAAGTACACCCTTCTTACCGATCTCGGCAAATCTCTGAAGGTCGATGGAGTCACCGTATACCGGAGTGTAATCAACCTTAAAATCTCCCGTATGGACCACGCATCCTACAGGGGAGTAGATTGCAAGTGCAGCCGCATCAACGATACTGTGATTGGTACGGATAAACTCTACCCTGAAAGCCCCGAGGTTGATGGACTGTCCGAAGGTTACCACCTTACGTCTGATGGTATCAGTCAGGCTAACACCCTGTGCGGAGTGATCCTTGTCATATTCCGTAAGCTTATGCTCTATAAGACCCATTGTGAGTCTGGTGGCATAAACAGCAGCGGGCACTCTGGCCAGTATATAGGCGATGGCACCTATATGATCCTCGTGACCGTGGGTGATGACAAAACCTTTCAGCTTGTCATAATTCTCCTCGATATAGGATACATCGGGAATTACGAGGTCGATTCCCAGCATGTCGTCCTGCGGAAATGCGAGGCCGCAATCCACGACGATAATACTGTCTTCGTATTCGAAGGCAGTGATGTTCATTCCGATCTGTTCAAGTCCTCCCAAAGGGATGATCTTAAGCTTGGACGTCGGAATCTCTTTATTATTGTTACTCAATATAAATTTTCCTTTCTCCTACGGAAAAAGAAATCGTAAACCCGTTATTCTTCGTCCCTCTCAAGAGCAACATCATCAAGAAGGTCCTCGAAAACAGGTGCCAGGGCGTCGAGCTCGTCATCATCAGATACGATCACGTATCTGCTCTCCTCTTCGCCTTCCTCTGACATGTCCTTGAGGATAAGAGCCTCTCCGTCGCCTTCTTCAAAATCGGTAACCAGGATATAGTTGTGCCCACCAAGCCTGGTCTGCTCCAGCACGAAGAATTCAACGGGGTCTGCTCCCTCGGGTTTAAAGATTATCTTTTCCAGTTTCTTTTCGTTTTCTTCACTCATGTTTATAGGTTTCCCTGTTCATGTAGCTCTGCAGTATAAGCTGCGCGGCTATCATATCAACATATTTTTTGTGTTCGTTCTTCGGAACGCCGACTTCATCCATGATCTCATCGGCTTCCACGGTGGTAAGCCTCTCGTCTTCCATGATGACTTCCAGTCCCGTTCTGCGTCTTAAGCTGTCCGCAAATTCATTGGTCAGGCGGACTCTTTCTCCTTCATCTCCCGAAAGCATCAGGGGATTTCCCAGGATTATTTTCCCTACGTCATATTCGAGGATCAGCGCCTCGATACGTGCCAGGGTCTTGCGTAGTTTGTTCGGATGATCACGTCTTATTATCTCGACAGGCGAAGCTGCAAGAAAAAGCGGGTCGCTGACCGCTACACCCACTGTCTTCGACCCGAAATCCAAACCCATTAATCTTTTTCCGTTTGCTTCCATCAGGCGATACCGAAATCAGTTCCAGCCCTTGCTTGCGATATATTCCAAGAGAAGCTCTTCAACCAGTTCATCTCTCTCAACCTTCATGATAAGAGATCTTGCACCTTTATGGCTGGTGATATAGGTGGGGTCTCCGCTCATGATATATCCGACGATCTGATTGACGGGATTGTAACCTTTTTCCTGAAGAGCCTCGTATACCTCTTCAAGAACCGATGCCGCGCCCGAATCATCGGTGGGCACCTCAAAATACTGAGTATGTGTATTGTCCCTGGGCATCAGATCACCTCCCGTTCCCTCGTTAATCATACATAAGAGATTTTACCGCATATACGCGGTAATTTCAAGTTTATGGGCATTCCGAGGGGCTTTTTTACGTCAGGCTTATGTCTTCGCAAGGCTATAACCGTCCGCCAGACCCTCTCATAATCCCTTCAAATATATGCCTTTTATGTTGCGGTAATGAGGTTAAACTGTTAAAATGTGTCACGCAAACGCAAAGTATGAGGCTTAAATCATGAATAAAGCGATATTCAATACATTTTTGATCAAATATGCCGAGATCGGCATCAAAGGAAATAACAGGTATCTTTTCGAAGACGCTCTCTGCGCACATATCGGTGCCGCAATGAAGACCATCCCCGGAAGATACATTACCCGCAAAACTCCCGGAAGGATCTTCCTTGAGTGCTATAACGATGAGAAAAAAGGCGATTTCGACTTCGATAAGGCAGTCGAAAAGCTTCAGCATATTTTCGGAATCGTGCACATATGCCCCGTTATCGTAACAGATGACGAAGGTGAGGAAAAACTTCGTGAAAAGTGCGTCGATTACTGGAGAAGCATGTACGGCGACGATGCATCGGGAACCTTCAAGGTTTTTTGCAGAAGAGGCAGAAAAAACTACCCGCTGAATTCCATGGAAGTAGCCGCCGATATCGGTGAGGCCATGATAGATGCTTTCCCGAACATCAAGGTCGATGTAAGAAAGCCTGATAAGTTCCTCAATGTGGAGATCAGGGACAAGATATATATCTACAGCGAGACCATCGAAGGCCCCGGGGGAATGCCCGTAGGCACCAACGGAAAGGGAATGCTCCTTCTTTCCGGCGGTATCGATTCACCCGTTGCGGGATATATGATCTCCAAGAGAGGTGTATCCCTTGATGCGGTTTATTTCAACGCACCTCCCTATACCTCAGAAAGAGCCAAGCAGAAGGTTATCGACCTGGCGAAGATCATCTCCGCATACACAGGTCCCATCAACCTTCACATAATAAATTTCACGGACATTCAGCTTGCGATCTACGAGAAATGCCCCCACGACGAACTCACCATCATCATGCGCAGATATATGATGAGGATTGCTGAGCACCTGGCGTACGAGAACGGATGCCACGGGCTTATCACCGGTGAGAGTGTCGGGCAGGTAGCATCCCAGACCTTTGCGTCCCTGGTTTGCACCAATGAGGTCTGTACCCTTCCCGTATTAAGGCCACTGATCGCGTTCGATAAACAGGATATCGTTGAGATCTCGGAGAAGATCGGAACTTACGAGACCTCCATTCTTCCCTACGAGGACTGCTGCACCATATTCGTGGCAAAGCATCCCGTAACCAATCCCAGCAGGCCCGTTATCCAGAAGCACGAGCACAAGCTTGACGATGTTATCGAAGAGCTTCTGGCCAAGGCCTACGAAACCGATGAGATCGTGGAAATAGGAAAATAAGCGTAAAAAAAGACCGAAAGCATATGCCTTCGGTCTTATATCTTAATTCGCTTTTATCAAACCTGATACTGCTTAAGAACATCGAGAACATCATCAGCGCCGCCTTCGGTGTGGATGTTGAGGTCGATGGGCTTGGAAAGATCAAGGCTGAAGATACCCATAATGGACTTAGCGTCGATAACGTATCTTCCGGATACAAGGTCGAAATCGTACTCGAACTTGGTAATGTCGTTAACGAAGCTCTTTACCTTGTCGATTGAATTAAGAGAAATCTTTACTGTTTTCATTATGAAAGTACCTCCTTATTTCTCTGAAAAAATACCGTTTTCCGCGGTGCTACGATGTCATCATATCTATTTAAAAATAGAATGTCAAGGCAGTAAAAAAGCTAAATCTTGAGGCAATTTAACTTGAAAACTATAGCATTCCACAACTTAGGGTGTAAGGTCAACGCATACGAGACGGAAATAATGATGCAAAACGCACAAGAGGCAGGATATGAAGTTGTGCAGTTCTCACAGTTTTCCGACATTTATGTGATCAACACTTGTACCGTAACCAACATAGCTGACAGAAAAAGCAGGCAAATGCTTCATAAAGTCAGAAAGCTCAATCCCGATGCGGTGGTTGTAGCGGTGGGCTGTTACGTTCAGACCGGAAAGGATGCGCTCCTCAAGGATCCCCTTGTAGATATATGTATCGGAAATAACCATAAAGGAGAACTGGTCCGTATCCTTGATGACTTTTTCGTAAATCAGCGTAAGAAAACCGCCATCATCGACGACCTCGGAATCCCCTCGGACTATGAGAAGATGACCCTTGATACCGTAACGGACAGAGTAAGGACGTTTGTCAAGATACAGGACGGCTGTAATCAGTTCTGCACATATTGTGCCATCCCCCTTGCAAGAGGCAGGGTCAGAAGCCGCGATAAAGAAGATATCATCTCCGAGATCAAAACCCTGGTAAACAAAGGTTGCAGGGAAGTGGTTCTGACCGGTATCCACGTAGGTTCCTACGGGATAGATATGGATAAAGACGGCAAACAATCCGGCGATTACGGCGGATACAGCAAGCTCATAGATCTTGTGGAAGAAATATCGAAAATAGAAGGTCTGGGCAGAATAAGGATGAGTTCCGTCGAACCCAGGATCATAACGGATGAAAATGCAAGACGTCTTGCCGCCCTTCCCAACCTGTGTCCCCACTTCCACCTCTCACTTCAGAGCGGATGTGATGCCACACTTAAGAGAATGAACAGGCACTATTCAACCGATGAATATTATGAAAGCGTTCTGGCTCTCAGGAAATACTTCGACGATCCCGCCATCACCACGGATGTTATCGCAGGCTTCCCCGGTGAAACCGACGAAGAATTTGACACGACTGTCGCTTTTGTAAAGAAGGTCGCCTTCTCGGACATGCACATATTCAAATTCTCTCCGAGAAAAAATACCAAGGCTGCATTAATGGACGGACAACTGTCCGAAGATATCAAGAATGAACGAAGCGATGTACTTTTGGATCTTGCTCTAGAAGGTGCAAAGCGTTACATGAATGATCATATCGGCAGGACCGAAGAGGTTCTTCTCGAAGAGGAGAAAATGATCCTGGGAAAAAGATACATGATCGGACACACTCCCGATTATATCCCCGTTGCGGTTCCTTCGGAGGGTCAAACGCCGGGAGATATCGTAAGTGTAACACTCTCGGGTATGCTTACTGACGATATAATGAAAGCTTAAAAAGTCAGGGGAATTTATCCCCTGACTTTTATTTTCTGAGCATAGATATGATCCACTCGGGATCCGGAGTTTTCATGTCCTTATTCATTGCCAGTTCTTCCATGATGCCCTGAAGCGATGCCCAGAACACTATAGCCATGGTCTTCGCATCGCCCTCATGGAATATCCCATCCCTCTGGCCTCTCTTGATCAGTTTAACCGTCGGGGATACGGCATCTGCGGATGCGGACAGTTTTCTGGCTTCCTCAGGCATTCCCGGCCGCCTTACCTGCGCCATGAGTACAAACATGTTAAACACCCAGGGCTGCTCCTTGGCATATTTAAACACCTGTTTCAAGAACTCGGTCAGATAGACATCCGGCGGGATCCTGTCATCGGGATTTACGGATCCGGGCCCCATTGTTCCCATCCTTACAAGTTCAAGCAGGAGCTCTTCTTTGGATGCAAAATAATGGAACATAAGCCCCGTACTCATACCGACCGCTTCTGCTATATCCGTTATCTTGGTATCATGATAACCGCGTTCCACAAAAAGCGTCAGGGCGGTCATAAGTATAGCCTGCCTTCGTTCTTCTTTCTGTTCTTTTCTGGTCATATATATCCTTCCGCAAGATGATCAAATATCTATCGATCTTCCCTTTTTCTTAAGTATCCTCTGGATTGCAAATTTACCGGATATTACGGCAATGGGAAGTCCGCCCGGACTCATAACCCACTGTCCCGCAACGTAAAGTCCCGATACGCCCTTTACAACTCCTTTGAATCTCATCTGCTTATTGCCCACTGTAGTGACAAATCCCATATAAGATCCGTGATAAGCATTGCAATATCTATTGTAAGTCAGAGGTGTCCATGCGTCCAGAAGTTCTATTTTTCCTTCAAGTTCGGGAAATTCCTTTATTATCCTGGCGGTGATCTCGGCAGCAAGAGATGCCTTTTTGGTATCGTATTCTTCCCTGCTCAGACTCTCCCAAAACAGGTAATCTTCGTCCGACTGAAGGAGATTCGCCTGAAGAACTGCCTTACCCTCGGGGGCAAAGCTCTTATCATATGCATAATTCTTAACAGAGATCCTGTCAAAAAATCTTGAACCCACATGAAGGGGCTCGCAGTCAAAGAAGATCGTATCTTCTCCGGAAAAATCCGCATCTATGGCATATGCTACCTGGAAGCCGGTTGTGATGGGGTATGCTTTTCTCCTGTCATATGCCTTGGCCAGCGCAGATGGCATATATTTACGGTCAATAAGCTTTCCAAAGAGAAAATCGGTATCTACGGCACTTATCACATAGTCAGCATCGACCTTCTTTCCGTCTTCCAGCAATATCCCTTCTGCTTTTCCGCCGCTTATCACAATGCTCTTAACGGATGCAGATGTATGAAGCACACCTCCGAGTTCCTTAAATCTGTTTGCGATCCTGACAGACATCGCAAGGGATCCCTTCATGGGAATCTTACCGTTTCCGCTTGTCATGGTTGCATAAGATACGAGAAAAGAATACGCGGTGTAGTCTGCGGGAAGGTAGTCGGTCATCATCTTGCGAAGGGCGGGGTTTTTAAATCTCATTCCCAGGTCCCTGCAGCTTATCTTGCCGTACTCTTTCATAACCTTGGGCATCTCGGCCATGCCCTTTCCCATTTCCACATAATCCTTTATCCCCATCATATCCATGGGCTTGATAGAAGGGATTGTGCAGCACTCGGCATATCTTACATACTCAATAAATTTACGTATCTCCGCTTCATCCTCGGGGCAGCTTTCTACGAGCTCTCTTTCCGTTCTGTCCAGATCGTTCCAAAGGGTTACTTCCTTATCCCCCACCCTGCTGGAATAAAACTTTGATGTATCGGCATATTCCGTATTCTCATCGATAGCCCCGACGGTTTTCCAGACTTTCCAAAGTCCCGTTTTTTGATCTGTTCCGGTAAGCCAGTGAATACAATTATCAATGTGATATCCTTTTCTGCTCCAGCCCATGCACTCTCCGCCGGGCACGGCATTCTTTTCGAATATTTCGGCATCAAAGCCCGCATTAAGAGCATATATTCCCGCAGAAAGACCTGCGATACCGCCGCCTACGATAACTACCTTTTCCTTCTTCTGTGACATTTCTTTTTCCTCCGGTTTATAAAATTTCATTTCTTGAATCAGCGTTCATTGAATGTATGCTCAATATAAACCGAGAAAATTCTCTTGTCAATACTTTCGTTGAATTTTAATTCAATTTTTTCAGAACATCTATTTCACATAAAAAAGCGTTCGTTGCATTAATGCAACGAACGCCTTGGTTAACCTGATGTCACTATGATCATTCCAGAGTAAAGGTCTGAGTATTATCGCCGGATACGGCTTCATATTCACCCTTAAATCCGGTGACTTCCGCAAAGCCTTCACTGTCGGTATGAACAGTATACTCGGTGCTCCAGTCTTCTTTGATCATTTTTTTAAGCTGAAGATATGCAGGCTTTACACTTCCGTCTTTTCTGACAAGACCGCTGGGTGCTCCCAGCCATGCACCGTCCGCAAAATCCCATCCCGTAACGGCTTCTACGAGAGGATGCTCGAAGAGGATCTCCATCATCTCTTTCCATTCCCTGCACTGTCTCTCTTCGCCTTCGGGAGTGGAGGGCCATTCATCGGGCTGATAATCATTGAGATCCACTATCTCGGGAGGCATAAGCTCTCCGGAGATAAGCGTATTTTCCGTAAAATGAAGCGGAAGTCCGAAAAATGAGAATCTTTCCAGGATATCCTCAAGCTTTTCTTTTCCGATATATCCCTGATGCTGATGGGTCTGAATTCCGATGGCGGAGATGGGAACTCCCGCATTGAGAAGTCCATCGATAAGGATCCTGTAGCTCTCGGAGAGGTTAAAGTCATTGATAAGAAGCGTTGCATCGGGATTTGCAGCCTTTGCCGCTTCGAACACTTCCTTAACAAGTTTTATTCTTCCCAGATCTTTACAGATTCTTGTGACAGCATTGTCATATCTGTCATATACCTGCATGATGACAACTTCATTGATGACATCCCACATATCAACCACGCCTTTGAATGCGGATACCTCGCGATTGATCCTGTCCAGCTGTTTGCTGAGGATGGTGGCATTGTCATACTTCATGAGCCAATCCGCGCATACGGTGTGCCAGCAAAGAGGATGTCCTTTTAATCTGACTCCCTTATCCGCATAGTATTTAGCGCTTCTCATCATGGGCTCGAAATTGGTCTTGCCTTCTTCATGCTCATAATTTCCCCAATAAAAATGCATGGTTCCGTAATTGACAAGATCCAGCCACTCTTCTATTTTCTTCAGATACACGGCCGTATTTTCATCCGGTGCCTGTGCTCCCGTTAATATCTCATCGGGGGGCAGATAATCATAAGCTCCCACACCGAACAGGAACTTATGCTTCTTAAGCTTTACTTTTACATCGGAATCCGTGATAGGCGCACCCGCTTTATCGATGAACCTGATCCTCGCTGTGGTTTTTCTGTGTGCGTATTTATCTGACATATGTACCTCCGTATTTAAATCACCCCATGTAAATTGCTTTACGAAAAAAAGTATAACATAGGCTTTTCCTCAAACTTACCGATTAATTGCTCACTTTTCCTCTTTTTTTGTTGTACAAAAAAGGACGGGCATTTTTATCCCGTCCTTTTCCGATAGCGCCATTATCTGCTTTTAAAAAAATCCCGGATCTATGGGAAATGGTTCGGATCCGGTGGATTTATTTTCTTGTAAATCGCTTTAACATCGGAATGATCTCCGCGAGAGCCTTTATCGCATCATCGATCTGATCCACGGTTGTCTCACAGGACATGGAGATCCTTACCGTCGACTCCAAAAGAGGTTTATCCAAAGAGATGGAAGTAAGAGTTGCGGAAGGAGCTCTTTTATGTGTCGAGCAGGCACTTCCCGCAGACACATATACACCGTGATCTTCAAGGGAATGGAGGAGCACCTCTGCCCTTACTCCGCTTACGGATACGGAGATTATATGAGGGGCGGTGGACTTAAGGTCGTCAAGGCCTCCATCGGTTAGTCCGTTTATGCTGACGCCCTCTATCTCGAGAGCCTTTTCTATAAAGTGCTTTTTAAGATCGTATAATCTTGCTATCTCGGAATCAAAATCCTTATAAAGCGTCTGAGCGGCAAGAGCCATACCGGCGATACCCGGAACATTCTCCGTACCGGATCTTAAACCCTTTTGCTGACCCCCGCCGTAAGTGATGGGAACTATTCTTACACCGTCGCCGATATAAAGAACTCCAACGCCCTTTGGACCGTGAATCTTATGGGAGCTTATGCTCATAAGGTCTATTCCCATCTTGGACGGATAGATCTTTGCTTTTCCAAAGCCCTGTACCGCATCCACATGAAAGAGGCACTCGGGGCATTTCGATTTGATAAGTTTGCCCGCTTCCTCTATGGGCTGAACGGATCCGATCTCATTATTGGTATGCATTATGGATACGAGGATCGTTCCTTCCGTAAGTGCGGCATCAAGTTCATCAAGGGATATTCTACCGCTCTTGTCGGTTCCCAGATATGTTACTTCAAATCCGTTATCTTCAAGATATTTAAAAGCATTCAAAACCGCAGGGTGCTCGATCTTGGTGGTTATGACATGCTTTCCTCTTCTCTCCAAAGCCCTTGCGGCACCGATGATGGAGGTGTTATCCGATTCGGTTCCGCCCGAAGTATAGAGAATGTTTTTCTCATTGCATCCTAGGATCCCCGCGAAGATCTTGGAAGCATTCTTGATATGATCCTCTGCAACAACCCCTTTATGATGCATGCTTGAAGGGTTGCCGTAATCCTCGGTCATTATCTTACTCATAAGCAATGCCACTTCCGGGAATACCCGTGTAGTGGCAGAATTGTCGAGATATATTTCTTTCATGTTTATTACCGTCTAAATTATTTACGCCTTATCGTCAAATAAATATACAAGCCAGCTCATTACCGTCATTGCGGCAGTCTCTGTTCTTAAGATCCTTCTTCCGAGTGTGATGGGAACAAAGCCGCTTTCGGAAGCTTTCGAAACTTCCTTTTCATCAAAGCCTCCCTCCGGACCGATAAAGATTCCTACCGATGCTCCCGAACCTATCTTCGAAAATATATCTCTTGTGACCGACATATTCTCCGCAAGTTCATATGGCATCAGCCTCATATCAAGAAGGGATGCATCCTTCATGGCTTCGTCAAAATCCATCACCGGGCCGACCAAAGGGATGATACCCCTCTGACTTTGCTTTGCCGCAGCTTCCGCGATCTGCTGCCACCTGGCACATTTACTCTCTGCTTTTTTATCATCAAGCTTAACTACACATCTGGAAGTTCTTACGGGCACTATCCTGACAGCACCGAGTTCAATGCATTTCTGTATAACGGTCTCCAGCTTGTCGCCCTTCGGCAGAGCCTGATAAACCGTGACCTTAACCGGCAGCTCCGTATCATCTTCTTTGATGAATCTGATCTCACAGATAACTTCCGACTCCGTATATTCCGAAACCGAGCAGCGATATTCTCTGGGCTGACCCTGGACTCTTACACTAAACTCCTCACCCGGCTTCATTCTGAGCACATTTTTGATGTGATTGTAGTCGTCACCGTCTATTACGATCCTGTGCTCATCGGTATTTACTTTTGAAGCTTCCGCAAAAAACTGTGTCATGTCCTGCCTGATTATTTACGGGCTACCACGGAGCTCCACTCACCCTGTCTTGAAATATCAAGAACGGTAAGTCCTGCTTTCTCCATTGCAGCCGTTACGATGTTTTCTTTTTCATTGAGGATTCCGGAAGTAATGTATATTCCGCCGGCTTTCAGCATTGTGGGAACGCAGGGTGTGATGCCTTCCAAAACCTCGGCCAGAATATTTGCGACAACAATGTCATAACTTTCCTTGCCGGCTTTATCCTGCAATGACTCATCGCTTGCTATGTTTCCGATAACAAGTTCAAATTTGTCCTTGGAGATACTGTTATGCTCAAGGTTTTCTTCAACGGCAGCCTCGGCACAGGGATCAAGATCCGTTCCGAATGCCTTTCCCGCGCCGAACATAAGTCCAAGGATCGCCAGTATTCCGCTTCCGGTTCCTATATCCAGGATCCTGCATCCTTCGTTCACATACTTTCTGATATTTCGTATGCACAGCTGTGTGGTATCATGCATTCCCGTTCCGAATGCGGTTCCGGGATCGATGTGAAGCACATACTTATGAGCATCACCTTCGGGAACTTCTTCCCAGGAGGGAATAACCAGGATGTCATCCACCTCAAAAGAGTGAAAGAAATTCTTCCAGTTATTCAGCCAGTCGATATCTTCGGTCTCGGTCACTTCAACAGATCCGTCACCGATATCCATGTAGCTCTTTATATCTTCAAGAACTTCCTCTATCTGTGACAGAACATCTTCTTTGGTAAGCTTTCTGATATCACCTGCGGTATTGGCGGCGCCGATGGTCATGGTTCCGGGCTCGGGTTCTCCGCCCACAAGAAGAAGTCCGTCATCACCTGTTTCAACAAAAAAATTAAGATAAGCTGTTCCGTCATCTACAGCGGTCTCGGGAAGGATGTCAACAAACATCTGCTCCTTCTCAAGAGGTGAAAGAGGAACATTATCCTCTATCTGCGCTCCTTCGAGTCCGATATCATAGAGGTCGCTGATTATGATATCCTCAGCTTCCGTATTCGTTTTAATCCTGAATCTGGTCCACTTCATTATCAAAGCCTTCCGTAATCTGACATTGAATCGTCTTTTTCTTCACACTTCCGATCCTTGAAGCTTACTCTTGCCCCGGGAGCAACGGATTCTGTGATAAATGTATTCGATCCGATTATCGCATCATGTCCGATGACGGTCTCACCGCCAAGGATGGATGCTCCGGCATAGATGGTAACTCTGTCTTCAATGGTGGGATGACGCTTCACACCTCTTAAGGTCTGTCCGCCTCTGGTGGAAAGAGCGCCGATTGTAACGCCCTGATATATCTTGACGTAATCGCCTATTATGGTAGTCTCGCCCACAACTATACCCGTTCCGTGATCGATAAAGAAATATTTACCGATGGTAGCTCCGGGATGAATGTCGATTCCGGTGCGCGAGTGTGCGTGCTCGGTCATCATTCTGGGGATGAGAGGAACTCCCAGTGCAAAAAGCTCATGAGCGATTCTTGCAGTTATTATCGCGCGCAGACCGGGATAGCACAGTATTATCTCGCTGTGGTTATAAGCTGCGGGATCCCCTTCAAAAAATGCCTGTACATCCGTTTCAGCATATTCTCTGATATGAGGGATCCGAAGCATGAACTTTCCGGTGATCTCTTCGGCAACATCAGCTCTTTCCGCATAGGATGCGCCGGCATATTCCGGCTTTTGTATCAGAGATATGGCGATCTGTTTTTTAAGATTATAAATAATGTCCTCCGTAAGAACGGTAAGACGGCTGTTAAGGTTATAGAATTTATAACTCTTCTCTCTGATATATCCCGGGAAGATCATCTTGATTATCTTGCCCAGTATCTCTATGACCACATCCCTGTCGGGCTGATCGAGGATATCCGTTCTGTTGATTATCCTGTCTTCCCTGTAGTCCGCAAGTATGGCGGAGACTACGCTCTCTATATCAAGTTTTCCGGATTTCTTTTCCATAAACAACCTCCGTAAACGTGCAAATATGACAATAATATTAATCTAAATCCCTTATTTTTACAATATTCCGAAGGTTTTACATATTCTTAGGCCACTTCGGATGATATACTTTTCGGTGTAGGAGGTACCGGTTATGGAAATTCTTATATATTTGATCGAAGGGTGTATCGGTGCAGGCATGCTCTTCATTGCCGTAAAATTCACGATACTCATAGAATCTCCCATTATCATAAGTGGAGGGGTAACGGAGAATAAAAAGTACATTGCTTCGATAAACAGCATTACAAATGTCATATTCAATGTCGTGCTGGTTTTTATATCATTCTATAAATGGCCGGTTTCTTCAATTCTTTGGTACATCATTGCAGAATTTTTGCTGATCCCGTTTTCCGAGATTCTGGCTTACAGGGCTATTTCAAAAGCATCCGTCAAACAGATCATTAAGATCACATATTGTGCAAATCTTTTGTCCTTTGTAGCAGGTTCGCTTTTCGTTTTTATATTGATAGCATTATTGGGATTATTTTAGGAGAAGACTATGGATCATTTCATATTAATGGATGCGGGACTGGGAAATTTTGTTGTCTTTGTCGTCGGCCCCATTTTCGTCGGATTTGTTATCGGCGCCTTATACCTCATCATCAAAAGTATAGTTGTTATCCGCCGCGAACTTAAGAACGAAAAGGCTTCCGATAACGAGAACAATGAGCAGATCAAATAATACGGGCATCAAATATTTCATAGTTCACGCATGTGTAGAGATAGTATGTTTCTACCTGCTCAGATATCACTATCCTGTGATCCTGTCAGGGATCATAGCACTTGTCTTTGACTTCTTTGCTTTTCTACCGCAGGGTGTGATCGGGGATTTCATCATCAGACATAAAAATCTTCCATACGAAACCATCGGAAACGGATTAATGCTTGTTTCTGTCTTTCTCGTGTGGTCACCATACAAGACCGTTCACGTTACCGGTTATATAGTACTTGCGATCGGAAATGCCATTCTCCACGAATGCGGTGCGATATCTACCGTAGCTGACAGTAACGGCCGCCTTTTCCCTTCTTCTCTATTCGTATCCGGCGGATCATTCGGCCTTGTCATCGGGCAGACTCTCGGCATCTACGGGCTGCCTCCGTATTTTTTGATAATACCTCTTGCTGTTTCCGAGATCTGCAGTCTTTCCGCAAGAGCATCTCTTAGAAAAGAATACTATCCGGAATTTGACTGCGTAAATAAAAAGATCCCCGCGGGAATCATCTTACTTGCCGCATTCCTGGTCACTTCTGTCAGAAGTTATATCGGTTATGCCATTCCGATCTCGTGGAACAAAGAAGTATGGCAATCATTCTTTTTATTTTTCATAATGGGATTGGGAAAAGCTCTGGGCGGCCTGCTCGCGGATACCATCGGTTTCAGAAAGACCGCTTGGCTCGGAACTCTTGTCGCGGTACCGTTCCTGCTCTTCGGTGATAAACTGATGGTCGTATCCTGCATCGGTGTCTTTTTCTTCTCAATGACCATGAGCATCACATTCGCAATGTGCCTCAGTGTCCTTAAAAGGAATCCGGGCATGGCCTTCGGCATCACCACGGCCGCACTGTTTCTCGGACTCTTACCTGTATTTTTTGTCCGTTTCGATATTTTCGTAAATGCGATTCTGATCACCGCATTTTCACTTCTTAGTTTTGTTCTACTCTTCCATACTCTCAAAAAACCTTAACAAGAAGCAGTTTTCCCTCGCGAACGCTTACACAGGCTTTTTGACCCGAAAGAACCTCATTGCTGATACCGTACTGGTACTCGCAGGTTATCTCTCCGTCTTCAAGAGGATACTTAGCTCCTTCGATATTGATCCCTTTGGCGCATCCCGTCATATTCAAAAGAGAGAAGTAGGAATACCCGTCATCTACATACACCGGCTTATCCGATACGATCTCCATCACGGAATAATCATCAATGATGGTTCCCTTTTTTCCAAGTGAGTTCAGATAAAGCAGGATTGAAATATTACCCATGGTATGATCGAACCGGTTTCCCACAACTCCTGCAAGAAGGAATTCTTCAAAGCCGCGCTTTAAGGCTTCTTTTACGGCATAGAATGTGTCGGTGTCATCTTTTTCGCAGGGAAGGGTAATTGTCTCCACATCCATATGAGGATTTGAAGCTGAATCAAAATCCCCTATTATGAGATTCGGTTTTACTCCGAGGGCATCCATGTGCTTAAGTCCGCCGTCGCAGAAAATAAAAAAATCATCTGCCTTCAGAGCATCTTTTACACATTCGTATTCTTTAATATCGGCGTTACCGACAATAACACATCTTTTCATGTGGAAAACCTTCTTTTATGTAGTGATTACAAGCTTTGTAAATTGTATCATGTTTTGCTCAGTTTAACCCAACGTCTTTACAAAAACATCCCGCGCGAATACCATATTAATATGCTTACCGAAGATGAAAAATACATGAAAGAGGCCATTAAACTGGCCAAAAAAGCATCGGCTGCGGGAGAAGTTCCGATAGGCTGTGTCATCGTCTGTAACGGCAAGATCATCGGCCGCGGATACAACAGGCGAAACACCGACAGATCGACTCTTTCCCATGCCGAAATGAATGCCATCAAAAAGGCAAGCTCATATCTACACGATTGGCGTCTCGAAGAATGTACCATGTATGTAACTTTAGAGCCCTGCCAGATGTGTGCAGGTGCATGCATTCAGGCACGAATTCCGAGAGTCGTCATAGGATGTCTGTCGCCCAAATCGGGCAGCTGCGGAACCGTAGCATCAATCCTGGGCAATGAAAACTTTATGCACACCTGTGAGATAGAGACAGGTGTTCTTGCTGATGAATGCAGCGCGGTCCTCAAAGAATTCTTTATCCGCATGAGAGCCGAAAAGAAAGCACTGGATCAGGCATATAAATAAGTTCCAATAAGGTATTTCGGGGAAGTGTCTTCAGACACCGCAAAACAAAATGAATAAGGAGGCTTTTTTATGTCCGTAATGACAAGACCTGTAGTAAAGAAGATTCCGGGGGGAAAATACTGGGAGCACACTTACGAGAATTTCTTTCTCAAAGCGTATATCCCGGATAACGATATAGAAAGCCAGGTTAACAACTATACCTTCAGAGCTCCTCTTCTTCTCGTATTCGAGGAAAACAAAACGAGTATAGAGGAGGCGGTTTCTTTTGCGGAAAAGACAGGTTTGTCCAAGATCGCATCCGCAGTGGACGCATCGGTTCTCTTCATCTATCCCACGTGCGAAGGCGGATGGGACGGTGCATCCGTCGAACTCTATAAAGAACTGATTTCCCAGACCAAGATGCATCCTGAATATGAAGACGGTATCGCCGAGATACACGACTTCTTTACTCAGGAATTCAATGGATATTTCATAAGGGGTGCCATCTTCAGGGCCGATATCTACAGCTCCGGAAAATCCGCAGACTATGTTGCAAGAACGCTCCTGAAGAAGATTGACGGAGAATACCTCTGGGGGCCCGGCGAGATCACTCCTGCCATGTGCTCCATGGAAAGACTCAGCATCGTACCTGTCGCTGATAGAAAAGACATCCCAATCATCTCCGTAGGAAACAGTGATGAGATCAATGCTTCTTTCAAAGACTGCGAATATGTACTCATCAAAGACAGCGCTGATTACGAAGCCGACTTCAAAGCATTCGTAAGGAAATATAAGAGATGGTGCGGTGAGATTCAGACAGAGCCCGACTTTGAAGAACTGAACATGACGGAAGAATCCGGCATCACCGAAGTCAAAACCTCTCCCGACAATAAATGGAAGTACAAAGATAAGCTCTCTCACAAGGTCGGATATTTCGCATATTACAACAACGGAATAATGGATAAAGGTCCCGTTCCTCTGGTCATGGGATTCCACGGCGGAGGAGATACTTCCATGTATCTGACTTTCGTAGCCGGCTGGTGGGAGATCTGTCATAAATACGATTTTCTCTTCGTATCAATTGACGATCATCTCTCCGTAACCGCAACCGAAATCATGGATGTCATCGCAGATCTTAAGACCAAATACAATATCGATGAGAAGAGAATATATGCAACAGGCTTCTCCATGGGAAGCGGCAAGACCTGGGATCTGTATCAGGAATATCCCGAAAGCTTCGCAGGCTTCATGCCCTGCAGTGCACTCTTCCCCATCAAGGATAACCCCTGGGGATTATCGCTGGGTGATGAAAGACTCAATATGACAGTGGCAAAGCCGGTATTTTATTCCGGCGGTGAAGATTCACCTCTCCCCGAACTTCCAAACCAGGCAGAAACCTGTCTCGACAGAGTTCAGTACGTTGCCGGAGTAAACAAACTTAAAGTTAAATTCGATGTGGATTTTGAGAATAAGGATTCCTGGGAAGATAAGTTCTACGGCATTCCCGCAGAAAAAACAGAGAAGGTCTTCGACGAATCCAGAAACAGTTACCTGACCGAAAGATTCTATGAATCCGAAGATGGTGTATGCAGAACGGTATTTGCAAGCGTCAGCGGACAGCAGCATGAGTGTCGTCAGCACAGCTGTGAGAACGCATGGAAATTCGTATCACAGTTTTCACTGTAAAGAGATGACAATGGGGACGTACCCCTCTGTCAGGAGATTCTTCCTGACAGAGGGGTACGTCCCCATTGTCATCTGATCCATATATCCCTTGTATCATCAAAGGCTTTACTCTTAGTAAAACCAAGCTTCTTCAAAAGATTCACCGAAGGAATATTTTCCGGATCGGTGATACTCATTACTTTTTCAATATCATTCTCCGCAGCCCACTTAAGTATCCCTCTGCATACTTCCTCAGCATATCCTTTTCTCTGCCACTTGGTTCCTATCAAAAATCCCAGCTCCGGGGTATCATATCCCGCTCTTTCATCAAGTCCCGCACGGCCTATTATCTCACCGGTTTCCTTGAGGATCACGGTCCATATCCCGTGCCCGTAGATCTCATAGATAAGATCACGGTAATTCTCCGTATATTTTTCCTCCTCACTTCTCTCCATAAGATCTTCCATGTATTTTGTGACAGAAGTGTCGGAATATATTTCATAGAAAGAATCAAGATCCGGAATCCATGTTTCCCGTATAAAGCATCTTTCCGTTTCCATTATATCCAGAGGAATAGCCTTAAGCCTTCGGTAAACTATTTCAAAAAAATCATCATCGAATTCTTCGGGATCAAATTCACCCTCTCCTTCGAGAACATATTTTACCCCGTCAAGGTACGAACTTTCGGATGCATCTTTCTTCGTAGTATCCGAGTAATATACAAATGTCGCACCCATCCCCGCAGCGGCAGGAATATCATTCGGATCCGTGACCACATACAGAGTGCCCTCTTCTACGCAGTCGCGATTGAATCTTTCTATTTTTTTCAGGTAAGTATCTGTTTTCATGTTATAATAGGTGAAAATATTTTTTACGAGAAAGGAAAACTCATGGCAGACAAAAATCCCATTGTAACAATTACCATGGAGGACGGATCCGTTATCAAAGCCGAGCTTTATCCCGAGATCGCTCCTCAATCAGTTTACAATTTCATCAGTCTTATATCAAAGGGTTTCTATAACGGACTCACCTTCCACCGCATTATTTCAGGATTTATGATCCAGGGCGGAGATCCGGACGGAAACGGAACCGGCGGTCCCGGATACAGCATCAAGGGCGAGTTCAACAGCAACGGTTTTAAGAACGATCTTAAGCACACCGCGGGTGTTCTTTCAATGGCACGTTCCATGTTCCCCGATTCCGCAGGAAGCCAGTTCTTCCTTATGCACAAGGATTCACCCCATCTCGACGGTGATTATGCGGCGTTCGGCAAAGTTATCGAAGGCATGGAAGTTGTTGATAAGATTGCTGAAACACCCACAAATCCCTTTACCGATGCACCATTAAAGCCTCAGGTTATGAAGACCGTAACCGTAGACACATTCGGTGCTGAGTATCCCGAACCCGAGAAACTCCCCGACAGATAAGGTTTCATGCGGGTTTCAGACAGATAAAAATCAGGCTTTTCCCTTTTTCTCAGGGAAAAGCCTTTATTTATGCGTTCATAATTTGTTTACAAATTATTTTCCGATTGTTAAATCCACACTCACGTTTTATACAACTTTACATAATATAGTATTCTCATAAGAAGACACATAGGACTTGACTCGTTAGTTAAATCTTTTTCATAATATTGCCGGGTATCTGCAGATACCCGGCATCCTCCCTTTTTAGGGACTTTTTTTATTTTGCGATCCTTATATCGATTGCCTTGGGTACATTGATTATCTCTACGCAGGTGTGTTTTCCGCCGTTTTCACCGTCCAATGTCCAAGCCACTTCCTCATCCGATTCGATCTTAATATTTCCGGATCTGAAAGAAACGATATTCTCCGAATACTCATACTTGCCGATGGCAACGGCACTCAAAAGCTGCTGGAACTCGATGGGATTCTTCAATTCCCTGATCAGATTGACTTCGAATAGGCCGTCAGCAAGGTCCACATTTTCTCCGGTAATACCCTTGATTCCTCCCACACTGATGGAATTTGTTACCATTCCGTAGATAAAATCATCTTCAATAACTTCACCGTCATGTTCTATCTTCATATGCTGTGGCTTGATCTTCGCAAAGCTCTTAACGCCTTCCAGCAAATATGCGGAATGCCCTATGGCATTCTTCATATCCTGATCGGTTGTGTATGTAACTTCGGTAAATGCTCCGAATGCCGCCACATACACAAATGCTTCGTTGTTAAACAGACCTACGTCAACAGCCTTATTTGTTCCATCAACCACTATGTGTGCGGACTTGAGCATGTCCTTGGGAAGTGCGAGTGAACTGCCGAAATCATTGGTAGAACCCGCAGGTATATAGCCGAGAGGTGTACGATAGTCATTTTTCATCATACCGCGTACGGTCTCATCAAGAGTTCCGTCTCCTCCGCAGCACACAACGATATCAAAATCAGCCTCTCTTTCGGCCGCGGTTTTTACGGCATCGCCGTTCTTACGCGTTGGAGCTATGGTAATCTCATAATCTCCCGAAGCAAATATATCAAGAATATCCGCAAGTTCTTCACGGACTCTTCCCCTTCCGGCTCTGGGATTGTAGATAAAAAGCATTTTTTTCATAGTCAAAAATCTCTCTTACAAATTTGATAATAACATACTTAATATCTCTTGTAAGCATCGGAAAAAATAAAAAAGATGCAAGACCGTTAAGCCTTGCATCCTGATAAGACATACTTTTACTGCTTATGCTTCAACACCGGTAAGGAACTTCTCAACGGTATCGATGGCGCCTGCTTCGTCAGCTCCGTCACACTTGATAAGGAGCTCGTCACCGTCATCAAGAGTAATGCTCATCATACCCATGATGGACTTAGCATTGACCTTTCTCTCGCCGGACTCGATATAGATTAAGCTGTCGAACTTGCTGGCCTTCTGTACCAGAAGTGCTACAGGACTAGCGGAGAGATTCTTAGAAAACTTAACATTTACGGTTCTGGTAATCATAATAATACTCCTCAGCCTCATCTTCCCCAAGAATCGGCAAATCATTGACGCAAAGTTAGTTCTCCCCAATACAAGGCAGCTCCCCAGCCGCCAAATTATCTCTTTTGCCGTGCTATATCACTGAGCCTTAAAAGCCTGTGATTTATTCCGGATTTACCTACCGGCGGATCCATAAGTGCTCCGAGTTCGGCAAGTGTCGCATCCGGATGTTCGAGTCTTCCGTATGCCGCTTCTTTCAAAGGATCCGGAAGATCGTTCAGAAATCCGTGTTCTTCGAGATATCTGATATCATCGAGCTGCCTTGATGCAGCGGTCACAGTCTTTCTGATATTGGATGTCTCACAATTTACCCTGCGGTTAACCGTGTTACTTACATCCTTATAAATGCGACGGTTCTCAAAATTCATGTATGAATTCTGGGCACCCATAACGCTCAGGAGTTCACCGATCATCTCTCCCTCTTTGACATATACGACAGTCTCGTCACGCCTTAGGGTTGTACGTGCACTTATCTCAAAATCCGCGCACATTCTGACTATCTGATCGGCTTTGGAACCGTCTTCGCAGACAAATTCCAGATGATATCCCTTATCGGGATCGCTTACCGACCCTGATGCGAGGAACGCTCCCCTTAAAAAAGCACGCTTACAGCACGTATTCTTAAGGATCAGTTCATCCACGGGTCCGTTTAAGTCGCCTAGACACCGGATGAGCGAATCAAATTCCGGATCAGAGCTTTTCAGCGACTTCCCTATATTAAATGTTATTTCAAGTAAAGTAAAGCCTTTTTTTATAAGAGACTCTCCAAAGGCGTTAAATCCTAAGGTAACATCACCCTCCGAAACCCCTATCTGGCCGGCCAGGTGCATTATGGCGGAGAGCTCGGCAATCCTGCAATGTCTCGCCTGTGGGATGACCCCGGCAAGTTCCTCTTTCACATCCGATGAAAAGGACATATCAGCCTCGCAATTCTATGCATCTTTAAGTCAGATTAACATCTCTGTGAGTAAGTTTAAAACCGATATCCTTGCGGTCCTTCATCCTGTCATACAGTCCGGAAGCCAGAGTGACGGATCTGTGTTTTCCGCCGGTGCATCCGATGGCGATCACAAGGTTATATTTTCCCTCTTTGACATAATTGGGTATCAAAAAGGAGATCATATCCTCCAGTTTATCCAGAAACTGCTCCGTTTCCTTGAAACCGTTAACATAGTCCCTTACCTCTTTATCAAGACCGGTCTTGGCCTTGAGTTCATCGATATAAAAGGGATTGGGCAGGAATCTTACGTCAAATACCAGGTCTGCATCCGCGGGGATTCCGTATTTAAATCCGAATGACACAATACTAACGTTCAGATTGCTGTATTTTTCGTTCTTGCGGAATATGGAATCGAGCTCTGCTTTGAATTCTCTGGTCAGAAGATTCGAGGTATCGATAACGTAGGTGGCCTGCTTTTTGATGGGAGCAAGTTCGGTACGTTCTTTGCGGATACCCTCTTCCAGAGTTCCGTCACCCGCAAGGGGATGGATCCTTCTGGTTTCTTTATATCTCCTGATAAGAGTCTTATCCGACGCTTCAAGGAACAGGACTTCCGTCTCATGTCCGCCGGATTTAAGGTTCTTTATGACCTGGGCCAGATTTTTCATGGAACCCGCGGTCCTTATGTCTATTCCCAGTGCTACTTTTCCGTATTCGTTTCCGGGCTGAGCCAGAAGTTCCACAAATTTGTCCACCAGTGAAGCGGGCAGATTGTCTATTGCATAGAAGCCGATATCTTCCAGCATTTTCATGCCGGTTCTCTTACCGCTTCCGCTCATTCCGGTTATGATAACTATTCGCATCGTATCAATACCTGCCGGGTCTGCCGAGCACACAAAGTTCGGGCTCAAGGCGTACTCCGTTAAAATTATAAACTTCTCTTCTGACGTTTTCGATAAGTCTGGTAATATCGGTGGCTGTAGCCTTTCCGGTATTTACGATGAAATTACAATGCTTCTTGGAAACCATTGCACCGCCTACATACGATCCGCCGAGTCCGGCTTCATCGATCATCTGTGCTGCAGAACCTTCCCTGGGATTCTTAAAGATGCATCCCGCACTGGGAAGATCCAGAGGCTGCTTGTCTCTGCGCTCCTTGGCATAGTCTTCAATCCTGGAATTGATCTCGTTCTTGTCACCCTTCTGAAGTTCGAATACAGCTTCAAGAACGACATATTTTTTCTCACAGAAAAGACTGTGACGATATTTGAAATGAAGCTCTGCAGGGCGAAGGACGATCTCCTCGCCTGCGGTTGTAAGAGCCCTTACTCTCTTTACAATCTTGGACATATCCGATCCGAAGGCACCCGCATTCATTCTGATGGCACCGCCGATGGTTCCGGGTATTCCGCATGCCCACTCCATTCCGGTGAGCCACATATCCGCTGCCATTCTTCCTGCTGCGGCAAGTGAAGCACCGCCTCCGCATGTTACTTCGTATCCGGTTACATCAATTTTCTTGAACTCACCGTCTAGTATAATTGCAACTCCGGAATAACCTTCATCTTCAACCAGTGTGTTTGTTCCGTTTCCGAGAATCGAGTAAGGAAGGAATTTCTTTCTGACACAGGTAAGAACTCTCCTGAGCTCCTCAAGATCATGTACTTCTACAACGCAAAGTGCGCTTCCGCCTGTGCGAAACGAAGTATATTCAGCCATAGGCTGATCCGGATGAATAAATCTCTCATCGATATGCTCGGATAAAAGCTGAGCTATCTCCTGTCCTGTCATACAACTCTCCTCTCTGCACCGGTAAGGTGCACTCCCCCCGCTCTACTTTCTAAAATCATATCACAATCGTTTTTACGATAAAACCATTCCCGCACAACCGTAAATTCCGGCATCATTTCCGAGAGTCGCAAGTGCGAACTTTGAACCGCTGCAGGGAGGGAATGCGGTATTCTTAAACTCGGGTTCCACATAGGAAAGAAGTACATCGCCCGCCTTGGATACTCCGCCTCCGATTACAAAGATCTCGGGATTTACAACATCTGCGATGACCGCAAGTCCCTTGCCAAGATATCTTCCGAATTCCTTGGCTATTTCATCGGCTACTTCATCTCCTGCCTTAACCGCATCAAATACTGCTTTTGCATCAAGAAGCTCTGCGCTTCTGAGAACAGAGGGCTTATCATCCTTCGCAAGCCTTTTCCTTGCAAGTCTTGCAATTCCGGTAGCGGATGCAAACTGCTCGAGACATCCTGTATGACCACAGTTACACTTCTCGGTCTCTGCATCATCAACCTTGATATGTCCGATCTCTCCGGCTGCTCCGGTGGATCCGGTAATAAGCTTGCCTCCGATGATGACACCGCCGCCAACTCCGGTTCCGAGTGTTACGGCTACGACGTTCTTATATCCTTTTCCGCCGCCTTTTACCATCTCGCCGAAAGCGGCAACGTTTGCATCATTACCCGCAACAACCTTGATACCGCCAAGCTTTTCTTCCATTGCTTCCCTGAGATTGAACACGGGCCAGCCTAAGTTTACCGCTCCGCCGGTCATAACGCCGTCTTCGTTAACGGCACCGGGAGCGCCTACTCCCACTCCGATAACATCCGATGAATTGACGTTCTTCTCAGCCATCTTATCCTGAATGGACTTGCAAACATCTCCTACGATATTTGCACCGTGATCGGTCTTATCGGTAGGAATCTCCCATTTATCAAGGAGTTCTCCTTTTTCATCAAAAAAACCGAGTTTAACTGTAGTTCCGCCTATATCTGCTCCAAAAACGTATTTCATTATGCTTCCTCTTCTTCATCTTCTTCGGAATGTTTTTTGGCAAGATTTGCCTGAACTCTCTTGTAGAGTTCCTGTACAGCGTTATATCCCATCTGTTTCTGACGATAGTTGACCGCTGCGGTTTCGCATATGACTGCGAGGTTTCGTCCGGGTCTTACGGGAATATTGTGACATACGACTCTGACACCCAGATACTCCGTATAGCTTTCTTCAACTCCGAGTCTGTCGTAATCTTTATCCTTATCCCAGTCCTCAAGTCTGATGACCAGGTCGACCTGCTGCGAATCTTTGACACTGGATGCACCGAAAAGTGCCTTTACATCTACGATTCCGATGCCGCGAAGCTCTATGAAATGCTTGGTGATATCGGGTGCGGTTCCCACAAGAAGAGTATCGCTCAGCTTCCTGAGTTCAACCGCATCGTCGGTTACAAGTCTGTGTCCTCTCTTGATCAGCTCAAGTGCCGCCTCGGATTTACCGATTCCGCTCTCGCCGGTGATAAGCACGCCTTCACCGTAGCAGTCTACCAGAACTCCGTGTACGGAGATCATGGGAGCAAGCTGTTCGTTGAGCCATCTGATAAGTTCTGCGGTAAATCCTGATGTCGCTTCATTGGTCAGAAGAACGGGAATACCGTACTTTTTGGCCAGTTCCATGAAGATCTCATTGGGTTTAAGACCTCTGCAGAATATGATCGCGGGCATGGGATGCTCGAGGAATTTATCATAAGCCTCGTATTTCTGCTCATCATCCAGCGCATTTTCCATATAGGAATACTCAACGTAACCTATGATCTGTATACGAGAAGGATCGAAGTATTCAAAGTATCCTGCGATCTGAAGTGCCGGCCTGTTGATATCGGGCTGTGTTATGCGGATCTTCTCAACCGGAACCTCGGGTGTGAGGTTCATAAGGTTCATTCTCTCAATAACTTTTGTCAGTTTGACGCTTGCCATCAGATATTCTCCTTGATCCACTGTTCAAAGTCTGCGGGTGATGTTGCTCCCAGCTTACTTGATACGACCTGCCCGTCCTTGAAAAGAATGAAATTGGGAATGCTCATAATGTTGTACTTCTCTGCAACTGCGCCGCTGTCGTCAACATTACATTTTACTACCTTGATCTGTGAAGCCAGCTTCTCTCCGATCTGATCGACCACGGGAGACATCATCTTGCACGGTCCGCACCAGTCTGCAAAGAAATCCACGAGAACGGGAGTTGAAGATTCAAGAACTTCTTTTTCGAAATCATTGGTGTTAACAAGCTGTGCCATAATTTGCTCCTTTCATTTACGGGTTAGTATGTATTTACAGATAGGTTTTCCCTGTTCTGAAAACTTCGCTTCATATTCGGTCATGACATTATCCGCCATGAGCTCTTCCTGCGAATGAAGATCGAAGGTCACAAGGTCCGATTTCCATGAGGATTCCGGAAGTTCCTCGAGAGCCCAGTCAAATAAAACCCTGTTATCTGTTTTAAACTCGATCCTTCCGTCCTGCTTTAATATCTTATCATATCTTGCGAGAAATCCGCGAGACGGAAGTCTTCTTTTTGCATGTCTGTCCTTGGGCCAGGGATCCGAGAAATTCAGGTATATCCTTCCGACTTCACCGGCATCGAAGACCTCAGTGATCATCTCCGCATCCATTCGGATAAAGACCAGATTTTCTCTGGGTTCTTCCTCCATCTTCTGAACGGCTCTTAAAAGTACCGCAGAATATTTCTCTATACCGATGTAATTGATGTCCGGATTTCTCTCGGCCATTTCATAGATAAAACGGCCCTTGCCCATTCCGATCTCTATATGTATCTCATGGTCATTTCCGAAGACATCCTTCCAGTGACCTTTGCACTCTTTAAGCTTATCCTCGGGAACACAATATTCGCTCTCCGCGATTCTCTCCCTGCAACCGGGAACATTCTTAAGTCTCATTTCAGTTTCTTTCTACCCCATCTTGAAAAAACAGATCTGTGTCTTTCTTTACGATACTGTCTTCGCCAGTTGGGATGTACCTTTCTGTATCTTTTATACAATTTATGCAAGCCCATCAGCAGGAGTATTCCCGCCGCTATTATTGCACTGACCAATGCAACCATGGCAATGTTTATGAAAACGAAGGTCTTGCCCGTTTTTTCTTCCGCGGCTTCCTCTTCGGGTTTTACTCCGAAATCATAAGAGTCGGATGGTTCTCCGAACAGTATGGAGCACTTGCCGAGATAGGTTCCCTCATAGGAGTATATGATCCTGGCAGCCTCGTTACCCGTAACTCCATCGTATGATATGGTTCCCGTAAGTTCCGAAAACTCAACCGTAAGAGGAAGAAGAACCCTGTCGTTTTTATCAAGCGAAAACATGGGGCTTGAATCGCCCATAATATCCGTTGTTCCGTATGATGCCACGCCGGATCCGATGCTATAAGACTTTTCGTTCTCCGAGGCGTTTACCATGGTAAAATTCGAAAAACCGTAATCGAAAAGAGCAATGGCATCCTCATACCTCTCATCACTTCCGTCATCCATGATAACGGCTATGAGTCGCATTCCGTCCTTCTCTGCTCCGGCTATGAGACAATACCCGGCTTCCTCCGTATAACCCGTTCTGGCACCGATAAGATACTCATACTCATAAGCTCCCCCGATCGCCATCCTGGAGGCATTATGTTCTATTATCTCATCCTTTTGGCCTTCCGAAGGATATAGGTGCAGGGTTTTCTGAAGGGAATATTTGCATAAAAGCTCATTATCAAAAAAGTCCCTTCCGATCAGAGCCATATCGTAAGCGGTGGTGTAATGATCTTCCGAATGAAGTCCCACCGGATTGGTAAATGAGGTCTCGGTACACCCCAGGGACGCGGCTCTGGAATTCATCAGTTTTACAAATGCATCCCTCGATCCGCCTCCGCAGTGCTCCGCAAGAGCAAATCCGCATTCCGCCGCACCTCTTATGAGTATCGCCTGAAGGCATTCACCCACGCTTAAGGATTCACCGGGATCGATCGCGATGTTTACGACACCTGACGGAACATCCCTTACAGCCTGTGTCGAAAACTCCACCTCATCATCAAGATCGCACATCTCCGCCGCGAGCATGCTTGTTACGACCGCCGTCATTGCTGCGGGATAACATTTCTCATGGATATTCTTGGCGTATAATATCGCACCCGTCGAATTCTCCATCAGGATTACGGATCTGCCCGATGTTTCCGGACCTTTCGGCCAGTTTAAGATCTCATTTGTCTCTACTTCGGATATCTCCTCCGGTACGGAATCGACCTCCGAAGCTATACTTTTCAGCGAAAATGACAGCACCATAAATATCACAAGAGGCAGAGTAAAGACTCTGCCCTTGTAGTTAACACGGTGCTTTTTTACACTTACTGACTTTCGCATATTACATGATCGTATGATTGGAAAAAATACCTGTGTCACCCTGAGGAGCTTCCGGAATCTTCTTTTCATCCGCAGGCTTTTCTTCGGAAGATTTATCTTCTGAATTCTCCTCTACCGGCGCTTCCTCTGCAGGTGCTCCCTCTTCGGATGCTTTTTCTTCCTGAGCCTTATCCTCGGTTCCGGTCACATCCTTTTCTTCCTCCTCGGGCTCGGGGATTCCCTTTTCTGCCCTGAAGATCTTCATGAATTCCTTGCCGGTGATGGTCTCTTTTTCAATAAGATATCCGGCAAGCTTATCCATGAGTTCTCTGTTCTCGGAGAGCATTTCCTTAGCCTGTTCATAGGCTTTCTTGAGCATACTGACGATCTCTTCGTCGATCGCAGCAGCAGTCTGGTCGGAGCAGTTCATTGCGGTACGTCCCTCGAGATACTGGCTCTCAACGGTGGCGAATCCTGCAAGTCCGAACCTGTCGCTCATACCGAATCTTGTGATCATATTCTTGGCGATGGAGGTTGCCTTCTCGATATCGTTGGCAGCTCCGGTCGTTACATTTCCGAATACGACTTCCTCAGCAGCTCTTCCTCCGAGAAGAGATACGATCATATTCTCGAGTTCTTCCTTGGAGTTGAGATACTTCTCCTCTTCGGGAACCTGCATTACATATCCGAGAGCACCCATAGTCCTGGGTACGATGGTGATCTTCTGAACGGGCTCGGAATTCTTCTGAAGTGCGGTAATAAGTGCATGTCCCACTTCGTGATAGGAGACGATCTTTCTCTCCTCCGCACTCATGATGCGGTCTTTCTTTTCCTTACCTACAAGTACCTGCTCAACCGCATTGAAAAGGTCCTTCTGGCATACATATTCTCTGCCTTCCTTGACTGCGTTGATGGCAGCTTCGTTTATCATGTTCGCAAGATCCGAACCTACGGCACCGCTGGTTGCAAGTGCGATGGCATCCAGATCAACGCTCTCATCCATTTTAACGTCCTTGGCATGGACTTTGAGAATCTCTACACGGCCCTTAAGATCAGGCTTGTCTACGATAATCCTTCTGTCAAAACGTCCGGGACGAAGAAGCGCTTTATCGAGGATCTCGGGACGGTTTGTTGCTCCGAGGATCAGTATACCCTTTGATGAATCGAATCCGTCCATTTCGGAAAGGAGCTGATTCAGGGTCTGTTCTCTTTCTTCGTTTCCTCCGCCGTATTTGGAATCACGGCTTCGGCCGATGGCATCTATCTCGTCGATGAAAATAATACAGGGTGCGTTCTTGGTAGCTTCCTTGAAAAGGTCTCTTACACGTGATGCACCGACACCGACGTAAAGCTCTATGAAATCGGATCCGGTAAGTGAAAAGAAAGGAACGTGTGCTTCGCCGGCAACTGCCTTGGCAAGAAGGGTTTTTCCGGTTCCGGGAGGGCCTACGAGAAGTGCACCCTTGGGAAGTCTTGCACCGATTCCCGAATACTTGCCGGGATTATGGAGGAAATCTACGACTTCGACAAGTGATTCCTTTGCCTCATCTTCTCCTGCCACATCCTTGAATGTTACGCCGGTCTCTTTCTGTACATAAACCTTGGCATTACTCTTTCCGACATTTAAGGGGCCTCCGCCTCCGCCCATCCTTCTCATCAGGAAAGATGCCAGAAGCCAGAGCACCAGCACGGGAAGTACAACTCCTACGAAGATCTCAGTAAGAAGTCCCGATGAAGTGCTTACGACTCTCTGTCCCTCTACTCCGTGCGCCTCGAGCTGTTCGGTAAGGGTGTCCATGGATTCCATGACTCTGGTTGTATATACCTGCTCGTTCTTGATCTGAACAAAGTATGCGTACTGTTCAAATGCGTTTGCGTCATCATCAATGGAGCCTGCCTCGGACTGTGACTCTACATATTCCTGCTTGAGAGTTACGGTCAGCTCCGCATTTTCCGCATCAAGTTCTACCGATTCGACACGGTCATTCTGGAGATCCTCCAAAAATTGTGTATAGGGCTTGGATTCTGTCGATCCTTTTCCTCCGAAGAGCATGTTATAGAAAAGGAAAACGACCACGACCATGCACAGCACGGCCAGGATCATCATCCAGGTATTGTTCCGTCCCACGGGATGTTTGTTGTTTTGATTCTGTGAATTATTATCCAATCTTAACCACCATTTATATTAGTTTCGATTACAAAAAACAGCGTATTTACACTATTTGTTTACTATATCACAGCGCCCCGGGCAAGTAAAAAAACGCAAAACTTAATTAACAAACGGTTAAAGGATTTTAAACGAAATCTTTACCGGTTTCGTACTCGGGAGTGCAGGTGAGCCTGAGTCCGAGCTTTCTGTATACGTTTTCGTCGACTCTTGAAAGGATGACACTCGAATGAGCCTCCGCTCCTCTGAGTCCGGACAGACAGTCAAGTGCGGACTTTGCAAGAGGGTTGGATGAAGCCGAGCTCGAAAGTGCGATGAGCATCTCATCCGTATGAAGTCTGGGGTTATGAGCTCCCATATAGCTTGTCTTAAGGTTCTGTATGGGAAGAAGGGTTTCCTCGCTCATGAGCTTTACTTCATGAGGGATGCCCGCAAGCTGCTTGATAGCATTAAGGAGACATGAAGCTGCGGCACCGAGAAGAGGATTTGTACGGCCGGTAACGATCTGACCGTCGGGAAGCTGGATGGCAGCCGCAGGTGTCTTGCTCTCCGCCTGTCTCTCCATAGCCGCAACTGCAACCTTTCTGTCCTCGGGCACGATACCTGCCTGCTTTAAGAGAAGTTCCTGCTTGTAGAGTTCTTCCTTGGGGGCATCGCCCTTCTTAACGGATACTGCGGTTGCATAATATCTTCTGAGTATCTCCTGGCATGATGCTTCCTTACAAACATCGTCATCTATGATGGCATAACCGGCCATGTTTACACCCATGTCGGTAGGACTCTTGTAAGGGCACTCGCCGCTGATTGCTTCGAAAAGAGCACTCAGAACGGGGAAGATCTCAACATCTCTGTTATAGTTAACGGTCGTCTCGCCGTATGCTTCCAAATGGAAAGGATCGATCATATTAACATCATCAAGGTCTGCGGTAGCAGCTTCGTATGCGATGTTAACGGGATGGCGAAGGGGAAGGTTCCAGATGGGGAAGGTCTCGAACTTCGCATATCCTGCATTAATGCCTCTCTTATGCTCATGGTAAAGCTGTGAGAGACAGGTTGCCATCTTTCCGCTTCCGGGTCCGGGCGCGGTGATGACTACAAGAGGTCTTGTGGTTTCTACATAATCATTCTTGCCGTAACCGTCGTCGGATACGATAAGAGGAATGTTCGAAGGATATCCGTCGATGGGATAGTGAAGATAGCTCTTAAGTCCGTGAGAATCAAGAAGCTGGCGGAAACGATCCGCAGCGGGCTGTCCGGAATATTTGGTGATAACGATGCTTGATACAAGGAATCCCAGCTCTCTGAATACTTTTACAAGACGGAGAACGTCCTGATCATATGTGATACCCAGGTCACCTCTGACCTTGTTCTGCTCGATGGCATCGGCACCGATCACGATAACAATCTCAGCCTGATCCTTGAGCTGTTCGAGCATAAGGAGCTTATTGTTGGGTGCAAAACCGGGCAATACTCTCGATGCGTGATAATCATCATAAAGTTTTCCGCCAAACTCCAGATACAGCTTACCGAATCTGGATATCCTCTCCCTGATGTGAGCGGACTGAAGTTCAAGATATTTTGCGGAATCAAAACCAATGTTACCCATTTTTTCTCCTTAAAAGACCCGAAAAAGGTTCTTACCGGGCCGAAATACAAACAATTAACTACGATATCATACCACATTTATAGGGTTTAGGTATTGTTTTTCTTACGGAATTCCTCGAAATAAGCGACAATACCGTCGGCTACCTTTTCGGGGATCTCGGGCAGTTCCATCAGATCTTCCTTGCCCGCGGAAGCTATCTCCGAAATGGTCTGGAACTTCTTCATAAGAGCCTTCTTTCTCGAAGGTCCCACGCCGGGTATATCGTCCAAAAGGGACTTTGTCTGATTCTTGGATCTGAGGGATTTGTGATACTCAATGGCGAATCTGTGGGCCTCATCCTGAATCCTGGTGATCAGCTTAAATCCTTCGGAATGCGTATCTATCGGCAGTTCAAGATTGTTAAAATACAGTCCCCTTGTCCTGTGGTGATCGTCTTTGACCATTCCGCAGACAGGGATATCAAGCCCCAGGGAATCCAGGACTTCAAGAGCTATATTGACCTGCCCTCTTCCGCCGTCCATAAGAAGAAGATCGGGCAGATGTGAGAAGCTTATAACCTCACTTCCATCTCCTTTTTCCCTGATCCTTCCGGCTTCTTCCATTCCGTGAGTAAATCTTCTGGTAAGGGCCTCTTTCATACATGCATAATCGTTGGGACCGTCCACGGATTTGATCTTAAACTTCCTGTAATCGCTCCTCTTGGACCGTCCGTTTTCAAACACCACCATGGAGGCAACGTTTTCGAACCCGTTTGTATTGGATATATCAAAGGCTTCCATTCTGATAAGTCCGTCTGTCTTAAGAATGCTTTCTATCTCTTTGACCGCACCTAAGGTTCTGGCCTCTTCTCGTTTTATTTTCTCACCGTCGTTATTCAGAATGATCCGGGCATTTTCCTCGGACATTTCAAGGAGTTTTTCCTTGGTTCCGATCTTAGGTATTACGAGGGATACCTTGTGTCCGCTCTTTTCGCTGAGCCATCCGTTGATAACATCAAGATCATCGGGTGCATATCTGATCATTATCTCCGAAGGTATAAAAGGAGTACCGGAATAGAACTGCTTTATGAAATCTCCCAAAACCTCCGCATCGGGCTCCATAAGGGAATCCGTCATATGGTAATGTTCCCTTCCCATGAGCCTTCCGTCCCTGACAAAAAAGATCTGGATAACGATATCCTCTCCGGATCTGAACATACCGATAATGTCTCTGTCGGTTCCCACATTTCCGGTGATCTTCTGCTTCTGAGCCACGCTCTTTACGGAAGCGACCAGATCCCTGTATCTTGCGGCTTCCTCGAACTTCATATCCTCGGATGCAGCTTCCATCTTGGCTTCAAGGTCTCTTATGATGGGGCCGTAATTGCCGCTTAAAAACTCCAGGGCCCCTTCGACTCCCTTGTTATACTCTTCCCTCGTAACATAGCCCTGGCAGGGGCCCATGCACTGACCGATGTGAAAGTTCAGGCATGCCCTCTCAAGCCCGATATCCTCGGGCAGTTTTCTGTTACAGGTTCTGAGCTTAAATATCCTGTTTAGCAGCTCAATGGTATCCTTCACCGCCTGTGCCGAACTGTATGGGCCGTAATATCTCGAACGGTCTCTTTTCATGGTCCTGGAAAAGAGAATCCTGGGATATTCCTCACCCACGGTCACCTTGATGTAAGGATATGTCTTATCGTCTTTTAATAGAGTGTTGTACTTGGGGGAATGTTCCTTGATAAGGTTATTTTCGAGGACCAGAGCCTCGAGCTCGGAATCGGTCACGATGTATTCGAATCGCTCGATCCTCTCCACCATATTGTCGATGGCGGGGCCTCTTCCGATGTTTTTTCTGAAATATGATCTAACTCTGTTATGGAGATTTACAGCTTTTCCGACATAGAGGATCACATCATCCGCATCGCGCATGATGTAAACGCCGGGTTTTGCCGGCAGTTTCTTAAGTTCTTCGGAAAAATCTTTCATGGGCACTTGTCCGTAAATAAGGTCTGTTATAAAATGTATTGGCGATTTAGTAATCAAAACTACATTTCATTTCATTTTAACCATGAGATCAAAAGAAGACCTTGAAAAAGAAATAAGAAGAGTGGGCGGGGATATCCTGGATTCCGAATGGTTTATCCGCGGTTTTTCACAGCCCCACCATTTCAGATCCAATGTGAGCGATCATGAACTCCATGTAACCAAGACATCCTTAAGGCTTGCCGGTCTGTTTTCCTCAGCCGACAGGGAGGCGCTTATAAGAGCCTGCCTCTGCCACGACATGGGGCTGATCGGTAATCGAAAAGTTGTTTATACTACGGGACGTATGTGCATCACACAACATCCCCTTGATTCCGCAACACGTGCGAAGGATATTCTCGGCAGCATCTCTGCCAAAGAAAAAGACATCATAGAACATCATATGTTCCCGCTCGTGCTCAAAAGGCCCAATTCACTGGAAGCGGTCATCATCTGCATTGCCGATAAATACTGCGCTCTTTACGAGCCTTTCACGGTAAGGAGTTCATCCGAAAGACTTCACTCCCGCATGAAAATTGCCGTCCGGGCAATGGCCTGATATCAGTCTTCACCTTTATCCTCGGGAATCGGTCCCGAGGTATTTTTTCCCGGTTTTTTAAATCTCACACCTGTGGTGTTATGTTTTCTGTATTCGCGGACCTTGTTGAACTTCTTCTCAACGACAGCCGCTTCTTTTTCGTTTACGATCCTTAAGATCTTAACAAGATACAGTCCTTCACCGCCCTTTCCGGGATAGGTGATTATCTTGCCCTTTATAAGGCCGTGTTCTTCACATTCGCACAGACAGTAATAATGTCTGTCACCCATGGAAAACCATTTGATCTTTCGTTTTGCTTTCTTACCGCATATATAACAGGTTGTGGACAGGGTTTCTTTTTCCCTGAAGGCCTTTTCGCGGTTTTCGAAAACTCTGGAAATGTATTTCTCGTATGTGGGAAATACGATCTTGATCTCGTGTTCTTTGTCTGCGGGCGGATAGGTTGTATCGTATGAAACGAATTTGGTTACCTCGGGATTGATCTCGCAGACTTTCTTATATACCTCTGCGGCATAATATGCATCGCTGAACGCTCTGTGAAAAGGGATATCCTTGGATATACCGAAATGATCGACGGCATATTCAAGGGCTCTTCTTTTCTTCTCGCCAGCCTCGCATGCAAGCATGAACAGCTTCTGGACATCCACAAAAGCAACCGGTCCCTCATTTATAAGGGGAAGTCCGAAGAATTTGAGATTCTGCTGGAAAACACCAACATCTCCGGGACCCCAGGTTGCAAATACGGGGTCTTTGCCGCACCATTTAAAAAATTTCTCGGCAACAACCTCGAATGAATCACCCTTTTCAAGCTCCTCCATCTGCAGATGAACGAGCTTGCTGGTGTAGTTATGCATTTTTCTGTAAACCCTGGGTCTGATCAGTTCGCTGAATTCCGATATCAGAACTCCGCCTTCACCGTATTTAACGGCTCCTATCTCGATGATCTCAAAAGGGATCTCGGAGATTTCCGGCTCGGTCCCGGTGGAACTCTGATTCCACTCAAGGTCGATAACTATAAGATTCATTCTTTATGCCGTGACTTTTATTAATATGCTCTTCCCCAGTAAACCATCTTCTGAGCAGGTTTTCCGCAGCATACACATACATCGGAAACCTTCTCCTGTTCAAAGGGGATACATCTTGAAGTAACGGAAAGATCAGCTTTGATCTGATCTTCGCATTCTCTGCAGCCGCACCACATGGCTTTTACGAATCCTGACTTTTCATTAAAGATCTTCTTGAATTCGTCATAATCGTGAGCCACATAGGTGTGTGCCTCTCTGTGAGCTCTTGCTCTTTCGAGCATTTCCTTCTGCATGGTCTCAAGGATCTCGGGAACCTTTGCAGCTACATCATCAAGGCTTACCTCGATCTTCTCTCTGGTATCTCTGCGTACGATCACGCACTTTCCTGCTTCGATATCCTTAGGTCCGATCTCAAGTCTGATGGGATATCCTCTCATCTCTGCCTCTGAGAATTTCCATCCGGGAGTCTTGTCGGTATCATCGACCTTAACTCTTACACTGTCTTTAAGGAGTTCCTTAAGTTCATAAGCTTTGTCGAGAACCCCCTCCTTCTTCTGCTGGATGGGAATTATGCAAAGCTGGATGGGAGCAACCTTGGGAGGAAGAACAAGTCCTTCGTTGTCTCCGTGAACCATGATGATGGCACCGATGAGTCTGGTGGTAACACCCCATGATGTCTGATATACGTGCTTTAAGGTGTTGTCCCTATCTGCAAACTGGATGTCGAATGCCTTTGCAAATCCGTTACCAAAGTTATGGCTGGTTCCGGACTGGAGAGCCTTTCCGTCATGCATGAGCGCTTCTACAGTGTATGTAGCCTCAGCTCCCGCAAACTTCTCCTTCTCAGTCTTCTGTCCCTTGATCACGGGGATTGCAAGGAAGTCCTCGAGGAAATCAGCATAAACGTTAAGCATCTGAACCGTACGCTCCTCAGCCTCTTCAGCGGTAGCATGAGCGGTGTGACCTTCCTGCCAAAGGAATTCTCTGGAGCGGAGGAAAGGTCTGGTTTCTTTTTCCCATCTGACAACAGAGCACCACTGGTTATAAACCTTGGGAAGATCCCTGTATGAGTGAACATCATTCTTGTAGAAATCGCAGAAAAGAGTCTCGGAAGTAGGACGTACGCACATTCTCTCCGCAAGGGGTTCAAGGCCTCCGTGAGTAACCCACGCTACTTCGGGAGCAAAGCCTTCTACGTGATCCTTTTCCTTCTCAAGAAGAGACTCGGGGATGAACATGGGCATGTAAACATTACGTACGCCGGTAGCCTTGAATCTCTTGTCGAGTTCTGCCTGAATGTTTTCCCATATTGCATATCCGTCGGGCTTGATAGCCATACAGCCCTTTACGGAAGTGTATTCGATGAGCTCTGCCTTACGAACGATGTCCGTATACCACTGGGCAAAATCTTCGTCCATCGAAGTGATCTCTTCAACCATTTTCTTATCTGCCATTTTAATTACCTCTGCATTAATATCTTGATCGGTTTTTCAACCCTTTATCACATCATATACTTCATCGGGAGTATCGCAAATAGTTTTTGCACCGTGCTCCGTCAGAAACTGTCGTCCGCGAAATCCCCATGAAACAAGGATCTCATCAAGTCCCGCGTTTCGCGCTGTCATAATATCCGTATCGGAATCCCCGATATATACGGACGTTTCGGGGCCTATGCCCAGTTCTTTAAATACCTTTAGGCACATATCGGGAGCGGGCTTTACTGCCTGTCCTTCCATATCACCTACAGCCGCATCAAACAGTCCGTCGTAATATGTCTTACACAGATCCCTTACGGCGGGATCGGGCTTATTGGAAACCACGGCGGTCTTTACGCCTGCTGCCCTGAGCCTTTTTATGAGATCTGTTATTCCGGGATAAGGCCCGGTCTTGTCGGCACTGTGGACCTTGTAATAAGTCATGAATTCAGCCCTTACCTTCTCGCGCTCCTCCTCCGATATTCCATCGGGAGTAGCCCTCTCGATAAGCTTGGCAATTCCGTTTCCGACAAAAAATCTTACTTCCTCTATTGAATGCTCCGGATATCCGAAGGTTCTCAGAGCATGATTGGTAGCATCCGTGAGGTCATCAAGTGTGTTTAATATGGTTCCGTCCATATCAAAAACTGCAAGCTCATACTTCATCAGAATCTGTGGCCTCCGCCTCCGCCGTGATGTCCGCCTCCGCTTCGATGACCGCCGCCTCCGCTTCGATGACTGCCGCCTCCGCCGCTTCCCGAAGACTGAGGCGAATAAGTCTTGGTCTCACCGGTTTTAATAAGAGTGGGAGGTGTATATCTGAGCATCTTTTTTGCTCCCGAAATCATCTCAGCTCCCGATGTGTTCTGAATCTTGGACGCTCTGCTTACAACCATGAAGTTGATAAGGAAAGATAAAAGAAGTGCAAACAGAGCATTGGAGATATACCTCATAGGACGAGCTATCTTGTGGCCGTTCAAAAGCTTTGTTATCTGCTCAAACACCTTGGAGGCACAGGAATAATAATCCCCGTTTGTCGCATATTTGTAAGCATTGTCGGTAATATCATCTGAATACGATCTGGTAATGACCTTTAAAAAGTCTCCATCCGCCTGTATCCAGAGATATCTGGTCTTCATATCGATGACAAACATTACTCCGTTATCATATCCGAACAGTTCATCATAAATTTCCTCGGAATAATACTGAACATCTTTATATACATTTTCATCCGTGGTGAGCAGACAAGCATGACCATAATTTGTAATACCGGCCATTTCCTCAGCCAGCTGCTTCATCTCACTACTCGATAAAAGATCTGCACCGTCATATATCATCAGACGATATCCGGTATCGGGATTAACTTTATCGATATCAGGATCGTCAAGGTTGTACAACGGATCGTAAGCTTTGGCTTTACCTGAAGGGAGCAAAACAAGCAGGAATGCCATGGCTACAAATGCGAGTAAAGCTAAAAATCTTTTTGCCATCTTCTTCATGACTCGTCACCTCCTCTTTTATCAAACTGAGGAAGTTTTCTCGTAGCCAGTTCATTATGTCCTTTGATCAGATCCCTGATAGAAATGAGTAAAGTAACTGTGCAGAAAAAAGATGCAACGTAATAATACTCATCCGCTACCGGTGCAAAAATCCAAACCAAAATTGCCACAACTACTCCGATCAACGGCTTCAGGCACAATATGAATTTATCTCCGGCGGGTGCTTTTATATTTTCCCCGGGCTTGATATCAACGATCTTATTATCTTTGTTAGCGGTAAAGGCAGCGATTATCGGTGCGCAGAAAATTGCCAATAGAAACGCGCCCGCATAACCAAAAATGCCGTATCCCACAACTGCCGCTACAATGACAAGTGCCACACCTAAGACGGTTACATCAGTCTTTTTCTTAACCTTGACCGGCTGAGGTTGGAGTACCGCAGCCTGCTGAGATTGTGGACCTTTTGAATTCTTGCTTTGTCTGTATATCAAACCTTTATCATCAAGACTGTTTTCCCTGACATAGATCCGGTTCTTCTGAACACACAGATTTATCATTCCAATGAGGGATAAGATGATAGATGCCCCCAGCAAATAAATCGGGCGCATAACAGGAATCAGGCAAAGAAGTATAAATATGGGCACCGCCCATGCAAGTGACCATAAGATATATTTCTTGTAGTCAACGGGTATGTCTGTTGCAACCTCGCCCGTCTGTCCGTTTACTACCGCATAACTTATTCTGTCTTTATGCCTAACGGACAGGAACCATACAGGGAAATATCCGAATCTGGTTTCCGTTCTCTCAGGTGTCAGATTGGGAAGAGACTCCGGCTTAAGGCTGATTGACCTTACCGCAGGGTCTTTGGCAATCCGGTTATAAATCTCCTGAGTTACAGTTGAGCGGCACCGATCCTCATAAAGCCTGGGATCCGTATCAGCCGCATCGGCATAGAATCCACTCATGTAATTGGCGTTAAAGCGAACCGCCTCTTTGAAATCAAACGGTGCGATAGCTTCACTCAATGTATCGGAGAACTGTGAGGAGGCATCAAAAGATAATCCGTTATACTCAGCCTGAACATTGGTATTGATGTTGTAGTGGGTATGATAGATATAATCCCCCCTCCTGGTATCCTTCTGACCGCGGAGAGTTGCCGCACGGTTTTCTTTGAAATCATAGATCCAGTAAGGCATATAGATACCACGGAGTTTTTCGATGGTGGTATCTTCTTTCATGTATTGGGGAGCAAAAAGCGCCTTGCTCAGGGCTTTCTTATAAAGCTCCGCACTCTGATTCTTTGTTACTTTAAAGGGAATAATGTATTCCGGAGCCCTCTCCTTGCCTACACGACTGGCGAGAATCGTCGAAGCTCCGCAATAGCTGCAGAAGGTTGCTACGGTATTATCATTGGCAAGGATTTCACCTCCGCACTCCTTACAGGTATAAATCGTGGTGGTATACTCCTCATAACCCTTTTCATCCGTATCACTTGCCTGAGATTCGGTATAAGTGTTCTCTTCAGCATCGTCTCTCTGGATTGCTTCGTCCGGCGCAAAATCCGATCCGCAATAATCACAGTAGAGCAACTGTTTGCCGGGGTCAAAATTTACATTGGCTCCGCAATGGGGACATACGAACATTACTCTCCTCCTTATAAACAAACATAAAGCGGCCCCCGTTAGAAAATGGGAGCCGCTAAGGATCTTATAGCCTACTTACGGAATCTGTTTACGGCCTTTTCGGAGATCATTACCTCTCCGTGTTCCCTGAGCACCTCTTCACAACCTTCGCCTGCGCTGTAGAGCTGTGAGAACTCAAGAGCCTGAACACAGCATCTGCTGAAACGATCATAAGAAGCTTTGCCTCTTGCGATGTAGAGGAAATATTCCTCACCCATCTTGTAAAGCGAAGAATTTATTCTGATGCCCTTGGGAAGTCCCTGGGCATACTCGATAAAGTCGGACAGGTATGTGAACATAAATACCGCGTCATTGACATTCGCTATGGGAACGTCGGTCTTAGCCGGTTCACTGCCTGCTTTACCGGGCGTAGCAGGTGCGGGAAGGGTTAATCCTCCCTGTCCGAGTCCGGGAAGTGCCCCCAAAGGAGCTGTCGTTCCGCCGGATTCCTCTTTAACATGCTCAAGAAGCTGCTTCAAGGTATCGATAAATCCGCTGATCTTGTCGGCATCTACGCCGAGAGCGGGATCCTTCTCGGAAAAAGTAAGGACCATTCCCTGCTCGGGAACCATCATTATCTGCATCTCAAAAGCAATCTTCGGAGGATGATAACCCACCTCGGATTTAGCCTGTTCTATAATCTCGCGAAGGAGCCTCTGGGCATTTTCGCTTCTGGAAATAATGTCGCTGTACTCGACTTTATAGTAAGCAAGTTCGTCCTTCGACAGATAGCATTTAATTGTTTTGTCGTCTATTCTCTCTATTTTCATATCCAGTACCCCCATCTAACCCCCGGTACCGTAAGAAAAATCACATTTATTTATGTAATGATTTTATCATGTTTCGCTTATTTTGTATAGTCTGTGGGCATTTCGCCAGGTTGCATCAAGCACCTCTTCGGGGCTTATTTTCTTGATCTCGGCAATCCTTTCGACCACCAGGGGAAGGTACCCGGAAAAGTTCCTTTCTCCCCTGTGCGGAGTCGGTGCCAGATACGGGCAATCCGTTTCCAGAACTATATTCGAAAGCGGTATATACTCTACGGCCTCTGTGAGTTTTTTGGCATTTTTGAAGGTAACAACACCGCCTATCCCGAAAAAGAAACCCATGTTCAGGAATTCCCTGGCAGATTCTGCGGAATATGAATAACAATGCATTACTCCGCCTATATCCCCCGCGTGATGTTCCTTCATAATATCTATCGTATCTTTTGCGGCATCTCTTGAGTGAATGACCATGGGCTTAGCCAGTTTTCTCGCAAGATCCATCTGATTTACAAACCATTCGGCCTGAACATCCCACGGATCGTCATCCCAATGGTGATCAAGACCTATTTCTCCGATGGCAACGCATTTTTCTTCTTTTTCCGCGGTATCACAAAGCCACTTCCAGGTTTCCTCGTTTATCTCGCTGCACTGTCCGGGTATAACTCCCAGTGCGCAGTACATCCAGGGAGTCTCCTTTGCAAGTGCCAGGGCTGTTTTGGAACTAGCGATCCCTGCTCCGATGTCTGTCACTTTTGCTACGCCATATTCTTTAAGCGAAGAAAGCACACTTTCCCTGTCGCTTTCGAAAGCTTCGTCATCATAATGAACATGTGTATCAAATATGGGCGCCATAAATACCTCTTTCGGATAAAAAAAGAAAAGGCCACAAACCCGCTTCTAAGCAAGCCTGCGACCTCGCATGGACCGCCAGGGGCTCGAACCCTGGACACCCTGATTAAGAGTCAGGTGCTCTACCAACTGAGCTAGCGGTCCTTTCATTAGTGCAACGATGAGATATTACCATCTTCGATTTAAAAATGCAACATAAATTTTTATTTTTTTTAAATTTTTTCAAATCCCTATTTTCTCCTGCCCGGTTTTGACATCTTCTGCTCATACATACGGGCATCGCTGATCTTAAAATATTCTTCTATCCTGCCATAAGAATCAGTCTCGATCAGATAGGTACCGATGCTGAAATCAAGCTTATAATCCAGCTTGTTGGCTTTATTGTATTCTGCAACGAATTCATTCATTCGTTCAATGAAGCGGCCGATACGGGGCTCGGAATAGTCCGATGCAAATACATAGAACTCATCTCCGCCCGCTCTTCCGGCAATCTCACCGAAATCACTGCTCTTCTTGATGCTGTCGGCAAGTGCTCTGATGGCCCTGTCGCCCTCATAATGACCGAACCTGTCATTGATAAGTTTCAGTCCGTCCATATCTATTACCATGGTACAGACTGTCTTAGTCTCTTTATATCCGGAAACGATCGCACGTATCCTGTCTTCAAATCCGCGCCTGTTGAAGAGCCCCGTCAGTTCATCGGTAACGCTCAGACCTTCAAGTCTTTTTATAAGTTTTTCGATATGATCGTTCTTTTTGAGAGTATCCAATGAAAGAGCCATGGTGTTAAGCCACACATTGTAGAATTCATTGAATATGTCTCTTCCCGTAAGTTCCAGAACGGCATAACCGAATATCTTCTCGGCATAATGAACAGGCATGACATAATAGACATGCGATCTGTCGGAATCAGCCACAGGTATCAGCTCGGAACTGTTCCTCTTGCGCGGGCTTCCGGTGTATTCATTCTTTTTATCTATCCACATTACCGGTACGAAATTTCCGGATGGCATGGTGAACTCACTGTCATAGGATGGCCTTCCCGCAGAATCCGTATGTACCATCATGAAAAATGCGTTATAATCACCGAAATTCACGGAATCCTCGGCGAATATCGTCTCCATGGTACGTACGCTCTCGGCTTTATTGAGTTTGACCATGGCGGATTCAGACTCAAATATACCCTCGTTCAGCTTTCTCATCTCATCCTGAACGCGGTCAAAGGTATCAAATACATGCTGATACTCAAGAGGCTCACATCCGCAGGACTGACTGAAATAAGGTCTGGGTTTGACCTTTAGATCTATGTCCGCGGCATCTCCGTTATCGGCCAGATGCACAAGAAGCTTCAGGGATTTACGCGCTATCTCAAGCTGTTCCCTGGTAACGGACGACAAATTAGGCAGGAAATCTTTACCCTCAGGACTTCCGTCATATCCTGAAACGGCAATATCCTGAGGAACTTTTATCCCGAACTTCCTGAGAGCATCGCAAAGCGATATGGCCATATAGTCGTTGGCACATACAATAGCTTCGGGACGCTCCGGAAGAGATAGGAAATATCTTGCGGCTTCGGTTCCCTTGTTATACCAGAAGTCCCCTTCAAACATGCCGACACCGTCTTCGGGGAAACCATGCTCCCTCATGACCGTACGGAACTCATTAAGTCTCTTGACCGAATCAGGGTGAGGCAGATATCCGGACATATATCCTATTTTTGTAAAATGATGATGATCGATAAAATGCTCGACCATCTGCCTGAGGCCGCCCTCATCATCGAATTCTATATTGTAGAATCCGTCGATATGGCCGCTTATGGAAACAACGGGGCACTTGGCCGCATGAAGCTTTCGCTCCACCTTGTCCGTCAATCCGTTCACAAGATAGCTTTCACCATCAAAAACAATACCGTCAAACTGATCAAAATCCACGTAATCGAAGAGACCGGATTCGTTGTCCGGTTCTACGGAATTAATGCTGCGAAGCTTTCCGTATGAATTAAATATAACCAGATCAACGTCCAGTTCATCGGCGGCAATAGAAAAAGCCCTACTCAATATTCTTCTGTATCTGCTTGAAAGACTACTTCCGAACAGTGCCAGTCTTTTTCTTTTCTTCATATTGATTAATTTTCCGGATTATTGTTGTTTACGGTTTTGCGGGGATATGCTCCCTCAATGTCCACAGGAGCTGCGAACACAATGTTTTCTGCATCCTTTGCGATCAGGATCTCATACTCGCCGGTATAGTGAACATAAGCCTTGGCTTCTTCGTTCCAGTGAGCAAATGCTCTTGAATCAAGCTCAAATGTTACGGTCTCGCTTTCACCGGGCTTGAGAAGACCGGTCTTGGCAAATCCCTTAAGCTCTCTGACAGGCCTCTTAAGGGCACACTTGTTAACACCGACATAGAGCTGAACAACTTCCCTTCCCGCCTTTCTGCCGGTATTGGTTACCTTAACGGAAACCGTGATACCGCCTGCCTTTTCGTCTCCGATAAAGCCCTTGGCATCGATCTTAAGATCGGAATAATCAAACTTGGTATAGGAAAGTCCGAATCCGAAGGGGAAGAGTACAGGCATCATCTTGGTGGTGTAATATCTGTAGCCTATAAATTCTCCTTCACTGTATTTAACCACATCATCACATCCGAAATAGAACAGATATGAAGGATTGTCTTCGAGTATGAAGGGGAAGGTCTCGGGAAGACGGCCCGAAGGGTTAACGTCTCCGAAAAGTACATCTCTTACAACTTCGCCGCTTGCTTCTCCGCCGAGATAAGTTTCAAGAATACCCTTTACATCATCGATCCAGGGCATCTCAACGGGTGCACCGTTCTGAAGTACTACTACAACATTCTTATTGACCTTCGCAACTTCTTCGATAAGTGCGTTGTGCGAATCGGGCATTCTCATGTCGATACGGTCTGCGCCTTCGGACTCGAGAGCCTCGGGGAGTCCTGCGAAGATTACTACTATATCCGCTTTCTTTGCAGCCTTTACAGCTTCGGAGATAAGCTTCTTGTCGGGCTTATAGTCCGAAGGAGTGATACGTGTGGTCCAGAATTCGGGATCGGTAAGGGTAGGAGCCTTGGGTCCGGGACCGTATCCCTTCTTATATGACACATTAGGCATATCCTTGGTGGCATCGACTACGTTGGTTGCTCTTGCGGTTGATACATGTGAGCTTCCGCCGCCCTGATATCTGGGATTCTTTGCAAAGTCTCCTAGAAGGAGAACATTTTTCTTCTTGCTGATGGGAAGGATGTTTCCGTCATTCTTGAGGAGAACAACCGAGCTTTCGAACAGCTTTCTTGCTACCTCATGGTTCTTATCAAGATCCACCTTGGCATTGGCTTTATGTTTCTCAAGAGTCTTATAAACATGCTTGAGAATGTTGACGCACGCCTCATCGAGTCTGGACTCCGCAAGCTTTCCGCTCTTTACTGCCTTGATGATATCCTTATCGGTCTCATGCTGCTGCCACATGGTAAGATCGCATCCCGCCTCGATGGCGCCGGGTCTGTTGTGAGTTGCACCCCAGTCACTTACAACCATGCCGTCGAATCCCCATTCTTTTCTGAGGATATCGGTAAGATACTTCTTATTCTCGGTCATGTATGTTCCACCGACCTTATTATATGAGGCCATGACAGACTGAGGATGAGCTTTCTTTACAACGGTCTCAAATGCGGGAAGATAGATCTGACGCTCGGTAGTCTCATCCATTTCGCTTGATGAGGTAAAGCGGTCAGTCTCCTGTGAGTTTGCAAAAAAGTGCTTAACGCACGCTGATACTCCGGTACTCTGAAGGCCGTTTACATATGCGGCACCGAGTTCTCCGGCAAGATAGGGATCTTCCGAGAGGTATTCGAAGTTACGTCCGCAAAGAGGGCTTCTCTTCATGTTGACGCCGGGTCCCAGAACCATCTGAACATCATTGGCCTGAGCTTCATTACCTATAGCCTTTGCAGCGTCATAGATAAGTTCTCTGTCCCAGCTTGCGGCAATGGCACATTCTGCAGGGAAACTTACGGCATCGATGGAATCGTTGATACTTGCATGAACATCATTGATCTGCTTTCTGAGTCCGTGAGGGCCGTCGCACATCCACTCCTTGGGAATTCCTTTCTTGGGAAATGCTGCGGTCTCCCAGCTTCCTACTCCCGAAGTAAGATAAGCCTTCTCTTTGAGAGTCATTTTGGAGACAATCTCCCTGATCTCCTTAACAGTCATATGCTTTGCTTTTTTAGCTGCCATATAGGTACCCCCTGTGATTGACACATATTTTCAAAAAGTGTATGATTCTTAAGTCGTTTCGGAAAACAACATATATGGTTATTTTCCCATTAAAACGGCACAACTTCAACAGAAATATTGTTATAAAATTATTATTTACGGCGTGTGGCTCAGCTTGGTAGAGCGCTACGTTCGGGACGTAGAGGTCGCAAGTTCAAATCTTGTCACGCCGACTATTAGAGCCCCTTCACAAGGAAGCATTCTTCCGAGTGATTAGGGGCTCTTATTGTAGGCGTGACCATAACGCACGACTAAAACCGGAGGCTCTCCGCGAGAAGGTATTCCTCCGAGCGATAGCGCCTCTTTTAGTTGGCACACCTGCCTTACATGAGAGTCATTACTTTGTTTTCTCAAAGTAAAACAAGTTAAAGGCATCAAAACTCGCGATTACTTCGAGTTTCGATGCCTTTTTTTCTGTTTTTCCGAGTTATACGCATCAAAAGTTTTTGATCTGACAATTTTAGATGCCTTAACCGGTTCTTTTCCGCAGTTTAGGGCATCATAATAAGGCAAATTCAAGATTATTGATGCTTTTATAACAATTCTACGTTTCCCACGACGGGAAAACTAACACACGAACTTTCCCATCACAGTATCTCCAGCAGGTCCGGCTCTACATGGCATTTGAGAAACTTCACTTCAACTCCGGCTTTTACGGCTTCATCCAATGCGATTCCAAATTCGGGATGTGTAGATACATTTGCCCTGACTTCACTTACCCCGTCCATTTGGATCACGAAAGCAAGGATGGCTTTGTAGCCGGCCTTCTTCGCTCCGATAAGTTCGTGGATATGCTTAATACCTCTTTCGGTGGGAGCATCGGGGAAATATCCGATGCCGTCTTCCTCAAGGGTACAGCCCTTAACTTCCATCAGATACTTTTCGGATCCCTTTTCCATATAGAAATCTATCCTGGATGATCCGTAAGTATATTCAGGTATCACTTTGTCATAGCCCCGACCTTCCAGCCACTCCTTTACTACCTTATTGGGCGCCTGAGAGTCTATGTTGAAAAGAATACCGGTGCTCTTCCTTACCGCAACAAGATCGTACTTTGTGTTTCTACCCGGACTGTCCGGAGCAGTGAGCCACACTTCACACCCGGGGATAAGGAGTTCTTTACATCTGCCGGTATTCTTCACATGTACCGTCTCTTTACGACCATCTATTTCCACATTTGCGATAAATCGGTTCGGTCTGTTTATGAATACGGCCTTTGTAATGTTATCGTATCTCATAAGCGGATATCAGAAGTTGCTTCCGTTCCATCCCCAGTCGGTTGTGGCAGAGTATTTTACATATATGTGGTCTGCCGCAATTCCGAGAACCTCTCCGAATATCTTGCAGATCTCTCCCGTAAGCTTTGAAAATGCATTCTTATCGGAACTTCCGAATACGCTGACTTCAACAAATGCTATGGGCTCCGAATTATCCCCTCTGAAATAGAGATGATATCCGTCTTCAAATCCGGTCATAAGCCAGCTTTCGCTCTTTCCGGGAACCATGGCAATGGCCTGTCCGAGTCTTGTTTTAAGTTCTCTTTCCTGTTCTTCGGAAATCTTTACGGTTACTTTTGAATTAATAAAAGGCATATTATTTCCCTCCGTTTATCTCTTTAATGATCTTATAAATATCACTTTAATTCATTTATTCATTCTTTTCAGCAGATTTTTCTTCGTAAGAAAGAAGCTTTCCGTTCTTCCACTCAATGTCATATTCCTTACCGGAGCGTGAACGAAGCCCCGTAACCTTACCGTTTGGCCACGCTGCGGGAAGTGCCGGCAAAAGCTTGTCTTCTCCCTCATGACTCTGAAGAAGCATCTCCGCTATTCCCGATACAAGTCCGAAGTTTCCGTCTATCTGGAAAGGCGGATGATTATCGAAAAGATTGGGAAGCATGGACTTTTGGAGAAGTGCTGCGATGTTTTCATAGCATTTATCACCGTCACATAATCTCGCCCACATATTGATGATCCATGCTCTTGACCATCCCGTATGACCGCCGCCTCCGGAAAGTCTTCTTTCAATGGTCGCCCGTGCAGCTTTAAGAAGCAAGTCTTTCCCGGGTTCGTCAAAGAGTTGTTTTCCGGGGTAAAGAGCAAAGCAATGCGATATATGTCTGTGCCCTATCTCGACTTCTTCATAAGGATAAGCCCACTCCTGAAGAGTTCCGTTATCCGCGATCACAGGCTTGGGAAGGCTTTTTAATATCTTTGTATATCTCTCCTTCTCATCCTCCGAGATCATTTCCAATTCTATAAGCCCGCTGAAGAGTTCATAGAGAATCTGGGCATCCATTGATGCGCCTTCACACATCGTTCCTTTCTCTCCGCTTGGAAGAATGTATGTATTCTCGGGTGATACGGAAGGTGATACCACCAATTGACCCGCTTCGTTTTCAATAAGCGTATCTTCGAAAAAGAGAGCGGCTTCCTTGACTACCGGGAGATACTCTTCCATGAACTTCTTATCCCCGGTAAAGCGATAGTGTTCCAATATATGCAGGCACGGCCACGCTGCTCCCATCTGCCAGTATGAAGCCGCCGGCCATGTATCCTGAGGCGCACAATCTCCATGGATATCGGTATTGTGATGAGCCATCCAGCCCCTTGCTCCATACATCTCTGAAGCCGCTTTTCTTCCCTGCGGTACCATCTTTTTGATAAGTTCAAATAGAGGTGCATGAAGTTCCGAAAGCCCCGTTACCTCAGCAGGCCAGTAATTCATCTGTGCATTTATGTTGATGGTATATTTGCTGTCCCACATGGGCGAGAAGCTGTCATTCCATATTCCCTGAAGATTTGCCGGAAGGCTTCCCGGACGGCTTGACGAAACAAGAAGATATCTTCCGTATGCGAAGGCAAGATTTATAAGACCGTTGTCGGAATCTCCTTCCTGAACTTTTTTAAGTCTTATATCTGTAGGTATGTTATCACGGTCTTCGCATTCGATCGAAAGAATGCATCTTTTCATAAGTTCGGATACATCCCTGATATGCCTTTCTTTCAATGCTTCATATCCCAGCTTTTCCGCTTCATCGAGAGTCTTAACCGCGTCTTCTACATAGTCTTTGCAATAATAATCGGTCTGTGAAGCCACCAGAATTTCGGCATTACCGTCAGCATGTATGGTTCTTCCCTTTATATAAGGGTTTCCTTTTACCGCGCGAATGACCATGCAAAAAGCGGTGCCGTCTCCGCCGCATTTTCCTTCCATGCAGAGCGTATTATCGGAAAGCTTATATACTTTCTCACACTGATCCGCACGCTCGGAGAAAATCCGAAGCGGAGTACCCTGACACTTAACGGCCATTACTTTATCGGGATAGGATATAAAGCTCTCCCGTACAAACCTCACACCTTCCTTCGTGTAACTGACTGTGTGAATACCGGTGTCTATATTCAGTTCTCTTTTATAGTCGGAGATTTCTTCGATACGATTTAGCTGTCCGCTCCAGCGTTCTCTGATACCGAGTATCTGAATTCTCTCACTGCCTCCGGGAATAATAAACAGATCTCCGAGAGGCTCATAGTGGCTTTGATATTCCGGGATACCTGCCAGAGTTTCATTGGCCATATCCTCCGCTTCCGTTATCCTGCCTTCACGGATAAGCTTTCTGATAACGGGAATGCTTTCTTTTGCATCGGGATTAATGCGGTCACGCATTCCGCCCCACCAGATGCTGTCATTATTCATCTGAAAACGATCCACCAACGTACCGCCAAAACACATCGCTCCCATGAATCCGTTTCCGAGAGGAAGTGCGCAGTTCCAATCGTTTGTAGATCTGTCATACCACAGTCTGTTCATATATGTGTTTCCTTCTGAAGTAAGTCGACGTACTTTTATATTATATTGCATTTTGTACTATAATGATGACTATAAATCGATTTATATGCTAAGGAGATATCATGAAGAAGCGTTTGATAACGGTATTGCTCACTCTCGGATGTTCATTCTGTATAGGCCTTGCCGGATGTGCCGGAAATGCTCCCGATCCGGATACACGTGAAGAACAGGTTGAGGAGGACAGAGATACCGATAAAGATGAAGATGATGAGATGGATGAAAATGAGGACGAAGATAGGCCCTCGGAAATCGCTGTCACACATCTTGATTATTCTTCTTCCGATTCGATTCTTGAATTTTTAACCGGAGAGTGGACATTCGTTGATCCTTCAAGCGGTATTGAATATGCGCGTTTCTGGATAAGAGACGATGGCGTATGTAAATTTGGCGATTTTGAAACCGCCCAAATGTGCTCCGGAACGATCCTTTTTGACGAATACCTCGATGATAATTTCCCCGGAGTTCACCGATATGAAATCTCACTGGACGGCCTCGAGGAGGCATTCGGCTACTCGGAAGATACGAGTACGAGCAGTGGAAGGTTCATGATCGCGCAGGCAGCGGGAAAGGATTATCTGTATCTTGAAGAGATCGGAAACGGCGGATCAACCCTTGCATACGATGTTTTTGCGGCGCCAAGCGGGGATGATGACTTCATGATGAAGTGGATTCTTGTCCGCAATAATAATGTGACTCATGAAGAACATCTTCAGAAGAATGCCAATTTCTACGCAAGGGTCATCGAAAACACGGATGAAGGTCTCCTCGTTCAGAGACTCGATGATGTATCTTTTGTCACCTATCAGGAATACACAAACTTCAAGTTCCTTGCCGCATATTTCGATGAGAGTAATAATCAGCAGGCTTGCCTTTGCTCCATAAATGAAGACGCAGATATAAGCGGCGTGCTTGATCTTTCAGAGCTGGACAAAGCATATCCTTCGACCGTTTATAAGATATATACCGATTCCGAAGGAAACATCGAAGAGATGCACGATGTGGAAGATGCATATTACGGCAGATATGAGATCAACTCTCTGGAACAGGAAGTATCTTTTGAATTCAATACATTTACCATAAACGGATGGGAGCTCGATCCGGCAGATTACGGAATCGACGGAAATGCAATTCTTGACCTTGAAGTATTCGGAGAAGATCTGATCATCACTTCTCACCTTAATCCTCATATGGATGTCTACACAGTTTTTGATATGAGAAACGCGTGGCCGGAGCACGAGATCTACGGAGCCAATTTCATCCACGGTGATAAGGTCTGGGATTCATTCTACTCATACATGGATACCGTATATGATTATGAAGATCATCCGATTTATACCGTGGACGGTACAGAGATCTGCGGTCTTTCTTTCTCGGAAGACGGGACTCAGATAACGATCGAATACTGGAAAGACGATTACATTGAAATATACGAAGAAACCATCGACAGACCGGAGTGTGTAAATGCTCCTCATTATGCATATGCGGATTATGCCCGACACCGCACGGCAGAAAACTGGAACGAATTTATGAGTTACGCTCCGGATGATGCGCTCTTTATGGTCATGGTAAATCCCCACAGTGATGACGCATGGGATTTCAACCTGCCGATGAATGTAGGCGAAGGATCCGACAACGTTTATGTCGTATCACTTCAGAACGGTACCGAGTTCACCATCGGAGATACCAAACCCGAGATACGTGACAAAGGAGAGATCGTATCTTACTGGGTTACCGTACCCGAAGGAGCCCCGATGTACACATTGCATGCCGAGACACCGGACGGACGATCCGCCGAATGGGATGTAACCTGGATCAGCGGAAAAGACGACACCCGCTGGATCTATAAATAATTATAGAAAAAACCAAGAATACGGAACAAAAAACTGCCGGGTTTTTTTGAAGTAAAACCCGGCAGCTTTTTATATATTCAGTGCTTCCTTTGACAGATCATATTCGTAAGCAGATATCTTTTTTACAAATGATGCTATAGCATCTTTATCCGATTCCTTCGACTCATAGATTATACGATGCGTTTTAGAATCCGATAATAGGCCGGTTAGATCCGTTGTATCACTCTGCAGCAATACTATAACACCGGCTTTATTAAGATGCTCCGCTATCTTTAGCTTTTCCTCATAAGAGATGTTTTCATCTTCAATAAAGTAAGCATATCTGCCTTCCAGAACCAGCTTCTTTTCTACCTCCCATAAAACGTCCCGGTCGATCCCCTTATCCTTTTTAAAGATCACCGTCACAGCCTGCTGGCCCATGGATGCACTTCTGGATTTATCGCTTATTCTGCCATTCTCGATCTGACCAGAGTTGTCATATTGCTCCACAACGCCGCATGCACTCGTCATAAAACTTACTCTGTCTATGAGGATCAGTTCACCCAGCGTTTTGTGATCTTTAAACCTGTCAACGGTTATACGATCGGTAAAGGATATTTTAACTACACCTATCTCATTTTTCTGCAGTGTATCCGTTACCCTGTATTCCCCTGTATTAATATCTATGCTGTACAGGATCTTTGCCACAACACCGGGGATCTTACTGCTTCCGAGTTTTATGAAATAATTTCCTCCGTTTAACAAAGGAGCATCATCCATCCATATGAGCGTCGCAGTAACCGAATCGGAAGTACTTATAGATGAGTCCTTTTCCAAAACAGAACCGCGTGATACATCTATCTCCCTGTCCAGCTGAATCGTTACGGCCTGTCCTTTATATGCTTCTATACATTCGGTATCACCCACATATATCTTTTTTACGCAGGCTTTCTCCAACCTGGGGAATGCAGTTATTTCTTCACCGACATGTATCTCTCCGCTCTCGATCTGTCCCTGAAATCCTCTGAACAGATGATCGGGTCTGCACACACGCTGTATCGGCAAATAAAATCCTTTTTCCTTATCATTTCCTCTGATATCAACATTTTCCAGATAAGAAAGAATATCTTCTCCCTTATACCATTTCATGTTGTCGGATCCGTGAGTGACATTATCGCCCTCTGTGGCAGATACGGGAATAATCTTTATCGATTTAAGGTCAAGCTCTTTGCTTAATACATTTATCTCTTCTTCAATTTTGGAATAGACACTCTCCTCATATGAAACAAGATCCATTTTGTTTATGGCAAAAACAAAATATCTTATTCCCATTATGGAACATATCCTTGCATGTCTTCTTGTCTGTGCAAGCACACCCTTTTCTGCATCGATCAGGATAATTGCCAGATCTGCGATAGAAGCGCCTACAGCCATGTTTCTGGTATATTCCTCATGTCCCGGAGTATCGGCCACAATAAAACTTCTTACATCCGTAGTGAAGTATCTGTAAGCCACATCAATGGTTATACCCTGCTCACGCTCCTCCGTCAGTCCGTCAAGAAGCAATGAATAGTCTATCTCTCCGCCTCTGCTTCCTACTTTGGATTCAAGTTCAAGAGCTCTTTCCTGATCTGCATATAAGAGCTTTGAATCATATAAAATATGTCCTATGAGGGTTGATTTACCGTCATCTACGCTTCCGCAGGTTATGAATTTCAGCAGATCTCTCATTCCTAGAAATACCCCTCTTTCTTCCTTCTTTCCATACTGCCTTCTCCGCTGTCGGAGTCTATTACTCTGGTTGTTCTCTCGGATTCTACGGCAGAGAGTGTTTCTTTTATTACTTCATCGATGGTAACCGCATCAGACTCAAAGCCTCCTGTCAGCGGATAACAACCAAGGGTGCGGAATCTTATCTTCTTCATCATCACCTTTTCATCCGGCTTAAGTCTCATACGTTCATCGTCCACCATGATCAGCTGTCCGTCTCTTTCAACACAGGGACGTTCGGCCGCATAGTATAACGGAACTATCGGAATATTCTCTCTTTGTATGTACAGCCATATATCCTTTTCCGTCCAGTTGGATAAAGGAAATACTCGTATACTCTCTCCTTTATGAATCTGAGTATTATACAGCTTCCACATTTCGGGTCTTTGATTCTTTGGATCCCACCCTTGAGCGCTGTTTCTGAATGAAAAGATTCTTTCCTTTGCTCTGGATTTTTCTTCATCCCTTCTTCCGCCGCCAAAGGCTGCTGTATATCCGCCTTCCGTCAAAGCCTGCTTAAGCGCCTGAGTCTTCATTATGTCGGTATAAGATGATCCGTGATCAAAGGGATTAATTCCCTGACGCACACCTTCCTCGTTGATATGAACATGCAACTCTATTCCATATCTCTTCGCAGTCTCATCACGAAACTTTATCATCTCCTTGAACTTCCATGTTGTATCTATGTGAAGAAAAGGAAAGGGCGGCTTTTCCGGGTAGAACGCTTTCATCGCCAGATGAAGCATTACCGAACTGTCTTTTCCGATCGAATAAAGCATTACCGGTTTTTCGCATTCCGCCGCAACTTCTCTCATGATATAGATAGCCTCAGCTTCAAGCGCATCCAGCTGTGTCATTTGGTTTCCCATTTTGTTCTCCTCAATATTTATTAGCTTCTTCCGTATCTGTCGTATATCGGATCACTTCCCCGTCTGCTCTTACTATTTCCCAGGTCGTGATATTTTTATTTTTCCGGGCATACATGTCCGCGCCTGTACCTCCATACTCCGGAGGAAGTCTCAGATAAATCGCCTTCATCGGACATTCTTTCACGCATGCGGCACAGCTCCAGCAATCCGATTCGTATTTCAGATATGCCTTTCCCTGTTCATCCTTCCTTATTACATTTCCCGGACATACATCAATGCATCGACCACATCCTATACATTTTGCTCTGTCAGTTACCGCACCCATATCTTTACCTATACCTTTACAAGTTTTCTTTTAATAACTGTTATCCTTCCATCTTTCATATAAGAATTGATATAGCAGTCAAATTCCGGGCTTTTTTCGGGATGATCGGCATTTTCCTGAAAAGAGTGCCATCTTGTTTCTTCTCTTACCTTCAGATGCGCTATCAATACACGTGCAACAACAAGCCTTTCCCTTAATTCATATAACTCAAGAAGATCATGCGTATCATTTATATCCGTGTAGTCAAGCATTTTTGAAAGCTCGCCGATCCTTTCATCCGCTATATCAAGACCATGCACGGTATATTTATAATCCGTCTTTATTCCGCCGGCATATTCATCCATTATCTTCTGCATCGCTCTTTCAAGATCTCTGACACGGTATCTCCGAGTTCCTTCAAGAACGCTTTTTCTCTTAAGGCCTTTTTCATAACCTTCTTTGCATGTATTACTCAGGCCTGACAATAATCCTTCATTCTCTTTGTCGTCGTACTCTTTTTCTATATATTCAATTATTCCTTCAGCAGCTATCTCTCCCTCAGCAAGAGCGCCAGTAACATATTTCTGCGGAGCTCCGCCTGCAACATCACCTGCGGCAAACAATCCCTTCAATGTGGTCATTCGTTTATTGTCCACCCAGAATCCGCTGGCGGTATGGCCTCCGACAACATAAGGTTCCGTTCCCTCTATCTCTACATCTTTTTCGGAAGGCCCTTTGGTTGCAGCCCACTTAAGAGTCTGCATAGGAGCCATATTTAAATACGCTTTTAAAAGCTCGTTTTCTTTTTCTTTATCTATACCCGTTGTTTTTAAATAACACGGGCCTCTTCCTTCACTGTTCTCGGTTACCGTTCCCCACAGTCTCTGAGATGTGGTGAGTCCGTATTTATCCTCATATATCTCGCCAAAGGAATTAACCTGTTTGGCGCCTGCACCCTGTGCGATTGTTCCGGTGGGTGCGATGGTATCCTTGCATCTTAACGCAATAAATCTCATTTCAAATGTCGTCATTTCGGCACCTGAAATGATTCCCATACAATACCCTGCTCCGGTATTAAAAGGGCTGTACCACATCTGATGTGCCTGACCCTCCGGATTATTCGGACGATAAAGACCGGATGCTCCTCCGGTAGCTATCAATACGGCCTTTGACTTGAATTCATAAAAGACACCATCGTTTATCCCGAATCCGTATGCACCGCGTACGCTGCCGTCAGATCTGAGATCCGTTATATTGATATGCTCATATACTTTAACGTTCTTCTGCTTTAAAACTTCTTTTGCCAAAAGAGGTTTTATATTTTCTCCGTTGATCTTAAGGTTTCTCCATCCGCGGGACACATAATTTCCTTTTTCATCTTTCAGGATGGTCAAGCCTCTGTTTTCCATATCGTGAGTAACTTTATTAAGCCTCTCCGATATATCCAGAAGAAGATCCTCTCTTACAATTCCTTCCGCATCCTTTGAAGCATACTCAACATAATCAATAGGCTGATGGCCTTCGGTTATATACGCATTCAAAGCATTAACACCCGCGGAAAGACATCCACTTCTCTTGATGGCGGCTTTATCAACTACAGCCACACTGTAGTTACAGTTTTCACCAAGGTAGATAGCGGCATAGCATCCTGCTGTACCGCCTCCGATTATCAATATGTCCGTTTTAATGATTTTCTTTTCCAATATCTTATCCCTATCAGATTACAACCGATTCCTGCTTAAGCGACTGATTGCTGATGATCGATATCTCTTCATTTTTGATAAGAAACATTCTGTATATAAACACATCAACCTTTTCGCCTACCTCTACGGCAGGTTCGATTATACTCCTGTATGCCGATATCAGATTACCGTGGAGGCGTACCTTTATTTCAAAACTGCTTCCTCTGAAGATGATATCCTCTACCGTCGCTTCTTCTGCCGAACTTAAGAATTGTACTTTCTCACCCTTTTTATATACGTTTACAAATTCCGGTCTGATTATTGCAGTGACTTCATCTTCGTATTTTTCAAAGAATCTGAAATCATCATAATTTTTTACCGGAAGGGAATTTCCGATAAACTGCGCAACAAATGGGGTTTTAGGATGAGAGTATAGCTCACGTGGAGTACCTGCCTGTTCCACACGTCCCTGATTCGTTACGATTATTTCATCCGCAACTTCAATCGCTTCATCCTGATCATGAGTAACAAAAATACTGGTAATCTTGAGCTTTGTTATCATTTCTCTGAGCCAGGTTCTGAGTTCCAGTCGAACCTTCGCGTCGATGGCGGCAAAGGGCTCATCCAGAAGAAGTATATTGGGGTTAGGTGCCAAAGCCCTTGCGAATGCAACCCTCTGTCTCTGTCCGCCGGAAAGCTGGCTCGGATAGCGCTTTTCAAGGCCTTCACAGCTTATAAGCTTAAGAAGTTCGGTTACCTTTTCTTTGATCTCTTTTTCAGGAACCTTTTTTATCCTTAAACCGAAAGCGATATTGTCATATACAGTCATATATCTGAACAGGGCATAACTCTGGAAAACAAAGCCTATGCCTCTTTCGCTTCCCGGTATATCATTTACCTTTTTCCCGTCTATCCATATCTCTCCGGAATCAGGATGTTCAAGGCCTGCGATCATTCTGAGGATCGTTGTTTTTCCGCTCCCGGAAGGACCGAGCAACGCTACCAGTCTGCCTTTAGGGATTGATATATCCACATTATCCGTGGCATGAAAATCCTTAAAGTGTTTATTTACTTTTTTTAATTCTACGTAGGCTTCTTTTACCGTACTGTTTTCGCTCATATTATTTCCCCTTATCAACGCCTGCTTACATCCAGTTCTTTTTTACCTTTATGCTCAAGTATCAGCCTGAGAACCAGAACAATGATCGCCATGATCACCAATATGGATGACGCTGCAAAAGCACCCGTAAAATCATAGCCCTGATAAAGAAGTTCTATATATAAAGGCAATGTGTTTGTTTTTCCTCTCAGATGTCCGGACAAAACGGATACAGCCCCGAATTCTCCCATCGCCCTTGCGGTACACAGAACAACTCCGTACAAAAGTGCCCATTTAACATGAGGAAGGGTTACCTTCCTGAATATGGTGAACGTTCCCGCACCCATTAATGCCGCTGCCTCTTCCTCATCCGTGCCCTGAGCCGTAAGTATTGGTATCAGCTCTCTTGAGATAAAAGGAAAAGTTACAAATACGGTAGCAAGAACAATACCGGGAACGGCAAATATTATCTTTATGCCAAGAGGATCAAGATATTTATATAAAGCCCCCTGGCGGCCAAAGGTCAGTACATATATAAGACCTGCGATTATCGGTGATACGGTTACGGGAAGATCGATAAAGGTTGAGAGTATCTTCTTTCCCTTAAAAGAATACTTGGTGATACACCAGGCAGCTGCCAGACCAAAAATCGTATTTACCAACACTGCTATGATCGTGGCTTTTATCGTAAGACCCGTAGCCTTAAGCGCATATTCATCGGTTATTCCCTTGATATATCCGCTAAGCCCGTCACGAAAAGCCGTTACGATAATGTATATCAGCGGAAGTATCAGAAACACTGCCAGAAATACAAAAGAAATTATTATTAAGACCCATTTTAAAATCCGGTTTTCTTTTCTTATATCCATGACGCTTCTCCCCAATGCGAATTTCACGCAAGTCCGTTTACTCTGCGTGATACACTCGCCTGTAAAAGTGCATTTACCGACAAGATCACAAATGCGATTGCAAGCATTACAAGCGCTATAGATGTTGCGGCAGAATAATCAAACTCCTGCAATTCCGACATTATAAGCAGTGGTGCGATCTCTGTTTCATAGGGTGTATTTCCAGCTATGAAAACTACACTCCCGTATTCTCCGATACATCTTGCAAAAGCCAGAGTAAAGCCCGATATCAAAGCGGGAAGCAATTCCGGAAATATAACTTTTCTAAAGGTTGTGCCACTGTCCGCACCCATGATATAAGCAGCCTCTTCATACTGAATATCTATCTTTTCCAGCACAGGCTGAACGGATCGAACAACAAACGGAATTCCTATAAAGATCAGAGCAACGGTTATACCAAGCCTTGTATAGGCTATACGTATACCAAAAAGATCGTAGAAAAACTTTCCCACCCATCCGTTTGTTGTGGTCATATGAGTAAGGGATATTCCGGCTACTGCGGTAGGAAGAGCGAAAGGAAGCTCTATGATACCATCTATAAATCGTTTGCCGGGAAAATCATATCTGACAAGTATCCATGCAAGTATCATTCCCATTACTGCATTTATAAGTGAGGCTACCAGTGCAGTCGATATGCTTACATAATATCCGGACATCACTCGCGGACGTGTTACGGTGTACAAGAATTCCGAAAACGACAGTTTTGATGTAAACACCACCAGAGAACACAGGGGTATCAATACCACGATCGACAATATTGAAATTGTTATTCCGAATGAGATCCCGAATCCCGGTATGATACTTTTTCTTTTCATCCTGTTTTCCCTTTCTTGAACAACACAGTGCATTTGAGTCAGAGTGACCCAAACGCACTGTATACCTGGCTATGATCCGATCTTTTCTCGTTTATTTACTGCTCGTAGATCTGATCGAAGTATGCACCATCCGCAAAATGCTTTGCTCTTGCTTCCTGCCATCCTCCGAAGTGATTGATATCTGTAAGGGTAATGTTATCGTTGATCCATCTTCCGTCTTCGGGAATCTCAGTAATGGTATTTGAGTCTGCGGTAAATACGTAATTGTTATAAATCTCGGTATTGCTGGGACGATAGAAGTTCTGAGCCTCTATATCCTGAGCTTCGTTGGAATAGAGATATCTGAGATACTCTGTTGCCACATCAGTTGTTCCGTGCTTCTCAGCAACTTCGTCAACAACAGCTACGGTAGGCTGGCAAAGAATGGAAACAGAAGGAACAACTATTTCATATTCACCGGGGTATTCCTTTAATGACAGAAATGCTTCATTCTCCCAAGCAAGAAGCACATCCCCCTGCTTATTCTCAACAAATGAAGTTGTCGCACCTCTTGCACCGGAATCAAGAACAACTACATTTCCGTAAAGCTTGCGGATGGAATCAAGTATCTCCTCTTCACTCTGACCCTGCTGCTCAAAAAAGTACCAGGCAGCAAGATAGTTCCACATTGCACCACCGGAGGTCTTGGGGTTGGGGGTTATTACTCCTACATCCTCCCTGATAAGATCGCTCCAGTCGTAAATCCCCTTGGGATTTCCGGAACGTACCAGAAAAACGATCGTTGAAGTATAAGGTGAACTGTCCAGATCGAATTCAGAGGTAAATCCGGCATCAATAAGGCCTGCATCAGACACAACCTGAACATCTCCTTCAAGTGCCAGGGTTACAACATCCGCTTCGAGTCCGTTTGCAACCTCAAGTGCCTGCTTTCCCGATCCGCCATGGGACTGAGTAACTTCTACTCTCTGACCGAAGTTCTCCTCATAATATGCCTCAAACACCTCGTTATATGCTGCATACAGCTCTCTGGTGGGATCATAAGATACGTTAGTCAGTTCAATTACCGGCTTTTCTTCAGTACCTTCTGCATTTGATGTTCCTGATGCACCTGATGCTGAGACGGCAGCTGTTCCGCACGCTGTAAGTGAAGACACTGCCAAAGCTCCTGTTAGTAATACGCTTAATAATCTTTTTTTCATTTTTTCATTCCTCCATCGGGTTATCCCCTTCAAACTTTGTAAAATCTTAACATGTCTGATTCTGATTTAGAATTTGCTTTTAGTTATCATCTGACATAAAAAAAACTTATCACTGAAAATAAAAAAACGTCTCATAAGAGACGTTATAAAAAAGGCTATATTGCTTTATTTATTCTTTATTTCGATCCTGTCGAGGATTCCCTGTACTCCCACATTTTGATGTGTAAGATACATACGCAGAACGTCTGCGATAAAGTCCTTATCCGCACCGGTCTTTTTGGCGATTCTTGAAACATCTATTCCTTTATCGGTCATCTTCATGATCTTTGATACAAGATCGTAAAGATCTTTGTTGCCGGTTTCTTCCTTCTTCGAGGCACTTAACTCTGCAGTTTTTGCATGTCCGTAATAAATCCTTTTCAAATCATGTGATAAAAGTTTATTCCAGCTGTCTTCTATCTGCGTGCCCTTATGAAGCTCCAGTTCGTATAAAGGATTCAGATCTCCCACAAATGCATATCCCTCATCCAGCACAAGTGATACGCTGTCGCTGCTGTGACCGGGAGTGCAGATCACTTTGCCGTTTATCCCCAAGCTCTTTAAAATTTCACTGCCTTTATCCACATCGAATGCTTTTATTTTCACATCATCTATCGGGATAAAGTTACAGTATTTTTCTTTGGCAAATATTGCGTCGGAAGAATGAATGTATTCTTTTTGAGGATCTGCGACAAGTATCACCGCGCCTTCATTTGCTATGTTCTGCGCAATGCCCATATGGTCGGGATGGAAATGAGAGATCAGGATATAATTTATATCCTGCACTGCAATGCCGTTTTCACCCATGGCTTTGCAAAAATCTGAAAAAGTCCCCGCCCAGCCTGTATCGAAGAGCAGAACTCCCGAATCGCCTTTGATCAGATATGTATTTGTCTTGGAATAATGAAGTTCGTATATCTTCAAAAGAAATTCCTCAAACAGTTATAAGCGCTTTCCGATGAATCACTTTTTACTACTGATGAATTCTTCAAATTCACAAATGCCTCTTTGATACGTGCAAGCTCCTCATCGGTATTATAAGGAGTGAGCATCATTACAACATAACCTTCATCGCAACACTCGGGTTCACATTTACATGCGCGAAGAGATGACGCAATATCATTTCCGTTGTACTTAGCATCACTCTTTACCACTATCCTGAGAGGATCCGATCCGGATACATTAAATCCAAGATCTGAAATTTCTTTTTTGAGGTGATCTACTTTTTCGCAAAAATGACCCAGCACCTCTTTAAATGCTTCCGCCTCCGCGTTGAACGCATCCAGGCTTGCCATTATCAAATAAGAGGGACTGGATGAACCGAACATATCAAGCGCATATTTTGCATAGGGTATCACATCGGAAAAAGATTCGTTTATGTGAAGATAGGCCGCACCTGTAAGGGCCGGAAGTGTTTTATGAGCGGATGCACATGACATGTCCGCCAAACAATCCGCAGGGTGGAGGTATTCAGGATATTTATCCCCATTCAGAAATTTGAAATATGCAGAATGTGCACCGTCTACCAAAATGGGAATATTTACCGTCCACAGTTCCCGTTTTAGTGCGGCAAGGTCCGTGACATTTCCAAAATAATCCGGATAAGTCACATATACTCCTATGGGATTTATCTCTTCAACGGTATTATCATAGATCCAATTTAAAACTTCATCCGCACATAAATTCTCTTCTTCTATTTTCACCAAAGACACATTAAGAAGAGTGGCGGCATACAACAATGCTTTGTGAAATTTTCCTATCACAAACATGTAAGGCTGAGGCTCCGCACTCAGTTCACCATCGGATACGGGCACCAGAGTATTTTCCCAATGCTTTTTTGCCAGCCATATCATGGCTTTGATCGCCTGGGTGGAGCCCTCTGTTACGTAAAATGTATCCGTTCCGTAGATTCCCGAAGCGATGGCTTCGCTCTCTTTTATGATGCCCTTCGGATCATACAGATCGTCCGCACCCTTTATCTCGGTGATATCATAAGCATAGATATCACTCAGCCATCCGGGGATATTTTTAAATCCGGATGGATTTCCTTTATGTCCCGGCATATGCAATCTGCCTGTGCCGGAATTCTTATATTGTTCGAGAAAATCTACTATGGGAGTTTTCATATCACTCTTCTTCTGCGTTCTCGCTTACGCGCATCATAAGCGCACATTCGATCCTCTTTTTAAACAGTTCGCATCCGGGTTCGTAAATGCCTCTTATTGATCCGGAAGCATGGAATGCATTTGCGGCGCATCCTCCCGAACAATAAAGCTTAGCCCAGCAGTCCTTGCATTCTTTTCTCGCATACGCGTTGCAGCTTCTGAAGTCCTCGCGAAGAGCATCGTTGGTTACGCCGTTAAAAACATCTCCCAGCTTGTAGGATTCCTCTCCAACGAACTGATGGCAGGGATACAGATCTCCCCAGGGAGTAACTGCCATATATTCCGTGCCCGATCCGCAACCCGAAATTCTCTTATAGATGCAGGGACCTTCGTTAAGATCCAGCATATAATGATAGAAGGTAATGGGCTTTCCTTCCTTTTCACGTCTCAGCATATCCTTAGCAAGGATCTCATACTGCTCTTTAACGATCTCGATATCTTCGGGAGTAAGAGTGGTCTCATCCTCAGGCTTTCCGACAACAGGTTCCATGCTGAGCTCGGTAAATCCAAGGTCCGCCATATGGAATACATCCTCGGTAAAATCAGGATTGAAATGGGTAAACGTTCCGCGGATGTAATATCCCTTGCCGCCTCTCGCATCCACGAGTTTTTTGAATTTGGGAATGATAGTTTCATAGCTTCCGTTTCCGGAGAAGTCTACTCTGAAACGGTCGTGAACCTCTTTGCGTCCGTCAAGTGACAGGACAACATTGCTCATTTCCTTATTGGCAAATTCGATCACATCGTCGTCTATCAAAACTCCGTTTGTGGTGAGCGTAAAACGGAAATTCTTATTCTTTTCTTTTTCGATGCTCCTTGCATATGCAACCAGTTCCTTAACCACATCGAAATTCATAAGCGGCTCACCGCCGAAAAAGTCAACTTCGAGATTGGTACGGCTACCGGAATTCTCTACGAGAAAATCAAGAGCTCTCTTACCGACTTCAAAGCTCATAAGCGCTCTGTCACCATGGTATTTACCCTGGCTTGCAAAACAATACGAGCAGTTAAGATTACACGTATGAGCAACATGGAGGCAAAGAGCTTTGACAACATTTCCGCTGCGCTCCTTAAAAGTTCCCGCCATATCCTCAAATGTATCTTCGGTAAAAAGTTTTCCGGCCTCTTTGAGTGAAACAATATCCTCGTAGCACTCCAAAAGGTCTTCTTTTGTGACATCCTCACGGTCGGAATATTTAGCTGACAGCTTTTCTATGATCTCGTCCTTGGAAGTATCCGGGAACATTTCGATCATGTCGTAAGCAACTTCATCCACATCGTGAACCGAACCCGAGCACGAATCCAAAACTATGTTATATCCGTTAAGTTTGTACTGATGAACCATTTTTTCTCCTAAAAATTGTTTATCGGAAAATGCCTTATAATAAAAGCCCCTTTTGTCAGCTGAGCCGGCAAAAGGGGTTTACTTCATTGTCCGAGAAAAACTACTTATTTAGCTTTATTTTCGCACTTCTGGTTAGCAACACCACAGCTGGTCTTGCAAGCAGACTGACATGAAGTCTGGCACTCGCCGCATCCGCCCTTCTTAGCGCTTTCGCAAAGATTACGGGTTTCAAGAGTTTTGATTCTTTTCATTTCAATCCCTCATCAATCATGTATTTGAAATTAGTATTTCCGAAAAATAATACCATTTACGGCGGATTATGGCAACAAAAAACGGGTACTTTTTGGCAAAATGCCTTGATCAATCATGTGCTCCAAGCTCTACGAGAAGGTCACAGAACTCTATTCTGTATTCGTCTCCCTTGGTTCCGCTGTTAGCAAGGATATATGCGCTGTCTAAAGTTGCGGAGCCTGTGTAATCACTGTCTCTGATTACCATTGAAGCTTCGATGATACCGGCTACGAAATTGAAGTCCTCAGAGCGGACCTCATCCTCGCCTTCACCCATTTCAACCACATAGGTAAGCTTTGAACTCTCATCGGCATCGGGCTCTTTGTATCTGACGGCTACGGTACAGAGCTCATTTTCGAATCCTTCTACGACCTCTGAATCCTGATACTTAAGATTGATTCCCTCTTCCTGAGTACCTGCAAGCTCTATCTCATAAGCTATGGTTACCTGCTGTCCTGCTCCAACTTCTCCTCCGTCCTTGGTGTCGTCATTGAAATCGCTGGCTGACATTACTCTGTTCTCGTATCCGATCTGTCTGTAAGAATAAACAACCGCAGGATTAAACTCTGCCTGGAACTTAACGTCCTTGGCTACGGTAAGAGTGGTCTGCTTAAGCTTATCTACAAGTACTCTGCGGGCTTCATCTATGGTATCGATATAATAATAATTTCCGTTTCCCGCATCAGCTATGGATTCCATATTTGCATCGCTGTAATTTCCGCTTCCGAATCCGAGAACCGTTAAAAATACTCCGGATTCCTTTTCTTCGGTTATAAGATCCGTAAGTCCTCCGGTGCTGGTGATCCCGAGATTCATGTCTCCGTCGGATGCGATGATGACACGGTTATTTCCTCCTTTGATAAAGTTGTTGTTGGCGCATTCATAAGCTGCGGATATTCCGCCTGATCCGTTGGTTCCGCCGCCTGCGCTGATCTTATCAAGTGCTCTGCATATTTCCGTATAATCATTGGAGCCCTCAAGGAGAAGTCTGCTGTCTCCGGAATAAGTCACGATGGATACTCTGTCATTTTTGCCGAGGGATTCAGCCAGCATCTTAAAGCTTTCTACGGCAAGAGCCAGCTTATCGGGGCTGCTCATTGACCCTGATGAATCGATGAGGAATACAAAATTATTACCTTCATTGGTAACTTCTTCATCGGCATTAGCCTGGAAAGTCATGACCAGAAGCTTATGTTCTTCATTCCAAGGGCAATTTCCCACTTCATACTGAACGCTGAATACATCGGATCTGTCATTTACATCATAATCAAAATAATTGATGATCTCTTCGGTTCTGACAGAGCTAGCAACATTATCAAGACTCCAGCCGTCGTTTATGATCCTTCTGAGATTGCAATAAGAACCGGTGTCCACATCCGCGGAAAATGTTGAAAGCGGGTTATCCGATACCAGAACAAATCCGTTTTCTTTGATGCTCAGATATTCTTCGGTATTGAATTCCTCGTTTACCTCGCCGTTTTCTGCAATCAGGTTATTCATTTCATATGCATATTCGAATTCCGCGGCGTTTCCATCAAGGGCCATAGGCTCATAACATACTGCATCAGATGTTGATGCAGGTGCGGCGGCATAATCCCCTCCGGAGTTTCCGCACGCTGAAAGACTTGCCACTGTCATAACTGCCGTTAAAAGTGCTACAAATCGTTTTTTCATAATTTTTCCTCCTTGTTTTGGAAACAGAGAAAACATCTCTGCAATGTCCCCTCACACCTATTATAGACGAGATTGTTATCAATTTGGTCACAGTTTGTTTACAAATTATTCACAAAAATAAACCCCTTCTGATGATGAATATCACCAAAAGGGGTCCTTCTTTTACTTATTTATCTCTCTATACATCTACATCTCAGATCTTTTTCACGGGACGGAGGATCTGATATCCCAGCTTCTCGGGGTTATGTCGCTGGTAATCGGGGCATTCATCCTCATTCCACTCATAACCCATGGTCCTGGGATCGAAGTTCCACGCAAGCTTCTCTACAGCCGTCATGACATCGGCATTTTCAGCCAGATAGTCAAAAGAAGGATAGGAAAATACCAGATAATAGCTTCCGGGAATTTCCCTTAACTCAAATCCTTCGGGAACAGGGCCGGTAAAACCGTCCTCTACACCTGTTCCGTAGAAATAGGTCCTCTTTCCGTTTTCTGTTACCCATCCGGCGGTATGAGGTGTGACAACGGGGTGTGCATTCTTATCCATGCTGGTCACATATCCGCATACGGTGTCACAGTCATGATGCTCCCAGAATTCACAGTAATTTGATGCTTTCTTTTCCCAGATTCCCATATATTTATGAGCGGGGATGTATTCAACGCTGATGCCGAGTCTTGATTCTTCCATAGTCTTTATCCTCTCTTTTTCATAATAGTCAGGAAACAGGACAACTTTATGTATTTGGAGGGGAATAGGGATCGGATTTTTGCGGTAGGCAGCCGGTGTACACCCGAACTGTTCCTTAAAAACTCTGGACAGTGCTTCCTGCGAAGAATAGCCGTATTTCAGTGCAATATCCAGGATCCTTTCATCAGTATCCCTTATCTCTTCAGCGGCGCAGGCCAGGCGCCTTCCCGATGTATAGGCTTTTATGGTCATTCCTGTCACATCGTGAAAGAGAACCGAACAGTACCAGGGTGAATAACCCATCTCGTCAGACAAGCCATTCAGGACCCTATCGCAATCCGGATGCGTTTCGATCCATTCGATCATTTGCTGGGCTACTTCAATCCACTCCTTCATACATTACCTCCTGTATGAAAAAGATTATCATCATATACTTTTATATTTTTGATATTTCTTGGGGTGTTTACCATATGTAACTTAAATCTCAGTCTTCCAGCATTCCCACAGGGATCGTAATCTGCCAGGGGCCTTCTATGGGGCCGTCATTACAGGTCCAGAATTCACCCATTATCCTGTATCCGTCAAATCCACCTTCGGGGATACACAAGAAATATTCCTCATAACTGTCGGTTCTGTCTTCATCAAACCATGCAACTGACATATCGTATAATACCTTTTCTCCATTAGGATCGATAAGATATATATACCCGTGATTATCGGTATTGAATATATCTGTATATCTGATCTGAACATGTAAGATTCCGTCATTGATCCCATACCCGGTTAAAGCCACGCCATCCGCAAGTGGTCTCTCCTCGGAAGGGGCTGTGACCATTACGGGTATACCAGATAATTCCTTGCCATCAAGCCCCGGGCCACCGCCTCCACGGTATTCATAATCACAAGTCATTTCAACATTATCCGGGATACGGCTCAAATCGATCATATCCATCTCAAGATCGTAATGCTCTTTCCCCGGAAGAATCTCACCCACCGAAAAAGCTATCTTATCGCCCTCCTTGATAGGTATACCCATTTGATCGATCTGAATCAGAAAATATGCCGTACCGGTTTCTTCATCAAATTCAGCCATTCCTGCACCTGCTACCGATGCGCTGTTTGTGCGAATCCCGTAGCTGTCAAAAAGGTCACAGGAACCCGTGAGTCTTCCCTCAGCATCATTCATTGATACCAAAACACTCGCTTTATCGTAATCCAGTTCCATACCCACAACTTCCATCGTAATCCCGTTTCTCTCGCAGGACATGGCCACCGGACGAAGCCTTTGTGCCAGCGACGGAACTACCATATACATTATCCGAATAGCAGTTTCATTATTACATGCAGCCATTACCGGTATGGATCCGCATATCAGGAAAAGAATACAGGCCGCAGCCGCAAGTATCTTAATAGGAGTAAAGTCTTTTCCGAATTTATATTTTTCCGCTTCATCCAAAATGGCAGGGGATATTTCGGATATGACATTATACATATCTTCCGAATTCATAATTCATAACCTCCCTTTTCTACAAAAGCCTTTAGTTTTCTTCGTATCTTTAAAAGTCTCTGCGACACTTTATTTTCGGAAAATCCGAATTCTTCCGCCAGATCATTAACCGATTCCCCGAAATAATATCTTCGGACAAACAATACTCTGTCCTCGGTTTTAATACCCTCAAGGTAGTCATTTACCAGCCCGATCAGTTCTCTTTTTTCCGCCTGATCTTCGGTGTTGATTCCTGAAGGTATACAGTCTTCCAGTTCATCAAGCATCACAGTCATTGCATTGTAACGTTTTACCGCATGGTTTTCCCTGTATCTGCTTAAGGATATATCTCTGACAACCTTTCCCAGAAATGCTTTTAACGATACAGGTATCAGGGGCGGGATCTTATTCCAGACGGTAACCAGAGCATCGTTAACACACTCCTTGGAATCTTCCACATCTTCCAGGATATTTCCGGCGATCTTAAAACAGTACTTCCCGTATTTATCCTGTGTCTCGGAAAGTGCCGTTTCGTCCCTTTTAAAATACAATTCGATTATCTGTTTATCGTCCATGAGATATCTCCAAATGCCCCTCTATAAATATAGCCGCAAAAACAAGAAAAATCTTTCTTTTAAATACTGATTTTAAATAAAAAACGGAAGACTTTTCGTCTTCCGTCTTATGCAATATTCATTCGATCCGATCACCTTAGCGTAAAAATATATGCCAATATCAACAGGTGAAGAGGATAGAAAATATAGAAAAACCATTTATGGAAGGGATGTTTGCTTCCGGATTCTCCGTTGTAGAAATATATGAATATGATCGGCACCATAAACGCACCGAGCTGGAAAAAGTTCCGGAAGATATTTCCGCCGCCCATACTCATAAGCGTCGTAAGTGCCACCTCCACACATATGATGATGTTGAAGGACAACCATTTTTTCTTGGCATTATCACGATATATGAATAAGAACAAGGGCCAGAGAACATCAAATATGGGCCAATCCCCCAAAAGCGACAGGATACAAAAGACTACTATGATCACGATCTTAAGCCACTTCGGAAGTTTTGTCCTGTCCCAAATGCATATGGCCATCAGGCCGAGAAACAAAGTATAAATAACTCCCCAGGTTCCCATTCCTATGGCGAACAGCATTCCGTATTCATACAAACAGAAGGGGACGATGGATACCAATGCAAACAATCCCAATCGAATCGCATACTTCTTAACATTGCGTGTATATTGATATCCTTCCGCCACCATGATTGCCATGGTGGGTCCGGTGAGTCTGCCTATAAAGTGCATTATCTCTCCGGGCAGTGATGCGGTATCAAACATCTTCCAGGCAAGATGATCTATCAGCATTGCGATTATCGCCAGATATTTGATCTGATTTCTGTTTAAAGATAATTTCATTTTATAACTCCAAGTCCTGTCCTTTGCTGAACATATGGTAAAAACGTATTTGCTTCCGCACCCAGGCATCTGAAGGGAATGATCAATCCCTGCATCGGTCCGACCATCAGATAATAATGCCCATCATCTGCGATTATACTCTTAATATCCCTCCACTCTCTCCTGATCGTGGATTTGGGAGTATATTCCATTATCATCTCATCCGTCAGATCGATCGTAGCTTCACTATCATAAGTGAGATTGCCTTCGGCTCTGTATTTTTCCACCTTTTTGCGAATTCTTTTTCTTATACGGGATTTGAATGTCGCCAAGATAACGGTACAATACACGGCCATTCCTATGGGCACCAGCAAATCTGCAAGAAGTATTTTCCCATCAAACACGTCAGCCAAAAGTACCAAAAAAGTTACCAAGACACTTAAGCCCAGCAAAATCGCAAACATGATAATGTATTTACTTACACTGTTTCTACCTTCGGAACTTTTAAACTGATATGCCTCGTTAAATGCTATATAATCCTCATCATTTATCAGGGTTACTATTCTCATTCTTTCTCCTCAGTTTGTTGATTCGGTAGTTTAAGAATCGAAGAAGACATGCGATTCCAAATTCCATGACAACGACAAACGCAAATATCGCGATCCCGATGGGAAAGCCCCAGTTCAAAAATCCGTACCAGTCATTTGATTCGGGCCACTCTCCGATCCCATTTACCAGAATATTAACAAGATATCCGGTTCCGTATATAAGTGCAAGCGACGCGGAATATAAAGTATATCTGAAAGGTATTTTATCCCCGGTCTTAATGATCAAAAAATCCGCCACTGAAAGAAGTGGTACGATCAGGTGAAAATAAAGATTACCGCGCTCATAAAGATTCAGATCGGGGTAAAGGGGCTGAAGAAATGCTGCTATGATGAAAAATGTAAGTCCTGTCGCAGATGCAGCCATGAGCTTAGGCAGTACGGAAAATTTCTTTGACAACGCGAAGAATATAAGCCTGATAAGTGCAACAGCTCCGCAAAACAGATTGGAAAGAACTGTAAAGTATTTGAGATTGGCAAATCCCGATGACATGAGTCCTGCCCCGGATTCGGTATTTGACCACATCAAATATGTTCCGATACCCGCAAAGATAACAATGCAGATATTGAAACATATTTCAAGGATGCTGTTGTAATCTCTTTTCTTCATCAATCAAACATATATGCAGCTACGAGTGTATATGTATCACGGATAGCGTCGATATGGGTTCTTTCATATCCGTGTGTTGCCCTTGTTCCGGGACCGATGGCGGCATGACGAATATCATATCCCGCAACAAGTGAAGTGTCCGCATCTGTTCCGTAATGAGGTGTGAAGATATCGGGAACGAAATCGATCTTAGCTTTTTTTGCCTTCTTCTCAAGATCCCTGGTCAAGTCAAAATGATAAGGAGCACGAGTATCCTTAAAGAAGATGGATACCTTTCTCTCATCGGAAGTCTGCTCGGGTCCGATGCATGCTATATCGACAGCGAGAAACTCGGCAACATTATCGGGAAGCCATGATCCTCCGAATCCGATCTCTTCATGAAAAGGAATCAGGAAATATGTTTTCTTGGAGGGAGTAAGCTTTTCCTTCTTCATATCTCTTAATAACTCAAGAAGGATCGCAACCTGTGCTTTATCATCAATGAAACGGGATTTAATATATCCGTTCTCATACTTAAATCTGTGATCCAGTGCGATATAGTCTCCAACCTCGACGCCGAGTTTTCTGACATCCTCGGCACATTTTACATCGGCATCGACTACCGCAACGATGTTTTCATCAAAGCTGGGAAGTTCATCCCACTTCTTATCGGGAGTAACATGTACGGAAGAATACTTTCTCTGAAGTGCTCCCGTTATAACTTTACCGCTGCGGGTATGGATACGGATATTCTCACTGTCGGAATTGTGCGCATGTAATCCGCCGACGGGGCATACCTTTATGGTACCGTCAGAATAAATGTGTCGAACCATAAGACCAACGGTATCACCATGAGCACTTATTACTCTTCCTTCGCCCTTGCCTCCGAGATCAACGAGCACCCCGCCCTTTTTAAGAGTTGATGTTTTAAAACCCAGACTCTTTGCTTCTTTCACAAGGAAATCCTGAAGTTCGTGATACTGACCCGTTACGGAATCAATATCCAGAAGTTCTTTCAAAGTCTTAATAAAATACTTCTCATCAAATTTCATTTCTGTAACCTTCTATCCGTTAATTCTATTCTGAAAAGCCAGAAGATCGTTGGTAAGACTCTCCGCCTTTTTGGAATCAAGTATCCATGAGATCACATTCACCAATATGGTAATGCACACGACACTTATCACTATACCACAACTTATGACAACAAGTTCCCCTGTTATCTTCATTCCGGCAAACATTGTCGTAAGGAGTATGGCACTTATAAGTATCACTCCGATAAACTCCCTGAAGATCGTCTGCTTTATTGTAGGTTCTTTCTTTTCAACCATCAGAAGGTTTGGAATGCTGGTGATTGCCCCATAGATGATCGGATACAGGAATGCGTCATATCCAAGCTTTTGATCCGGCCTGAATATCATGCCCAGAACAAAGACCGCAAGATTGATACCGGTTACGATTATGAAATAATTTCTGAGACATTCTTTTAAATGATCTTTCAAATGTTCCTTCATAGTTGTCATCCCTTGAGCTTATCCTTCAGTGCCTGCACATACTTTCTGGATATGATCACTTCTTCACCGTTTTTCAGCTTGCAGGAAAATCTTCCGTTCAGCGCAGGTCTTATGGAATCAACCTTCATCAGATTTACGATGATCGATTTCGATATCCTGATAAAGTGAAAAGGATCCGTTATCTTCTCCAGTTCATACAGGCGCTTTCGCGATTCGTAGGTTTCCTTTTCAAGATAGAGAAATGTCCTGTCATCAACGGACTCGATATAGTACACATCCGCTATCGGAACATTGTACATATCGCCTTCCATATATCCCTCTAGGTTTCCCTGCCTTGATCTGATGAATCTGGTTATCTCCTCGATACGTTCATCTACTTTGTGACAGCCTATCTCCACATATTCTTTTTCTTCGGGATGGATCAGCTTTACCTCAACATCCATCGGGGCATCAATATTTTTCATCTGCCTCAAACTCTCCGATCCCCTTTAAGTAACAGTCAAAGAACTTAAGGGTTATGGAATTGATCTTATCTATACACTCTTCGGGATCTCTGTCTCCCAGTCCGAGATTCTTTGCAAGCACGGGTGAGAATAAGGGAAGATCCGTAAAGTTCATATGTGCGGTTCCCTCAAAATAAACCGAGTAACCTTCCATTGCATTATCCATTATCACATTATTGGAATAGACATATCCGATCCTTTCGGCCTCCACTCTGTCGGCATGATGGGATGCGGAGTCAAAACAAAGTATCGGTGTATCGTAGGGCTCGGGATTAACGATTATTTCTCCGTTCTCAAATCCCACCTCTTCACCGAGCATCGTTCCGTCGAAGTCAATGACCGCAGACACATCATCTCTTCTTCCCACGGTAACCGCTGTTGCTCCGCCCAGGGAATGACCCATAAGTCCGATCTTATCGGTATCTGTAGCGGCAAGTATTTTACAGATTTCTTCACCGCTTGTGTCTGTCAGAAACCATTCTTCACCAATACTTGCATTCTTTGCGGAAGCTATGATGGTATCCAGTGCAAAGTTCATATCAGCTTCCCTGATATCCATCCACTCTGAGGTGAGCTCGTAAACCTCAGCCTCACTCCTTGAACCCGCATCCATCGCATTGTTAAAAAATTCCGGATCCACAGTAATGATTTTTCCATTTGTATCTTTGGTAAACAAAGAGTGATAAGGATGTTCGATACTTACAACAATATATCCGTTGGAGGCAAGCTCCAGATATGTTGATGCATTGCTCTCATAATATCCGAATGCACCGTGACTGAACATTACAAGCGGAAGGGATCCTTCATCAAGATCTTCTATGCACTCCGGATAGAAGAAATATACGGGAACTTCTCTAAACGATCCGTCTGTCTCATTCGCTTCCATCCTGCTGTTATCTATCAGTATCGCACTGCTCTGAGCTACGCTATAAGGTCCGCTTACGGGTCTTCCGGAATAATCTTTGAAGATAAATGCAGGCAGCATACTAACCGCTATCAGGATGATTCCGAAGACTGTTCCAAGCACTATGGATACATTCTTCTTTCTCTTCTCATTTTTTCTGAATACTGAGAACGCAATTCCCGAGACAGCAAGTCGTACGATCAAAAGAAAAAACAATGCTTTAAATCTGATCGACAGATCTATTCCGGGAAGTACAAGCATCAGCAAAAAGAGAACAAACTCCGTCACATTGACGACTCCTCTTCCGGCAGCCCATTCTTTCTTCGAAACATGTAACGTAATCTCTCGTATCGCAAATACGATCTCTGTTATCAGCAAAACAACAAATAATAATTTTTCCATATATCCGCCTCCGAATTCTTTTGATGAAGCGAATATATCATCTTAAAAATACTATTTGTTGAAATATGCCGTGAAATGCATTTTACGCCTGTAAGATACATCAGTATCCTATGTTATTGGCAATTCCTACAGAGACATAATGATCAAGAATCGCTTTATAATCCGTTCCGTCTTCTGCCCCGGGCGTTAATATACCTTCTATCATGTATCTTATACCGCCATTTTCAAGTTTTTCTATCTCGTTATATCTGTCCTTGAAAAACATCCCCTTTGAAACCTTCCTGTCATACAGGATTCCTTTGCATTCCGAAAGTTTACAGTCGGGGAAATTAACATTATATATATGCCCCGGTGTAAAAGGTTCATATATGATCTTATCAAGTATCTCCGGAAGATAATGATCCGTAACATCATGAGGTCCGTTAAATGCTTCAGAAATCGCTATCGAGTGAAATTCCTGAAATGCTCCTTCGAATGCAGCACCAACCGTTGCCGAATATTGAAGATCCGAAGCCATGTTAAATCCGTTATTGATACCCGATAAAACCACATCAGGTTTCTCCGGCATTACACTGAGGCTTCCCACCCTCACGCAGTCAACCGGCATTCCGGAACATGAAAATGCTCTAACGCCTTCTACGGGATAATCCTTGATTGGATATACATCGAGATGATCTCTTAATGTAACGCTGTGACTTGCGGCACTTCTTTCTTCAGCGGGGGCTACAATCCATACTTCACCGTACTTAAGAGCCGCCTTGGCAAGCCTTTCCAATCCATGAGCATATATTCCGTCATCATTTGTAAGTAAGATTCTCATATTTTTTCCCATAAAACAAAATTGTCCCGGCGCCCATATGCGGCGTCGGGACTTTTCTTGATCAAGCTTCGATCAGTTCATCTATATTGGACGCATCAGCAACCGATGCTCTGCAGGATATCGTCTCTCCGGGGAAAGGAACATTCGCGGCAATGTGATTGTACATAAGTACGATGGGATCGTGTCCCTGTCCGAAGGAATCCTGACTGATAATAGATCCGACGGCACCGTTTTTGATGTAAGGGAAGAGTCCGGGATTTAAGTCAAAGCCCACAACCTTTGTCTTACCCTTTCTGCCTGCATCAACAACCGCTCTTGCAGCATCCTCGGGGAATCCGTTTGTAAGGAACAGCACCTGTACTTCAGGATGCTTACTCATGAATTCCTTGGTCTTCTTATATACATCATCACCGTCATCCTTAACGGAGATCTCACCCACCATCTTGACGGATTTGTATTTTCCGAGACCTTCCACAAATCCTTTTCTTCTCTCTACGTTTCCTATTATCGAATCATTGCCCATCAGTATTCCGACATTTCCGCTCTTACCGATAAGTTCGGCAGCAGACTTGGCAGCAAGTGCACCCTGAGCTACGGAATCCGACTTAAGGCATGCAAGTCTGAGTTTGGAATTAGCGCAGTCACAGTTGAAGGTCATGAGTTTAATGCCCTTGGATCTTGCCTGCTCAAATACTTTTTCAACTCCGCCCAAAAATCCGGGATATATGATCGCATCATATTTCTGGTCGATAAAGCTCTGAATATATCCTCTGACTTTGTCCCCGTCATCTCCGGGGTTAATGGGCATGAAGGTTACTCTCGTCTTAAATGCGGCGAGTTCCTTAACCGCATAATTGGCACCGCGCTTTACACCCCACCAGAAATCATTATCGTTCATGCTGAGCATACCGATCTTGATCTCTTTACCGCTTCTGTTGTTTTCGGGCATTACACCTGTATCGAATCTGCCGATGAGTTTTCTGATTCCCTTCAGCATATCGTCAAGAGCCGCCGTGTTTTCTCCGATCTGGGTAGCTTCGGCAGTAACCTCCTGTGAAGCTGCTGCGATATCTTCCGTGGACTCGTTGATATCCTTGGCGGTCTCATACATCTGATCCGCAATATCTTTGGAGCGCTGGAAATTATCTTCCATTACGCTGAACATCTTATTGATATCTGTGATCTTGGTCTGGATCTGAGTTGAGTTCGAGTTAATGGCTCTGAAGGAACTGTTTACTTCAGAGAATGTTGCCTTACTTTCATTGAAGGACTCCGTCACCTTATTAATACTCTCGGTAACGTGTGCAGAGCTGGTCATGATCTCGGTAAGGATGGTACTGATCCTGTCCATGCCTTCCTTGGTCTGTTCCGACATACCGGTCATTTCTCCGGCAACTACCGCAAAACCTCTTCCGGTCTCACCGGCTCTGGCCGCTTCGATAGAAGCATTGAATGACAAAAGTTTGAGCTGAGTACTGATATCTACGATGAAATCACCGACTTCATATACCTTCTGTATCTGGTCATTGAATTTTACGAGTGTATCATTAATATTGTTAAGATCTTCGGATACAACATCCATTTCCCTGTTGTATCCCTCGAGGGTCTCCATTCCGTTATTGCTCATCTGAGCGGTCTCGCCAAGCAGATTTCCGATCTCCGTCATGGAATCACCGATCTCATTCAGCTGATTGGAGTTGGACTCCATAACCTGCTTGTTGTCCTCAACCATCTCAAGCTGTTTGGATGTTCTTTCTTCAACACTTATGGTGTTGTTGGCAATCATCTCCGTGCCTTCCTGATTGGCCTTCATATTCTCGGTCAGTCTGTCAATGGCATCAGAAAGTACAACCGTGTTCTGCTTGGTTGACTCGACAAATGTAAGCATATTGGACTTGATGAGATTCAAGCCCGTAGCAATAACATCCTCGGAAGAATTGCCTCCGGATGCAGGAATATCATCGATATTCAGTTTTCCTTTTGCAAGCTGTCTGGCGCTGTCCACCATGGCATCCTTCTTCTTTTTGCCAAGGAGCCATACCACTGCGCCTGCGATGATAACCACCAGTTCGATTATCGCCAAAATGATCCAAAATGTACCCATACCTTTTACCTCTCTATCTTTAAAATGTCCCCTCGATAATGAAAGGTGTTTTCAGAACTTTATCCCCGCCTATGCAAAATGCATAACAAGAAACATAAGAATTAAAATACCAAGTACCACAATCAGAGGAACTGCCAAAAACAATATGCCCAATCCCTTCAAAAGAATCGTAACCGGCACATCATTTTCTTCTTCCTTTTCGGCATTAACAACTTCAACTGAAGTATCCGAAATCTTTTCGTCTGCTTCTTTATTCTCGATATTATCCATAAAAAAACTAAATTACTCTACTCCGTCCCAGCAGTAGGTGCAGAGTTTGTCGTGAGGAAGTCCCGTGGAATCGAGCATGTCGTCAATACGCGCATATCTGAGTGAAGTGAAATTCATCTCCTTGCGGATCTCTTCGATCATTGCTTCGTATTTCTCTGTGTCGGGATCTGCGTACTGCTTAAGTACCTCTTCCGTTACATTACCGCCTTCGAGTCTTTCGATAACTCTTCTGGTGATAAGATCCATCTCAGACTTTGATCTTGAGAAGTTAAGGTACTTACATCCGTATACGAGGGGAGGACATGCAGGTCTTACATGAACTTCCTTTGCACCGGACTTGTACAGAAACTCCGTGGTCTCTCTGAGCTGGGTTCCTCTTACGATAGAGTCATCGATGAGGATAATGCTTCTGTCTCTGATAAGCTCTTCGACGGCAAGCAGTTTCATCTTGGCGATCAGATCGCGCTTGCTCTGAATGGTGGGCATGAATGATCTGGGCCAGGTAGGTGTGTATTTAATAAAAGGTCTTGAGAAAGGAATACCTGATTTATTGGCATATCCTACTGCATGTGCGGTTCCTGAATCGGGCACTCCCGCTACAATATCAGCTTTGACATCATCTCTTTCAGCCATTGCCGCACCGTTGTTGTAACGCATCTTCTCTACCGACATTCCTTCATACGAGCTTGAAGGATATCCGTAATATACCCAGAGGAAGGTACAGATCTTCATCTTGTCTCCGGGTGCTTTAAGAGTTACACAGTTCGAATCCGTTACGCATACGATCTCGCCGGGTCCGAGTTCTTTGTAATCGTTATATCCGAGATTTTTATAAGCAAAGTTTTCGAATGAAAGACAAAAAGCTCCATCCTTCTTGCCTACTACAACGGGAGTTCTGCCGGCCTTATCTCTTGCCGCATAGATTCCCTTGGGAGTGAGCATGAGAAGGGACACGCTTCCGTCGATGGATTCAAGTGCGTAATTGATACCGTCGATAAGATTCTCTTTGGTATTGATCAGCGCTGCGATAAGCTCGGTTGCGTTGATCTCTCCTGAGCTCATCTCCATGAAATGGCTTAATCCTCTGTCGATAAGATCCTTTGCCAGCTCATCTGCATTGTTTACTTTGCTTACGGTTACAAGTGAATAAGTACCGTGATGTGAATGAATGATAAGGGGCTGAGGCTCGTAATCGGATATGGAACCGATACCCATATATCCGTCCATTTCCTGAACCTCTTTATCGAATTTGGTCCTGAAGGGGGAATTCTCGATATTGTGGATCGCACGATTGAATCCATCCTTACCGTATACTACCAATCCTCCTCTGCGGGTTCCGAGATGTGAATGATAATCCGTTCCGAAAAACAGATCAAACACACAATTTTCTTTTGCCGCTACTCCGAAAAAACCACCCATCTTAAACTAACCCTTTCAACCTCTAATGTATTTCTCAATTTTTCTGTTTGTTTTGTACCCGGAAGGCAAATTGTCTCAGGCTTCGTTCATCAGTCCTATGAGCTTAATTACTTTCTCTCTGATACTGTCTTTAAAAACCGAAGATCCAGCAACAACTACATTTGCGCCTGCCTTAACGATACCGGAAATATTAGCCGATGAGATTCCGCCGTCTACTTCGATATCGGTATCCAATCCATTAGAATCAAGAAATGCCCTAAGTGCCCTGACTTTATCGAGCGTCTCCGGAATAAGCTTCTGCCCTCCGAATCCGGGTTCGACAGTCATGACAAGAATCATATCAACATCCGCCGCATAAGGCAAAACCGCACTTATGGGTGTCCCCGGCTTGATGGAAATCCCGGCTCTTAAAGGAACTCCCCTCAAACTCTTTGTCCCGTGAATATGCTTAATGATCTCCCCTGCATTTTCGGGATCGGATTCGACATGAAAAGTTATGCCGTCAGCTCCGCTTTCGGCAAAGGTTTCAATGTACCGGTCAGGCTTTTCGATCATCAGATGAACGTCGAAAAACATATCGGTACATTTCCTTATGGATGCCATTACCGGCATCCCGAAGGATATGGACGGGACAAATATCCCGTCCATTACATCTACATGAAGATATGGTGCTCCACCCTCGGAAGCTTCTTTGATCTGCTCACCGAGTCTGGTGAAATCTGCTGCCAGTATGGAGGGCGCCAGGATTTTTTTCATTTATACAAACTCCTTGACCTGCTTGTAAACACCTTCTGCATCCAATCCATACTTATGAGTGAGGTCTGACGCTGATCCGGACTCACCGAATACATCCTGCATACCGATCCTCTTGACCTTAACGGGATACTCGTCAGCAAGTACTTCACATACTGCAGATCCGAGTCCGCCGATAACGGAATGCTCTTCACATGTAACAACCTTGCCCGTTTTCTGAGCACTCTTTATTATAATATCCTTGTCAATGGGCTTGATAGTGCAGATATTTATGATCTCGGCATCGATTCCTTCAGCTGCAAGCTTTTCAGCAGCTCCGATAGCGGAATCTACCATAATACCGGTTGCCACGATGGTAACATCCTTACCTTCTCTTACAAGCTGACCCTTTCCGATCTCGAACTTGTAATCGGGCTTATCGTTTATAACGGGCACTGCCGCACGTCCGAATCTGATATAAACGGGTCCCTCATGCTCAAGAGCCGCTCTTACGGCTGCCTTAGCTTCGATATCATCGGAAGGAACCATGACTACCATTCCGGGAATGGTTCTCATAAGGGCGATGTCCTCGTTACACTGGTGGGAAGCGCCGTCCTCACCTACGGTGATACCTGCATGGGTAGCGCCGATCTTAACATTAAGATGTGGATATCCGATGGAGTTTCTTACCTGCTCAAAAGCTCTTCCTGCAGCGAACATAGCGAAGGAGCTTGCGAAGGGAATCTTTCCGGTAAGAGCAAGTCCGGCTGCGATGCCCATCATGTTGGACTCTGCGATACCGCAGTCAATATGTCTGTCAGGATATGCCTTCTTGAAGATACCTGTCTTGGTTGCACCTGCAAGGTCAGCATCAAGTACTACAAGCTGAGGAAATTCCTCTGCCAGATCCTTGAGAGCATTTCCGTAGCTCTCTCTGGTTGCTATCTTTTTAACGTCTGCCATTTTTATCCCTTTCACGCCTTAATAGGCATTTGTATTTAATGATTGTTTAGCAAAGTGTCTCATCGATCTTGGCAAGATCTGCCATTGCGGTAGCATACTCCTCATCATTGGGAGCCTTTCCGTGCCAATCCGCTTTGTTTTCCATGAAGGATACGCCCTTACCTTTTACGGTCTTAAGGATGATGCAGGTGGGCATGCCCTTGGTCTCTTTTGCATTATTGAATGCACTGCGGATCTGATCGAAATCATGTCCGTCGATCTCAACAACATTGAAATTAAATGCCTTGAACTTGTCGGCGATGGGATAAGGAGAACATACCTCATCTACGGGTCCGTCGATCTGAAGTCCGTTGTTATCTACGATCACTACGAGGTTATCAAGCTTGCGGAATCCTGCGAACATTGCAGCTTCCCAAACCTGTCCTTCCTGTATCTCTCCGTCTCCGAGAAGGGTATAAACTCTAAAGTCCTTATTACCAAGCTTAGCACCGAGTGCCATTCCTGCTGCGGCACTGATTCCCTGTCCGAGTGATCCTGATGCCATATCAACTCCGGGAATATGCATATTGGGATGTCCCTGAAGGTATGATCCGAGCTTTCTGAGAGTCTTGAGATCCTCTACGGGGAAATATCCTCTGTTTGCAAGTGCGGAATAAAGTCCGGGTGCGGTGTGTCCCTTTGAAAGAACGAATCTGTCGCGGTCTTCTTTTTCGGGATTCTTGGGATCGATATTCATCTCCTCAAAGTAAAGGAAGGTGAATACATCTGCAGCTGAAAGTGATCCGCCGGGATGTCCCGCTTTAGCGCTGTGAGTTGAGGTTACTATGCCTTTACGTACTTCATTGGCATATTTCTTGAGCTGAAGGTTGTCCATTTTCTCTCCTTTTTTTGCAGTTTATGCTGCGTTATTTTTTCTGTCCGTAATATGCATTCGGACCATGCTTTCTAAGATAATGTTTGTCCTGAAGTTCCTGAGGCGCGGGCTTGATCTCGGGATTGATGAGACGAGCCATGTATGCCATCTTGGAAACCTCTTCAAGTACTACCGCATTGTGAACCGCGTCCATCGCATCCTTGCCCCATGTGAATGGTCCGTGATTTTTGCAGAGTACTGCGGGAACAGCCATCGGATCTTTACCGGAATCACGGAAATAATCCACTATGAGTACTCCGGTATTTTTCTCATATGCTTCATCGATCTCCTGAGCGGTGAGACATCTGAGACAAGGAACATATCCGTAGATATAATCGGCGTGTGTCGTTCCGTAGCAGGGAATGTCGATTCCTGCCTGTGCCCAACTTGTTGCATGTGTGGAATGAGTGTGTACCACTCCTCCGATTTCAGGAAATGCCTTGTAGAGTTCTACATGTGTGGGCATATCCGATGAAGGGTTAAGGTCTCCTTCGACCACATTTCCTTCGAGATCCACAACCACCATATCCGAGGGCTTCATGGTCTCGTAAGGGACTCCGCTGGGCTTTATTACTATGAGTCCTTTCTCATGATCGATCTGACTGACATTACCCCATGTGAAGGTCACCAGTCCGTACTTGGGAAGGAGGAGATTCGCTTCACATACTTTTTGTTTCAATTCTTCGAGCATTGTTTTCCCCTGTCCGACAGCAGCTTACGAATCGGCTACTATCTTTTCTGCTTTAAGTACTTTTTTATATCCTTCCAGATATATATCAAATCCCTTAACCCCCTCAGGATCGGGATTTAATGTCTTCTGACCCTGGCCGGAGAATACCTTCTTCTCAAGGTAATCGCCGAGATTCTCGCCGCTTTCTTTGTTAAGGACAAATGCGGCAAGTACTGCCATTCCCCAGGCACCGCCTTCCGAAGCGGTATCGGGTACGGTGACGGGACAATCGAGGGCGTCCGCAAGCATCTGCTGCGCCGCAAGAGGAGTCTTGAAAAGGCCTCCCTGTGCCATCATTACTTCCGTCTTAACATTCTCCTCACGGGAAAGAATGTCGTTGCCGTACTTAAGTGTTGCGAATGCGCTGTAGATATTGCTGCGCATGAAGTTTGCCATTGTGAAATCGGCATCGGGAGTTCTGATGACCATGGGTCTTCCGTTTACAAGACCTGTTACGGGCTCTCCCGAGAAATAGTTGATGCTTAAGACTCCGCCGCAATCGGCTGCACCGTTCTTATATGCATCCGTGAAAAGCTTGGTATAGATATCGCCTACATTTACTTCAAGTCCCATGACCTTAGCGAAATCCGCAAATAGCTTGACCCACGCATTAATATCCGATGAGCAGTTATTGCAGTGGACCATGGCAACGGGAAGTCCTTCGGGTGTGGTTACGACATCGATCTCCTCATGAGGCTTGCTTAAGTTCTCTTTGAGAACAACCATCGAGAATACGCTCGTTCCTGCGGAAATATTACCTGTTCCGGGTTTTACCGCATTGGTTGCGCACATTCCGGTTCCCGCATCTCCCTCGCAAGGAGCAAATACCGCACCTGCCGTAAGGGTTCCGCTCTCATCCAAAAGAGCCGCACCTTCGGCAGTGAGTGTTCCTGCCTTCTCGCCGGCCTTGAGAACCTTGGGAAGGATGTCCTTTATTTTCCAAGAAAAACCTTTGTCTGCGATAAGTGCATCGAATGATGCGATCATCTTCTCATCATAATCGCAGGTCTCGGGATTGATGGGGAACATTCCTGATGCTTCGCCGACTCCCATATTCTTTTCGCCGGTAAGGCGGAAGTGGATATAACCCGCAAGTGTGGTGAGGAAAGAAATATCTTTGACGTGATCTTCACCGGAGAGGATCGCCTGATAGAGGTGAGCGATGCTCCATCTCTGGGGAATGTTGAAGTTAAATTCTTTGGAGAGTACGCCTGCTGCCTCGGCAGTCATGGTGTTTCTCCAGGTTCTGAACTCCGCAAGCTGCTTTCCGTCCTTATCAAAGGGAAGGTATCCGTGCATCATGGCACTGATTCCTATGGCTGAAAGGCTTTTGATGCTTGTCTGGTATTTTTCTGATACGTCTGAGACGAGTGATGAGTAGCTTCCGCGCATTCCCTTCATTATCTCGTCCATGGGATAGGTCCAGATACCGTCAACGAGGGAGTTTTCCCAATCGTAGATACCCGTCGCTAAGATGTTGTGAGATGCGTCCGTAAGAACGCTCTTGATCCTGGTGGAACCGAACTCGATTCCGAGTACCCCTTTGCCTTCTTCAATGATCTGTTTTGCTTCCATAAATTCTCCTGTCAGTCATCCGAATCGGCCAGTTCCATATTTGACTGGTCTATCAGAGCTTCAAATTTTTCGCGGCACTTTCTGAACGAATCCATAACCTTTGGTGCAAATGCGCCGCAGTCCCCTGATATGATCAGTTCAAATGCCCTGCTCTTGGGCAATGCCTTTTTATATATTCTCTCACTGACCAGTCCGTCGTATACATCGGCTATACCGACTATCTGGGCAGAGAGCGGAATATCATCTCCGGATAATCCGTAAGGATATCCGCCGCCGTCATATTTTTCGTGATGATATTTGCAGATATCATACGCTGCGTTGAAATAATCCTTACTTATGTATCCTTTTATACCCTCAAGAAGTTCGCATCCCTTAGAGGTGTGCGATTTCATAAGTTCCTGTTCTTCGGGAGTGAGTCTTCCGGGCTTTAGGATAACATTGTCCGGAAGGCTTATCTTGCCTATATCATGAAGCATGCTCGCTATGGAATATACTTCAACCTTTTCCTTGGTAAGTCCCAGATCGGGATAATCCTGCATCATCTGAAGGCCGAGGATCTTGGTGAATTCCTTGACGTGCATTATATGGTCGGAATGCTCCAGGTTTCTGTCTTCTACGATGGATCCAAGGGAAGCCATGAGAAGGTTTCTGCTCTTTTTAAGTTCTTCCGACTGCAATGACAGGAGCTTAAACTGCTTTTTGAGCGTCTCATCCTGAGTTCCGAGCTTAACGGAAGAAGCGGCCTGCTTTTTGATGATCCTCGAAAGGTTCTCGACCCTTCTTCTGATAGGCTTGGATCTGAACGGCTTTCTGGCAAAATCCATTACTCCCATCTCAAACCATGAGGCGGGGGTATCGGGATCATCCTCTCCTTCTATGACGATAAAAGGAACCTTTCTGGTAAGTCCGCCCTCCGAAGATGCCTTGACAAGTGCCTCGCCGGATATTCCGGGGAGATCGGCTCTTATGAAAACGCACTCAAGGTCTGCTCCGTTTTCCAAAAGATACTTTCTGCCTTCTTCGCCGTTTGATGCGCAGATGACCTCATAATTATCCTTCAGTATCTCGGAGAGTTCTTCCCTCTCAACCAGTTTTCCGGTAATGATCAGAATTTTACCTGCCATATGCCAGCCTCTTGACGTAATATCCGTCGCAAATATTTATTCTACAAGTGCGTCGGGGTCTTTGGGATCCTTGTTGTTGTGGTAAGCCAGGACCTTTTCATCTGAGCCTTTTCTTACCTTGCGAAGTGTAACATCCGTGAGTTCTTTCTCACTGTTCCAGGTAACTTCACCCAGCCAGACTTTTACTCCGTCATATATGGTGCCTTTTGCTTCTATGACCGCCCTGCTGAGTTCAAGCAGCCTTCCTCTTACCTCTTCCTGTTTTGCAACAAGCTCCTCGGCTTCTTTTCCCTTTGTATAGAGGGCGTTTTGTACTTTCTCGTAAACAGGCTGCTCCGCAAGCTGCTCGGCATTCAGTTTCCCTTCCATCTCCCTTCGGACATTTTCAAGGATCCTGATTTCCTCGTTCGTACTGCTCAGCTGCCTGTATATCTCGTTATTGAGTTTCATCAATGCGGTTGAAGATCCCGCACGTATCGTTGTCTGTACCGCTGCCCTCGTTCCGATGTTCTGGGCCGATACTCCCTTTACTCCGGTACATACGCCTCCGACAATGGTACCGTTTCTGAGTTTGGCTTCGACTATCTCCTCGGAATAAAGGACACTGTTCATGGCGTAGTCGATATGTATCATTCCGCCGGCATACACATCCGCGGATTCAAGGAATTTAGCTGTTACGTTTCCTCCGGCTTTTATCTTGCCCTTTCCGGAACCGTTCATTCCCTTCCTGAGAATGATTTCTCCGGCAGCTTCGAGGTTCGCTCCTTCGATAAATCCGTCGATGATGATGTCCTTACCGGCCTTGATGGTAACACCGGCTCCTACATTTCCCCTGACATGTATCGATCCGTTGAAGATGATGTTTCCGATGGAGGAGTTGATCTCCTCAACCTCCAGCATCTCACTTACTTCAAGTCTGTCATCTTCCAGCTTGACCATGCCGTCTATCTTGGCATAGTAGGTACATCTGTCGGAATCCATCTGGAATCCGTTGCCCGAAAGGATGGATTGTTCCTTACCTCTTGTGGACTTAAGGATGTTACCTTCGACGTCATAGCCGTCGATACCGTCCTCCGCCTTATGGTAATAAGCCAGCTTGTCGCCCTTCTTGACCGCGTCATACCATTCTATGTCATGGTAATCAACGGAGCCGTCGGGAAGGAGCTTGGGCTTTCTGTTTACGTCCGTCTTAAAGAAATATTCGTACCATCCGTCGCGTCCGTTCTCCACGTTTTTACCGACCGCGATAAGAACGGTGTCTTCTTCGTATGTTCCGTCGCAGGCTTTTGTGATCTCTTTACGGAGTATTCCTTTTCTGATCTTACAAGCCCAGAGTTCTTTGAGAACCTCGTCCTCGGTAGGCCTGTTATTTAAGTTTGCGATGGAAAGATATGCCTCCATTCCGTCGGGGGAGACAACTATCTTGAAAGGAAGTCCGACCTCTGCCAGAGGATCTTCTTCCAGGAGCTGTCCGAGTTTCTCAAAATCGATGGAATCGGATGACTCCGAGATCTGCGCCGCCCTCGATACTTCCTCTTTGAGTTTTTCCCTCATGGATCTCATATCCGCAGCTGAAAAACGGATATGGGCATATGAGCTTACATCAAGACCTTCTTCAAGTCCGAGCCTTATTTCCTTCATCTGAGTTGCCTGAAAATAAGGATTCGAATAAAGAGAGGTATCTATTCTTTTCTCAAGCCCGAGTCTTATCTCCCTCATCTGTCGCCACTCATATGCAGTGTTGACATAGGGGGTTATATCAAGGCCCTTTTCAAGGCCGCTTCTGAATTCACCGATGGATGGAGCTCTGAATTCAACTCTCAGGTACTGTTCAATGGGTATTTTTCTCGTAAGAGCGATACGGATCTGCTCAAGCTGATCCTCCTTATATCCCTCTCCGACATATTTCATGATATCTACGCCGTCACGTCTTGATTTACGTATCTGACGGACGATCAGAGGCGGATAATCCAGGAACCCGGATATGTCGATACCGCTCTCAAGACCTTTTCTGATCTGACGCATCGCGTGAGAAGAGATCTCAGGCTTGGCATAACGGCTTACATCCACCTTGCTCTCCAGTCCCTGACGTATCTCCCCCATCTGCAGCCAGTCCAGTTCGGGGTTTCTGAGCACACTAACATCAAGACCTTTTTCCAGGGCCAGACGAATCTCTCTCATCTGTATAGCCAGGAAGCCGGGGTCTTCATAAACCGTTGTGTTCAGGCCTTTTTTCCTGCCCTCTTGTATCTCGAACCTTTGGTCCGGAGTGTAGAGCGCGCCGTCACCAGCCATATAGCAGCACCTTTGAGTAATTTAACTGTTTGCAAAGCCGTCAACACCCCAAAAGTTGACAATCTTGGCAAACAGATCATTACCTGATACCGCTACAAACGATTATATCATTGAAACCGCGGTTTCTCCACATTTTTTGAAGATAAACCTACTATTTTTTGCTAAAAAAAACGGACAGGTTTTTACCTGTCCGTTTGCATTATTGAAATTGGAAATTATCCTATCTTGGTTCCGCATCCTGCACAGAATTTTACGCCTTCGGCAAGCTTCTTTCCACAGTTGGGGCAAACCTCGGGAGTCTTCTTGGGAGCCTCTGCCTGAGCGGGTGCTGCTGCGGGAGCTGCCGCCTTAGCCGCTGCTTCCTGCTCTGTTTTTTCGATTCCTGCTGCAAGAAGAGGATTAACTGCCTGAGCGGAAACGGATGAAACGGAAAGTCCCTTGACCACATTGATAACTAAGAAAACAAGGATTGCTCCGTAGAATACACCGTCGATAAAGTAATCAACTCTGTTCATGAAGCTGTAGAATCCGTTAAGTCCATACTCTGATACATCGAAGCATCTTACGAGATAAACAACTACGTCAAGAACATACTGAATGATCTTTACGCCTGCATAGAGAATGATCGCAATCTTGCTTCCATCCTTGATCACTTTACTGTTTTCAGCTACAGCACCGTAGATGATAAGTCCCAGAAAAGGAATGGGGCCGAGAAGTGCTGCCAGGAATATAAGTGCAACAAACCAATAATCGTTAATTCCGAGTTTAGTGTCTCTTGTCATAGTTACTCTCCTTAATCACATTTGATGTCTGACAACCGCGTATTCGTCATCCAGCCTGTAATACGGGCATTGAGCCCTGCTGTCGGCATTTATACGGTATGCATCATCCTCATCCATCTCGACCATACAATCGTATGAATCGTCTTCTTCATCATACACGTAATTTACGCATGTGTCACATGAATACATTATTTTGTACCTTTGGTGTTTGAAGGCTTAACAAGTACAAGGCAAAGAACAAGGGCAAGTATATAAAGTGCAATGGTGAAAATAAGTACGTTCTGATATCCGACGGGATTGATGCTGATAACCTTTCCTGCAGCATCGGTTCCGTGCTCTATGAACTCTCCGGTATGGTTAACGATGAAGGTTGCAACCTGATTTCCGGTAAGTCCGGCAAAAGCCCATGCGGAAAGAGTAATTCCGTGAATGGCTGAAATGGAACCCATTCCGTAGTGATCGGAAAGGAGGGTGGGTACATTGGAGAATCCTCCGCCGTATCCTGCATTTACTACGAAGATAAGTGCAAGCACAAGGAAGATAAGAAGTCCGTTGCCCTCACCGTTCTTGATTCCGCCGGTGAGCATTACAAGTGCGGTAAATGCGATGGAAAGAATGAAGATCATCTTGTAGATGGTGTTTCTGTCCTTCATGGTATCTGCCCAAGCGGAGAATCCGAGACGTCCGCCGGCATTGAATATAGCTGATACGGTAGAGATGACACCTGCCATAGCTGCAAGGCCTACGCACTTAACGATCATCTTCTCCTGAGAGATAAGAGCAAGTCCGCAGGTAATGTTGATATAGAACATAAGCCAGATACCGATGTAGTTGGTAAGGGGCTTGGTCTTGAGAACATCCATGATCTTAGGCTTATCAGCGCTGTTCTGAGGCTCATGCCAGTCAGCGGGCTTAGCAAGAAGAAGGTGTCCTACGAACATCATTACGAAATAAACTCCGGCAAGGATCATGAACATCTTGTAGATTCCACCGTTGCCGAGTCCGTTGAGCATTCCCTGCATGATAGGGCTTGCGATAGCCTTAGCTGCTCCGAATCCTGCAACTGCAAGTCCGGTAGCAAGTCCCTTTCTGTCCTGGAACCAGAGCATAAGAGTCTTAACGGGGGAAAGATATCCTGTACCGAGTCCTACACCCATGATAAATCCATAGCTGAGATAAATACCGATAAGCGCAACGGGGCTGTGCTGATGAGATCCGCCGTACATGATGAACACACCGGTAAGGAGCATTCCCACGGAAAAACAAATGGTAGCGATGAGTGAGGACTTATGAATGTCCTTCTCAACGATATTTCCGAGGAAGGCTGCGCTCATTCCGAGGAAAAAGATAGCAAAAGAGAACGCCCATTCAACGGCTCCCTTTGAGTATCCGATATAGTCTGCAATCTCCTGAGAGAAGATCGACCAGCAGTAAACGGTACCGATACTGCAGTGAAGAAGTAGTGCGGGAATAGCTGCGCGAACCCATTTATTGGCACGCCATCCTCCCTGTTTTGCCTGTTCAGCCATTTTGAAAACCTCTCTGTAATTAAACTTGTTTATTCGGTGAAAATACCGCTAAAACCTTTAAAAGATTAGCACTTCGGGCGCTAAAAAGCAATGAAAACGGATTCTGCAGCCCAAAGAAAGCTCATTTTTTACCCGTTTTTTCGAGATAAGCATAAATATCTCTCTTGGATACTCCCCTGTCCGCAGCAGCGGCTTTCATGGCTTCTTTGCGGTCAAGGCCTCTGTCTTCGTACATCTTAACGTGATCTTCGATGCTCATTTCTTCCCAGGATGCCCGTACCGACGCCTTTAGTTCTTCTGGATCCATTCCCTCGATAACAAGGACATATTCACCTCTGGGTTCTTCGTTTTCATATTTAAGTATCGCACCGCCGATGGTGGTATGAATAACCTCTTCGAACTTCTTGGTCAGTTCTCTGCAAAGTGCGATCTTTCGTCCTTCTCCGCCGGAAAGTGCTTCAGACAGATCCGCAAGAGTACCCTTCAGATGATGAGGAGCCTCGTAAAAGATCATGGTTCTGGTCTCTTTTTCGACGCTTTTAAGGACTTCCGATCTTTCTTTCTTTTCTCTGGGAATAAAGCCCTCAAAGACGAACCTTCTGGTATTTAATCCGGACAGTGTAAGGGCGGTGATACATGCACAGGGACCGGGCAGAGATGTTACGGTTATTCCCGCTTCTATACACATTGCAACCAGCACTTCACCGGGATCCGATATGGCCGGTGTTCCCGCATCCGTAATCAGTGCAACCGTCTTACCCTCTCTCATGAATCCCACCAGTTCTGCGGCTTTGTCATATTTATTGAATTCATGATAGCTGGTCATGGGGGTATGGATTTCGAAATGATTGAGAAGCTTTATGCTGTTTCTGGTATCCTCAGCCGCGATCAGATCGGCGCTTTCAAGGCACTCCAATATTCTCGGGGACATGTCTCCGAGATTTCCTATGGGTGTTGCGCAAAGACTCAGTATTCCTTCCATCTTATCTCCGGCTTTCAGAATCCGT
>JAGCUO010000194.1 GCA_017962825.1 Lachnospiraceae bacterium | reverse complement strand
CCACGGCACATACTGATCAGATTTTCGATATGTTCCTTCTTTAATTCAAGAAGTTCTATCTGCTGATCAAGTGCCAATCTCTTGTCAAAATCAGATCTGGTTACGATATCCTTGATATCCTTAAGCGGAAACTCAAGCTCACGAAACAGTAAAATCTGCTGAAGTCTCTCCAGCGCCGCATCGTCATACAGCCTGTATCCGGACTCGGTATACTCCGCCGGTTTTAAGAGTCCTATCTTATCGTAATACTGAAGCGTGCGTATACTCACTCCTGTCAGCTTACTCACTTCATTTACTGTCTTCATAGCTTCATCTCCTTCACGTGTATCTATACCATAAACTATAACGTTACGTCATAGTCAACACTTTTTTATAAAAAAATTGAGGCTGAATTTCTTCAGCCTCGCAAGATATTAAATCATATAATTTAGTCACTTTGGATCCTTGAGCATATCCGGAACTATCCAATAATCACACATTTCCCCACCGGTAGCAAGAGTCTGTTCTATGTGAAGACATTAATCACCGCTAACCCAACTGATATTATATATATATCATGCGTACTTTTCATTTTTTTGCAAAAAAACAGAGCACCTTTATCGATGCTCTGTTTCATTGCTGTTATTTCAGGCGAAGATACTTGTGATCCAGGCAATTCTTCTTTTGATAGCTTCTTCCACCATCGTGCTTTTCAATACAGATTCAAATCCATGACATGCACCCTTTATATCATGAACTTCCACAGAAATCCCTTCTGATTCCAAACGCTTTGCAAAGTCAACGCCTTCATCATGAAGACAGTCAAATTCCGCAACCTCAACATATGCACTCGGAAAATAATTCACAGATTCCGCTTCAGAGATTGATGCATACTTTGCAGATACTTTATCTTCTTTACTCAGATACATATCCCAGAACATCTTATCGCAGCGTGAATCCCATATGGGTGTATCCGTAAATTTCTTCATGGATTCTGTCTGCATTCTTTTATCAAGAACGGGATAGACAAGAAGAACTCCCTTGGGAAGGGGAATATTCCTGTCATTTAGCATCATCGTTATCGCACATGCAACATTTCCGCCTGCACTGTCACCGGTAACAATGATCCTGTCCGGATCAATGTTTAGCTTATCCGCATTTTCCAAAGCCCAGATGTATGTAGCATAGCAATCCTCTATGGCCACGGGGTATTTGTTTTCAGGCAGCAGCCTGTAGTCTGCAAATACAACTTTACAGTTTGCTTTTGAAGCATACCACTTTGCAACCTGATAATGTGCCTGGGAAGGTTTCAATAAGAATCCTCCGCCATGATAAAACATGATACAGGGAAGCTTTTCATTGCATCCTTTAGGCTCGATAACAAGTGTCGATAACTTCTCATCCTTGTAACCCGGTGTAATGAAACATGTAACCGTCACATCATCATCCGACTTGCATTTTAATCTCGAATACCCGGAATTAAGCAAGGGATAGAAACGCGCTACAAGCGAACCACTGAGCATTCCCAGGCTTTTCAATTCTTCGTCTAATTTATATTTCATATAAACTCACATTACATCCCCAATACTTGTGAAAAACCTACCCATTTATTTTACTCCGCATTCTGTGCACACTGAATCATCGGATTATCAACCAGCTCAAGCGATATCCCGGGAACATCCAATCCCAAAAGCTTCAAATTTTCTATCGCTGTTTTCAGGAATGTTTCCGCGTTAGCAGAAGAGATTTCTTCACTGCATCCGACTGTCTCAGATTCTGATAGTGCTACACCAAGTTCGCGTGTAATATCGTTCAGATCATTCTCTTTTTTCATTGCTTCAAGCACGCTGTTTAACTGAAAAAAGCCGTATATCATTACATTATTGAGCGCTTCTGTTCCCCAAATACTTTCAAAGTAAGAAGTGAATGTCTGCCCCTGTGGAACAGGCGAAGGAACTTTATCAATAATTTCCTTAAGTATTCCTTCAAGTTCGCTAAGGCGATTTGTCTCACCAACATGCCTGTAATATGCTACAGCAAACTCGTTAACATACATCTCTTCTTCGACTTTAGACATATGTTTCCCGTATTTTTCTACGATGCAATGACCTACCTCATGCACCAAATTGTACCAATGAAAATACAGATCGAACTTATATTGTATGTTGTCCTCGCCAAAAAGAAATCTGTATCCGCTCTTCTGTTCTTCCGTTCCGGTCTCATATCTGCCGGACACTATCTTATAATTCATAACTCCAAATCCTCTTATTTCACTTTTCTATATCACGTATAATTTATCGGCCAGTTCCTCATCAGAAACCCTCTCATATACTCCGTCTTCTCCCTCTGAACCATATATCGCAGGAACGACTTTGCAATAATCCGCCCTATTTTCCCAGATAAGGTGATAATTCTTGCCTTCGTACCAATGAGCATATGTTGACTTGTTGACCTTATCTCCGTTCTCATCACGGTAATAATATCCGTATCCGTCTTCATCTTTATTCAGATCATATAATCTCACAGGCAAAGACATAAATATTATCTCCTCTCGATGGCGTAATATGTCAGATCCCGCTCTCTTCCAAGATACTCGAATTCTTTTTCCACGAAATGATCATATTTCATTCCGCATTTCTCCATCACCTTTTTCGAAGCATCATTTCCGGTAAAATATGATGCATATACCTTATTTACATTCAACTTAGAAAAACAGTATTCAATAAATGCCGCTACCGCTTCGGTTGCATAACCATTATTCCAATATTTGGAACCCATACCATATCCTATTTCGCATGCGTTTTCTTCCGATGCAGCAAAATGCAGAATAATTCCGATCAGCTTCTTTGTTTCTTTTAAACGAATTGCAAAGAGATTATCCATTTGCAAATAGGGTTCAAAATCATAATCATCAAGAGATTCCGCATATTTACACACGAAAGTTTCAAGAACTTTTTTATCATTCGATATATTGTAAAAATAATCCGCCTTATCGTCAGATGTTACTCTGCTTATTTCAAGTCTATCTGTTATCATGTCTTACTTAAAAAACTTCTTCCTGTTATTTACATATACATTGATTTTATCAAAAAAACACCATCCCCGAAAGAATGGTGTTTAATGTTATTATATCTCAATCCAATATCTTTGCAGATCTATATCTTCATCAGGCTCATGAACCGTAGATTCATATACTCCGCCATTCTTCAGGATAGTTTTTCTACTACCTTCGTTATCATAATCACAGGTTATGAGCACTTTATAAATGCCCAGCTCTTTGCATTTCTCCAATCCGTGTTGAAGCATCTGCGTTGCATAGCCCTTCCGACGCTCGCTCGGTGCAACCGAGTATCCTATATGTCCTCCGTATTTCTCGAGAAAATCGTTGAAGTAATGTCTTATCTGAAGCATTCCGACGATTTTATTATCGCTTTCCCGAACAAATATATACTGTGTTGCCGGAACCAATCCATCGGGTATGGTTTCTTTCTTCATGCTGTTTAAGCTATGCTCAATCCACTGCTTGGGATCTTCCATTCGTCTTAGTGCACCTGTTCCATCCATGGAACTTCCGGTATCCAGAAATTCTTGTCTGTATATTCGGATCTGCTCCTCATATTCAATTGTCGGTTCTATAAATCTCATCTCTCATCCTTCACAAAATGTTTTACTACGTCCACAGGATGTAACAGCTCACTTCTGAAAAAATCCGGGTAATATTTTATCGGATCATTTAGATCTATCCAGCGTAAGAATTCCTCATGTCCGCCATCTGTCATACTCATGCATACAGGCTCGAAATCTTCAGGAACCTTCATATAATAGAAATATGAAATCTCATAAACAAGCTTTTTAAGATTTGTTTCGCTGTCTCCATAGAAATAATTCTCATGGATAAAACCCAGCCTATCAATTTCCAGCTTAACTCCGGTCTCCTCAAGAACTTCCCGAACAATCGCTTCTTCCGATGTCTCCCCGAACTTGATGCGTCCGCCCACCGAATACAGATATTCCGGGTGAACGTCATTTCCGACCATCAGTAATTTTCCGTTCTTCATAATGATCGCACCGACACGAATATTTATAAATCCCTCTTCGCAAGGTACCGTCATATCTCTATCCATAATTCCTCCAAATCTGCTAAAGCGCTTTTCTATGATTCTTCATACAGAACTCAGCTTCTTCTTTTCCAAACCACCCTTCACCTACTCCTACGCGAGGGTATAGTCTGCACAGTTCTTCCTTTTCATCCTCTGATAGTTCCGCGTAATCGTCAATGTTTCTGTTTAACTCAACAACTATGTACTTATGATCAAAGTCAGCTCTCTTAAATACTCCGATCACTTTAACCTCGACCTCATCACCCAGTGCATAATCATTTTCCGTCATTAGTATGCAATCCCAATGGGGTTTGGGAGGAGTTCCCGATTCCTTAATCCAACCGTAAGGCTTACAGAAATTACTTGCATGAAGCAGTGACTCGCAGTCGCCCGCAACAAATTCTCCTGTTTCAGGTTTATAGATCATCCGCATGGGATATTCTTTTGTCTGCTCAACTATCATATGAAACGTCACTTGTATCATCGCATTCTCCGTATACCTCAAGAGAGGATCAAAATATGGATGGACTATAAAACAGTAAGGCACATAGACTTTTTATAGCCCCTTCGGTCTCATGTAAAGTGTAAATCCCGAAAAAGGGCTATAAATATCATAGAGTCAAAGTAATATTATAGCCCGCACATCCTTCATCAAAGCCGCAATCTTCTTAAAGGGCTATAAAAACTAAGTTTCTGAGGAAAATTATAGCCCGTCCGGCCTATTCGAGTATCTTACCATAAAATAATAATCTTGTTGTTATATACAAAATATAAAAATCCAATCAACTCCCTACCGGCTAATCCCATATCTTGCCTTCCACAGCAGATAAAAAAGCACCTACTTTAGTTTCACTAAAGTAGGTGCTTTTAAAAAACGTCCAATAATATTGCACGAGGCATTCCGTTGCTTTTACATAGATCATTGCCGTGAATACTGTTGTCGTAACAGGTCTACGTTCCGACAACATCCCCGGGAATCGATTCTTTTTTGCCACACCCGGCAAGCATAAACACGGTAAAACAGATCAGCAGGGCCTTCATCATAGAACAGCTTAGCTTCTTCATATTTTCTCCATGTATCAATCGGTTAATTGAAACTCAACTAAACTCGAATGGTGTTTTCTCTGTAATGATGTTTACATCTGACTTTTTCACCATCAAATTGTATCCGTATTTATCACATCTGCAAAAGCAAAGCTCCTGCGCGGTTGCATAATCATCAGCCCATAGTTCGTACTCCTCACCGACCTCCCGCGCAATATCGACCTTAACCCCTTTATATTCTGCATACAGATGTAACCTGTAAGCCTCAGTGATATCGGAATTGTTCACTATCTTAGCGTGTATGATATCAACCGATCCGTCTTCAGTATCCGGAAGTAAGAAAACCTTCCCGTTTATGTCAGGTTTTATCCTGTATACGTCACCGTTATATATGCCATAAAGTTTATCGTTCATATTTACTTCAGCACTTCTTCCATTTCAACAAGGGACAATCCTTTGATTAGAATACTGTCATCATTTGAATCAATCTTATATGCCTCGAGCTTCCCGATTGCTTCAAAGTAATCGCAGTCTCCCAAAGGAGCCTGCTTTGTGGTACTGACCAGCATGAGTTTGTATTCCTTGATTTCTTTTCCGGAAACCGCATAATGCGGAGCCTTTGGAAGTATAGTATCTGTTCCCTCTGTCAGAGCAAATGCACAGAACGGACTTCCGTCGGGCTTTGAATAGAAACTCGGGTTAGCTTTGTAAGCATCATCCCAATTCGAACCGGCAGTCTTCTTAAACTTGTCGAAAAATCCCATATGAATCTTCCCTTCATTTATCTTACTTGAGATTGATTATAGCACATATTGTTTAACCAAGTTTGCTTCTTTCCTCCTCTATCACACTTTTATCCAGCCTCTCAAACAGTATCTCTATTTCAGGCAGTTCATACCCAGACTCAACGTTTTTGTAACTCCAGTCTTCGGATACGTTCAACCACCGGAATATTTTCTCCGATGAAAAAGGAAGGAAAGGAGCCAGAACAGTCGCAAGATTTGCAATGATGCGTGTACACTGATACAAAGTGTTCTTACAGACTTCAACATTTTCGGTCCTTGTTTTCCACGGAGCCTGTTCATCAAAGTATTTGTTTGCTTTTCTGACAACATCAAAGATTCCGTCAATGGCTTCTTTAAAGTTGCCTTCTTCAATCCTCTTTCCTGTTGTGTCGTAGAGAGTACGAAGTGTCTCTTCCCATTCATCCGAAACATCGCCCTCCGGAACTATCCCGTCAAAGTATTTTGCAATAAATGACAGTGAACGGTTTATGAAATTTCCGTACGCCCCAAGAAGTTCACCATTGTGATTATTGACATATTCGGTCCAGGAAAAATCAGCATCCTTCTTTTCGGGACCGTTGGCAAGAAAATAATATCTCAGAGAATCCGCATCATATTTGTCCAACAGATCCTTTACCCAGATCGCATAGTTGCGGCTTGTGGAGATTTTCCTGCCCTCAAGAGTCAGATACTCGCTTGAAACTATCTGATCCGGAAGACGATAGCCGCTGCCGTTTGCAATGAGAAGCGAAGGCAGGATTATCGTATGAAAGGGAATGTTGTCCTTGCCGTGAACGTAGTAGTGATGGGCATTCTCACCAAAGAGTTCCTCAAAGCTCTCACCTCTTTCATCCGCAACACGTTTTGCAGCGGAGAGATAACCGAGGACGTTCTCTGCCCAGATATAGATGGTCTTGTTCTCATATCCTTCCTTCGGCACAGGGATTCCCCATTCCAGATCTCTGGTAAGTGCTCTGTCACGAAGCCCCTCATCGATGTAACGGTTGGTGAAGGAGACTGCGTTCTTTCGCCAGTTCTTACCATTATCGACAAGGTTACGAAGCTGTTTTTCAAGCTTGGAGATTGCAATGTAAAGATGTGTTGATTTCCTGAAAGTCACAGGTTTATTACACACAGCACAGACAGGCTCTTTAAGAAGCTCAGGATCAAGAACGGTACCGCATAGGTCGCATTGATCGCCCCTTGCAGGCTGTCCGCATTTCGGACATAATCCTGTAACAAACCTGTCTGCCAGGAATGTATTACAGCACTCGCAGAAAGCCTGGGGTGTCTCCCTCTCATAGACATATTCACTTTTATAAAGTTTTTCATGAAAATCACGGATAAAGTTTTTGTGATGATCGTCGGAGGTTTTGGTGTAGCAGTCATAGCTGAAACCAAGACGGTTGAAGCAATCCGTAAACTCCTCATGATAATAGTCACTGATCTCCTGCGGTGTCTTTCCCTCAGACTTTGCACGAATAGCCACCGGAGTTCCGTGACAGTCACTTCCCGATACAAAATAAACCTTATCTCCGCAGGCCCTATGATATCTGGCAAGGACATCACCCGGCAAGAGACCTGCGATATGTCCGATGTGTAATGAACCGTTTGCGTACGGCCATGCTCCTCCGATCAAAATATTTCTGTTCATCTCGTTTCCTCCTTTTCGTCAACATAAGTGTTAACAGTTGCCTCAGAGGAGAGCTCTTTTTATACGTCAGTTAGTTTTTGGGTATAAAAAAAACTCTCATCTCTGAATAAAAAATTCAGGGACGAGAGCATATCGCTTCGTGTTACCACCCTAATTCGCTCATACCTCACGATATAAGCCTTATCAACTACGGAAGGAGAAGATCTCCGACGATAGTCTAGCACTGTAACGGGCGCACCCGTCGTAGCCTAAGTTTTCACCTCGGTACGCGGCTCCAAGACCATGTTCAGCTGCCGCTTACTCACCGGCTCTCACCAAATGCCGACTCTCTGTAAAGCTCCTGACAACCTACTCTTCTCTTCACAGCTTTGCTATAGGCTAATACAAGGATCGTAAAAAGTCAACAAAAAACACTTACCTTAGTTTCACTAAAGTAAGTGCTTTTGAAAGTACTGCATTAATTCAGCGATTTTAAAGTGGGAAAGAGCAGGACATCACGGATGGAAGGTGAGTCGGTAAGGAGCATGACGAGTCTGTCAATTCCGTATCCGATTCCGCCCGTAGGAGGCATACCGATCTCGAGTGCATTGAGGAAATCCTCATCGGTGTGCTGTGCTTCATCATCGCCTGCCTCTGCAAGTGCATCCTGAGCTGCGAATCTTTCTCTCTGATCAATGGGATCGTTGAGCTCGGAATATGCGTTACACATCTCCCATGTATTGATAAAGAGCTCGAAACGCTCTACCTTGGTGGGATCTGTGGGCTTCTTCTTGGTAAGAGGTGAGATCTCGATGGGATGATCCATGATGAATGTAGGCTGGATCAGCTCCTTCTCACAATACTCTTCGAAGAAGAGGTTGATGATATCGCCCTTCTTGTGACGATCCTCGAATTCGATATGGTGCTCTTTTGCAAGAGCCTTGGCTGCTTCATCGCTTTCAACGGTATCGAAATCGATTCCGGCATATTTCTTGATAGCCTCGTTCATGGTAAGACGAGCAAAAGGCTGTCCGAGGTCGATCTCTGTACCCTGATAGTTGATCTTAGTGGTTCCGAGAACCTTCTCTGCGACATACTTGAACATGGACTCGGTGAGTTCCATCATTCCGTAATAATCGGTGTATGCCTGATAGAGCTCCATGAGTGTAAACTCGGGATTGTGTCTGGTATCGACACCTTCGTTTCTGTATACGCGTCCGATCTCATATACTCTCTCAAGTCCGCCGACAATAAGTCTCTTGAGATAAAGCTCGAGAGATATTCTGAGCTTAACATCCTCATCGAGAGCATTGTAATGAGTCTCGAAAGGTCTTGCAGCAGCTCCGCCCGCATTGGATACGAGGGTGGGAGTTTCAACTTCCATGAAGTTTCTGGTATCGAGGAAGTTTCTGATCTCCTTGAGGATAGCGGATCTCTTTACGAAAGTATCCTTAACCTCGGGATTCATGATGAGGTCTACGTATCTCTGTCTGTATCTGGTGTCGGTATCTGTAAGTCCGTGGAATTTCTCGGGAAGTATCTGGAGGCTCTTTGACAGAAGAACCATCTTGGTCGCATGAACGGAAATCTCTCCGGTCATGGTTCTGAATACATATCCCTCAACTCCGAAGATGTCACCGATGTCAGCTTTCTTGAAGTCTGCATAGGACTCTTCTCCAAGCGCATCCTGAGAAGCGTATACCTGAACTCTTCCCTTAAGATCCTGGATATTTGCAAAAGAAGCTTTGCCCATTACTCTCTTGAAAAGCATTCTTCCGGCAATGGAAACATTGATGGGAGATGCATCGAGAAGTTCGCGGCGCTTGTTGTAAGCTTCCTTCTTAGCCTGACGATATGCAGAGATGGTCTCATTATCAGCACCCTCTGCAGGCTCAGTAAGCTCAGGCTCAACATAGTCTTTAAGGATCTCTTTTTCATGTGCTTCGTAGAGGCTGATGACCTCATCGGTGTGATGGGTCTGCTCATACTTGGTGATGACAAAGGGATCTCGTCCTGCTGCCTGAAGATCGGAAAGCTTCTGTCTTCTGACCTTAAGGAGCTGACCTATGTCCTCCTGAGGAGCATTCTTTTGATTCTGCTGATTATTGTCTGCCAACTTTATTACCTTAATCCTTCCAGATATCAATGATCTTGAACTTCAAAACACCTGCGGGAGTCTCTACCTTAACAGTCTCTCCCTTTTTGCTCTCTTTGAGAGCACGTCCTACAGGGCTCTCATCTGAAATCATGAAGTTGAGAGAATCTGCCTGTGAGGAACCTACTACCTTATATTCAACGGTCTCGCCGGTCTCAAGATCCTTAGCCTTTACGAAGGTTCCGGAAATGATCTCTGCGTTCTTGAGAAGCTCTTCGAGCTCAGCGATACGGTCTTCGATCTTACCCTGCTCATCCTTAGCTGCATCGTACTCAGCGTTCTCGGAAAGGTCGCCCTGTTCACGTGCTTCCTTGATCTTCTGAGCTATTTCCTGACGACGGTTTACTTTCAGATCGTGAAGCTCGTCCTCATACTGTCTGAGACCTTCTTTTGTAAGCTTGTTTGTATCTTCCATGTCTAGGTACTCCCCTTTCTATGACGTACGTTAATGCACTTTGTACCAATATAGCACTACGTGCAAGTTCTCATTTTATCGGGAAAACCCCGAAATGTCAAGAAAACAGGGCGGTCTGTGGCCGCCCTGTCAATCTTATGATTTTGTGTAAAAAGAAAACATCAGCCGAGGAGATCCTTGAGGGCCTGCATACCGGAAACATCGGTAGCAGCCTTGTTGGAATCCTGGATCTGGAGATAGATCTCTTTTCTGTATACGGGAACCTCTCTGGGAGCGGTGATTCCCACCTTAACCTGATCACCCTTGATCTCAAGGATGGTCACCTCGATATTGTTGGCAATGACGAGAGCCTCGCCTTTTTTACGGGAAAGTGCAAGCATTCTTATTCGCCCTCCTTTCTCGACTTGAGGATCTCATAAATAGGGAATTTAACGGGATAATCGTTTCCTTCTACGATGATCTGGGCTCCTTTCTTTTCATCGGAATTGATGATGATGGGGCCCTGAAGGTTAACGGTCATCTTGGTCAGATCGGTGGGAACGGTTACGGTAACGAGTACCACGATGTTCTCATCACTGATATTTCCGAGGGATGAAAGGAATTCCTCGCTGACCTGGGGATTATAATCTTCGCAAACCATAAGAGGATTCATAACGGGCATTGCGAAAGCGGGTTCTTCTATAGACTGAAAATATCTGATTCCTGCATCAGTACCCTTCTCTTCGTCATGGATAAGGGTAAAGTGCTTGAGATCCGGAAAACCTATGATTCCGTCCTCAAAGGTAAGGATTTTGTCGTCGCTGATCTCTACATCTCCGAATATCTTGGTTTTGATAAACATTATGGTCTCCTTTCCTTACAGATAATTAAGCAGTGTGTTCTGCATTATCTTGCTTGTTGCCATAAGTGCTGCTTCGTAGGTAACGCTTGCGCTCTCTAAGCTGATGGCTACCTCTGTGATGTCGATATCCTCGTTCTGGCTCTGCAGGGTCTCGAAAGTGGTCTTCTGGTTCTGAAGTCTGGATTCGATGAGTGCGAGCTTAGAGGATCTGGTACCGTTATTGGTGATAGCAAGGCTGGTATCGTTGAGATATCCCTGCATTGCGGTAATTCCCTGTTCGAAACGCTTCTGAGCGATGTCTTTCTGGAATGTGAACGCCTTATTTGCCGCATCGAGCTGATTCTGAAGAGTATCCAGGTCTGCCTGAACGGTAGTGGTGGAGATTTTCTTCTCGATGTCCTTGATGGTGGTTTCGAGGTCTACCACAGCCTGCATTGCATTTACCAGATCATCGATCTCTCTTCCGATTCCGAGCTTGAAGCATTCATCGGCAGTAGAGTTGACTCTGATGGTGGTATTGAATCCTACATCGTACTCAATGGACTGTCTTTCGAGAGTAGTATCAAGGTAACTTTCATTATACTCTATCAAGGAAGTGGTATCTACCTGAAAATTACCTGTAGCATCCTTTTCCCCTTCCATTGATGCACTTCTAAAAAAATGCTGGGGACGGAGATCTTCTGCCTTGAATTCGGTCTTCTGATATGTGATGAGGATCTGTGATTCGTCCTTATCTCCGGTTGTGGGATTATCCTTGGTTGCCATGAGAGTATCATAGACATTCTTTCCGAGAAGTATCTCACCGGTATCTGCAAGATATATCACCGCATCGGGATTAGATTCTGCAATGGCATAAGGGTTGGTTGCAGGATCACCCGGGTTTGCACCGGGGATGACATCCGTAGATTTGTAGGCAGTCATATTATCGATGGTCTGAAGAGTTCCGTTAACATCGTAATATTTGATAACAGGCTCGGTTTCAAGCATTCCTGTCTGATAATCACCCTTTTCATCCAGATCATCGTAAGAAAGTCTGAATCTATAGCAGGTGTTCTGTGATACATCATTCTCAACGATTCCGCTGTGGGTTCCGTCATCGAAATTGGCTGCGGTCCAGGTTGCGATATCTCCCTGATTTACATGGGTAACACTGTCAATGGCAGTTCTGTTAACCTGCTCGGTGAGCTGGTATCTCATGTAGGTCTGCTTCTGGAAAGAAAGAGAGGTGTCGGTTCTGTATCCGGTGAAAACATATCTTCCGGCATAGTCCGCATCACCGGTCTTATAGATCTCGCTGGCGAATGCCTTGAGTTCTTCAAGAATGGTATTTCTGTCAGAGCTGGTAAGGTCGCCGTTAGCGCCCTTGGTACAGTCGTTCTGGCAGGATGTGATTATTGAAGAAAGCGAAGAAAGAGCATCCTCGGTTACTTTCAGCCAGCTGGTGGCATCGGGGATGTTCTTGGAATAGTATTGGGTTACTTCCGTTACGTTGGAACGCAGGCGAAGAGCCCTAATAGCGATAACAGGGTCGTCGGAAGGACGTATGATCTTCTTTTCGGAAGAAAGCTGACTTGTAAGTTTGTCTTCGAGAACCTTATTGGTATTGATATTTGAGAGGTTGTTCCTCTGCATTATCTTGTTGGTAATACGCATATCTGCCTCCTGCGGATCCTCCGCTTTTGGTCAGACATCCTTGTCGGTCTTATATCGGGTTCCTTCCCGATATCACTACTATTATACTCCCGTCTCGAGGATCAGTCTTCTGTATATCTCCTGGAAAACGGATATCATTTTGGATGAAAGATTATAAGCATTCTGGAACTTGACCAGATTAACCGCTTCTTCGTCTTCATCAACTCCGGATACGGTAAGACGGGTATTTCCTATAGCCTTCTGTACCGCTTCATAGCTTTCGACTCCGGTATTTGCAGCCGATGCGTTAAGTGCTACATCCGAGAGAACTCCCTCAAGATAACTTGATGCAGTACCGCCTCTGAAAGAGAGAGGATCCTTGGCATTTGTCATATCCTGAAGTGCTTCAAGAAGGTCGTTCTGCTCGACTCCGTCACCTGCCTTGAATTTATTGGTCATAAGTGTAGGATCGTTGACCATGGCAGTCAGGATATTGAAATTCTCTGCAGTAAGCTTGTAATAGGAATCGTCGGTAACGTCCACTTCTATATTGATGCCGTAGGTCGACTGTTTGACCGCATCTTCTTTCGAATTATATGCTCTTAAGAGTGTATCTGCTCTCCATTTATCAGCTGCATCCTGATTAGGGAAGAAGTACTGCTGATCTTCGGTAGCTTTATCACCGGTAAACATTATCATTCCGGTATTGTCGTTACCCTCTTTGAGGATATCGTTGAACTTCTGAGCAAAGGTTCTTACCCATTCATTGAGCTGAGACATGTAATAGGGGATTCCTTCATATCCGATGTCATCACCTATCTTGGCAGGCTTGCCCACACGGTCATTAGTCACATGTCTGGGATTAAGCTTCTGCTCGTTACTGAGAACGAAGGTGTATGAATAGGTAGCCTTTCCGTTAGAATCTATATCCACCTTATATGACCATGAATCATAATAGAATTCGGTATTTCCAAGGTTTATGATACCGCCCTGGTCGGAAAGATTGCTCTTATTGAGATCCTTGAGGAAATCGGAACTTACTTCTATGGTTACGGTATCATGCAGACCGCCATCTCCATCGGTATATCCGTTAACTGTGGTATCGATTACAGTTCCGTTGAAGAACTCGCTGTTATTACCGTCTCTAAGTTCTACAAGGCCTCTTAATTCTCCGCCGAGTCTTGCATTGGCGAGGTTGAATTTCTCGCCGTTTTCCCAATATACGTCATAAAGACCGTTAATATCGGTCATATTTACTTTTTCGAAATCCTCACGTGCCACGCATGTAAGCTCATTATGCTCATTGGCATCTACGAGAGGCTGTCCGCCTGCGATCTTAACGATATATCTGTAAGCTCCGGTCTCTCTGGTGGGATCGTTCTTGTCATAAACAGGGAGCTCTTCCGTCTCCACATCGACTATCTCGGATAATCTGTCGATAAGAAGATCTCTTCTGTCTCTGAGCTCGTTTGCTTTCTGGCCGCCCATCTCGATGGTGGTGATCTGCTCATTAAGGGTAGCAATCTCCGCGGAGATGGAGTTGATGTCGTCTATCTTGATCTTGATCTCGGAGTTTACGTCCTTCTGTACGTTCTGAAGATTTCCGACGATCTGGTTGAAGTAATCGGTAAGCTGTCCGGCATATCCCACGAACTGGCTCTTGGCACTTGATGATCCGGGATCCTTCATCATCTCTTCCAGTGCGGTGATCATGAGCTTATCGTATATGGATGAAAATCCGCCGTTGGTTCCGCTGTCGTAGAAGTAATCCTCCAGCTCTCTCATGTAGTAGCTCTTCATGTTGTACTCACCGAGCTTGGAGTTGTTATTCCAGTATTTCTGATCGTAGAATCCGTCTCTGATACGTTCTACGGACAAAGTATCAACGCCCGCACCGGCACAACCGTATCTTTCGAAGGTACGGATGGGATATGCAGCCTGTGTATCCACCTGCTGTCTTGAATATCCGTCGGTCTGGACGTTGGCGATGTTATTTGCTGTTGTATTAAGGTTGGCATTGGCTGCCAGAAGTCCTGAATATGCGATATTTAATCCGAAAAACTGTGAACTCATGTTATATTCCTCATAAATAGCCGCTTCGGCAATGCTTGATCCGAGTTATGGGGACCGGCTTACGCCATGCCTCCGCTATATATATCGGTAAATACAGGGGGAGACTTAAGCCTCCCCCTGCAAAAACACCATATAAATCATTATTTTCAGAACAAACTTGTGATCAGGTGCTCCATCATCTCATCGACTACATTGATGAATCTTGATGATGCATTGTAAGCACTCTGGAATTTGATCATATTGCTGAGCTCTTCATCCGAAGAAACGGCTTCAACCTGATCCTTGGCACTCTCTGCAGCCGATACCGTCTTGGCCTGATTCTCATATATGCTGTTATACATATATCCGGAATTGGATACCTGAGAAACAAGGTCGCTGTAGTATTCGTTGAGACTGACCTTCTTGATAACGGTAGGATTCAGGGTATAGACTTCCTCGGTAAATACCCTCTTTAAGGCCTCCATGGTCTTAATATCCTCGGAACCGTCCTTGAGTCTGAATCCCATAAGGGAAGGAGTCTGCATAAGAGTCCGGTTAATGGTGGTATTTGCCACGGAATACAGGCTGTACTTGATGTCAGCCAGCTTACTCTGGTCTATTACGTTACCGTTATTGTCCACTACCTGGCCTCTTGAGTTGAATTTGGGCATTTCCTCTTCGTTAAATACCCAATAAGAACCCAAAGATGTGTTGTACTCGGTATATCCGTCGGTGGTGGATTTCTGGAAAAGCTGGAGAGGTGCGCCCTTTGCATCTTCCATATAGTTATATCCGTCGTCTGTATTGGGATATATCTTATATACTTTTCCGTCGTAAGCCTTGGGATCGTTAGCCTTGATCTCATTATAGATAGTAAGGTCGTTACCGGTGGAAGAAGCACTTATGGTTCTTACGCCTGCTGCCTCTTCAAGGACTCCGTTAACAGCAGTGACAACATTGTGGATCAGCTGGTCAAACTCAGCCTCGATGTTCATAAGAACGGAATCCTTAACATCATCATAGAATCTGATATCGGTATAATCCGCTCTTCTGTCTCCTCTTGCATAAAGAAGGCTTCTGAGTTTTCCCACGTCGGTATTTGCTTCTGAGGAAATAGGTCTGTCCGTGTCAAAAACGTGGGCTGCTTCGATATTGTAGATCCTGTCGCCCTTTTTTCCGTCTGTGGTGAAGATGGTATTGTCTGTTTTACGGGCATCTCCGCCGGGAACAACGGTATAATTGGAGTTCTGAGGCCAGTAGGGCGTGTAGAATCCTGTCTGGGAATCGATATCGATCCAGATCTCATAGCAAAGAGAGCCTTTTACGAAGTCCTCACCTTCGATCTGAACTGATACGGAACCGTACTGGTCTTCTTTATAGTTTATATTACAAAGAGCAGAAAGCTTATCAAGGATCAGATTTCTCTCGTCACGGAAATCGTTGGCTTTCTCCTCGCCGAGTTCTATTTTCTGGATAACGGAATTAAGCTCCAGGATCCTTTTGCCATAATCGTTGATGGTCTTAACATCCTGAAGTACCTGGAAATTGATATTGTCCTGGTATCCTGCCAGGTCATTGTATACAGACTGGGCTCTCTCAAGAAACTCAGCAGCTTCGCTTACGAGCGCACCCTGAGTTACGGAATTACAAGGATCCTTGGTAAGCTCCTGGACTGCGGTCCAAAGATCCGACAAGGACTTCTGAAAAGAAGCACCATTAAGCTCACCGAGAAGATCTTCGACTTCATTTAAGGTATTCTTGGAAACCTCATAGAAATCCTGTCTTCCGAGCTCGGTGCGGTATGTTTTGTCAAGGAAATAATCCCTGACCTGTTTTGCATTAGAATAATAAACTCCAAGTCCGGCCTGCTGATAAGAAATAGCACTGCCTGTCTTGGAGATTGTTATATATCTTCTGTCGTCTAATTCAACCTGCTGTCTGGTATATCCTTCAGTGTCAGCATTTGTGATGTTGTGTGCAACGGTGTTTAATGCGTTGCTGCTGGTCTGAAGTCCCGTGACACCCAGGGAAAGGTCACTCCACAGGGACATAACTTATCTCCTATTGTTTAGCGTCAAAGGTGCCTCTTGTTACTCCAAGAGTACCTCCGGTGTAATTTGCTCTCGAATAATTTGCCGTTTCAGGAGCGGCTTTGAGTGAATTAAGAAGATTAAGTTCAAAATCCACCATTTCAAGTGAGCTCTTAAGGAGTTCGCTGTTCTGATCGTTTACCCTGGCAAGTTCATGTACCACCGTGGTCAGTCTGTCGTATACTTCGGCAAGCTTTTTCTGTTCCGCGGGGGACTTATCAAGTAATCCGATAAGCGTCCTAAGTTTAAGTTCTTTAACGTCCCTGTTAATTACATTCGCTATGTCGGCAGTAACCTTGGACCTCATTGAATCGAGGTTCTGCAGCCTGTCGGCATGCGACTGCTCATCTTCCGTGATCTTGCTCAGTGCTTCCAGGTCGCCGGCCACTATGACCGGGGTTTTTGAGCGTGCCAGCCCGAGAACGATCTCATATTCATCGCATTCTTCCGAAAGTATGTTAATAAGATTTTCTACTAGACTAGCCACGCTTTACCCCAATTCCTGGAATTTCTGAAGAAGTTTGTCAGCAAAGCTTTCTGCGCTGACATTGTATGTACCTGACGCAAGTCTGGTCTTCATTGTATCTACAACTTCAGGTCTTACGTCGGGAGCTGCTGCAAGTGCATCCTTAGCAGTCTTCATGTCTTTTCCTATGCTGCTGATGGATACCTTATCGGTCGTTGCGGCTGTGCCCTTAACCTTCTGTGTATTCGAGACCCTCTGTGTCTGATACAGGCTCTGGATCTGAGAATAACTCTCTATACGCATTCGGTTTTTTGCCTCCTTTTTTACGTATTGTAAGACCTTTTCCAAGCCTTACATCTACTTTATCGGAGTGCAGTGACCAAAACTTTACACTTTATTTGCAAAAAAGCCCCTTTTTGAGCCAAAAACCCAAAAAGAGGCTATAACGTTTATTATAATTCGCAGGTTCCTACAGTTCTGGGGAAGGGAAGAACGTCACGGATATTGCCCATTCCGGTGAGGTACATGACGCATCTTTCGAATCCGAGACCGAAGCCTGAGTGACGGGCTGAGCCGTATCTGCGAAGGTCAAGGTAGAATTCGTAATCTTCCTTGGCAAGACCAAGCTCTTCCATACGCTTCTCAAGCTTTCCGAGGTCTGCTTCTCTCTCGCTTCCTCCGATGATCTCGCCGATTCCGGGAACGAGGCAGTCCATAGCCGCTACGGTCTTTCCGTCAGGGTTCTGCTTCATGTAGAAGGCCTTGATCTCCTTGGGATAATCGGTTACGAATACGGGGCGCTTGAAGATCTCCTCGGTAAGGTATCTCTCGTGCTCGGTCTGGAGGTCGCAGCCCCAGCTTACCTTGTAATCGAACTTGTCGTTATGCTCTTCAAGGAGCTTTATAGCCTCGGTATAGGTTACTCTTCCGAACTCTGAATTAGCCACATGCTCGAGTCTCTCAAGAAGTCCCTTGTCGATGAACTGGTTAAAGAATGCCATTTCTTCGGGAGCATGCTCGAGGGTATATCTGATAACATATTTGAGCATATCCTCGGCGATCTCCATGTTGTCGGAAAGCTCCGCAAATGCGATCTCGGGCTCGATCATCCAGAACTCAGCCGCATGGCGGGTGGTATTGGAATTCTCTGCACGGAAGGTAGGTCCGAAGGTGTAAACCTTCTTAAATGCAAATGCATATGTCTCTACATCCAGCTGTCCGGATACGGTGAGGTTGGTCTGTTTTCCGAAGAAATCCTTGGAATAATCAACCTTTCCGTCCTCGGTTTTGGGAATGTTATTAAGGTCAAGGGTGGTAACCTGGAACATTTCGCCCGCACCTTCGCAGTCGCTGCCGGTGATGATGGGGCTGTGTACGTATACAAAGCCTCTCTCCTGGAAGAAGCTGTGGATGGCAAAAGCGATGACGCTTCTTACTCTGAATACTGCCTGGAAGGTATTGGTACGTGCTCTTAAGTGAGTCATGGTGCGGAGATACTCAAGAGTGTGGCGCTTGGGCTGAAGGGGATAATCGGAAGGTGACGATCCCTCGAGGATAACCTCTGTAGCCTGCATCTCGAAGGGCTGCTTTGCGCCGGGAGTCGCTACGATCTCGCCTTTTGCGATGATGGCAGTTCCCACACCGAAATGTGCTACCTCTTCGAAATTGGAGATCTTATCTCCGTATACTACCTGAAGGGTTCTGAAATCGGTTCCGTCACTGAGAACGATGAAGCCGAAGGTCTTGGAATCTCTGTTAGTACGGATCCATCCTCCTACGGTTACTTCTTTACCGACGTATTCCTCTGTTTTCTTAAATAGATCTCTGATCTCTGTAAGTTCCATATCCGTTACCTCTTTATTGAAACTGTAAGCCGTTCCCTTGGGGATAAGTCAATTATTTGGCAAAAAACTGCTCTACAACGTAATCTGCGATCTGCTCCTCGAAGTAATATACCTTGTATTCATTCTCGGAAGCGGTTGAGAAGAAGTCCTCTCTGGTCTGTCCGGATCTTGCGATGATGTCTTCCATCCATACATTAAACTCTTCGTCGGTAGGTAAAACATTATTCTCGGCGCCGATAATGTAAAGGGCTGCATCATAGTTAAGCTGCTCTTTTGAATACTGAGTTACAAACTCATCAAGTGACTGCTGATAATATGCGGCATAAGTCTCTGCATCTACTCCGTAGTTTGCTGCAAGGGTAGATACGGCATTCATGATCTGGGTGTTGTAGGAATCGATAAGCTCCTGAGGGAAATCCTGTACAACGGTCAATACTGTAGGAAGCTGATAATACAAAGCATTCTTGATGTTGCTCTTGTTGTAATCGTCTACCTGACGCTGAAGCTCCCCGTAATAATAGGTCTCAAATGCATCGATATCGCTGAATGCTTCCTGGCCCTCTTCAAGGTGGTTATTTGCCTCTGCAAGAATATCGTCAGGAGATACGATGTACTGAACGGTGCAGGTAAATACCACTTCCTGACCTGCAAGATCGGCATTATGGTAGTCCTCGGGGAAAGAAATGGGAAGATCCTGCTCCTCACCGGGCATCCAGCCTATAAGTCCGTCCTCAAATCCGGGGATGAAGGTATTGGATCCGATTCCCAGGAGATATCCGGTACCGGTACCGCCTTCGAAAGCAACTCCGTCCTGTTTTCCGCAATAGTCAAGGCATACGATATCACCATACTCTACGGCTCTGTCGGTAATGCCTGCAGGCTCGGTGAGCTGGCTTGCAAACTCTGCAAGAAAACCAATATACTCGGAAGACTTCTCTTCATCGGAAAGCTCTACCATATTGACTCCAAGGTCAAGGCTGAGATAATCTCCCATGGTTACATACTGGGACATGTCATAATCAAGGATGGTGGGGAGGATTCCGGTTGCTGCGGGATCAGTAGCTCCTGCGGATGGGCCTGCCTGTCCGGAAATTGCATTAGGATCCGTAAAAACGTTCTCGTCACCTGCACATCCGCCAAATGCGATCACTGCGGAAGCAGCGAGTGCAAGCATGCTTAATGTATTCTTTTTCATAATATATTCTCTTTCTAAATTAATGTCGTTAATGCATATCAATCGGAATTGTACCACTTAGAACCCATATGCACAAACAAATTATTGATAATAATGCCCCTATTTGCTACAATGTGCATTTGAAAGAGGTGTTTTATGGGTAAAGGTGCAATAATAGCAATTATAGTTTTAGTAGTATTTATCGTACTTCTCATCGTTCTTTACTTTGTCGGAAAGAAGATGCAGAAGAGACAGGATGAGAACAACGCACTGTTACAGGCCAATAAGCAGTATGTAACGATGCTGATCATCGATAAAAAGAGAATGAAGATCAAGGATGCGGGACTTCCCCAGATGGTGATCGACCAGACGCCGAAGGCACTTAGGGGCTCCAAGATGCCTATTATCAAGGCTAAGATCGGTCCCCAGATAATGTCCCTGATCTGCGAAGAGAAGATCTTCGATGAAGTTCCCGTCAAGAAAGAAGTCAAGGCGGCAGTCAGCGGTATCTACGTACTTGAGGTCAAGGGCCTCCACGGTAAGAAAGAAGTTGAAGTCGTCAAGAAAAAGGGCTTCAAAGCCTGGGTCGATAAGCTCCAGGAAAAGGCAGGAGCAAAACCTATCAAATAACAGGAAACCCGGTGAGGAAATCCTCCCCGGGTTTTTTATATGACAATGGGGACGCTTCTGTTTTGTCACCCGGTGACAAAACAGAAGCGTCCCCATTGTCATCAT
>JAGCUO010000020.1 GCA_017962825.1 Lachnospiraceae bacterium | reverse complement strand
CGACGTATTCCCTCCTCACCAGCAGCAGCAGATCAGAATCCAGCTTGCAGGCGTTCTCGAAGCAATCATTTCTCAGCAGCTCATTCCTACTTATGACGGAAAGGGCCGTGTAGCTGTATTCGAAGTACTCCTTGCAAACCACGCTATCAGAAACCTTATCCGTGAAGGTAAGTCACACCAGATCATGGGTGTAATGCAGACCAACAAGGCTATGGGTATGATCACCATGGACGAAGCAATCTGCAACTTCTTCTACGAAGGAAAGATCGACCGCGATCAGGCAATTCACTTCGCACAGGATCCCGATGCAATGGAAATCAAGATCTGATCACCCCTTACCCTATATATTTATGGGCGGCGCAAATGCGTCGCCCATTTTTGATTTACCCCCACTTGAAGTATTCCATTGTGGGTCTGAAGGATGCAGCTTCCATCAAATGTTTGGAGCCTATATTTTCTTCTCCGTCGATATCCGCAATGGTCCTGGCTACTCTCAGGATGCGGTGATAAGACCTGGCTGAGAGTGAGAATTCTTTATACAGCTTTTCCATCAGTTCCGTTTCCTTTGTTCCGAGCCTGCAGACCTTATCCATGTCATCTGCCTTCAGATCCGAATTAAATCTGTAGCTGGTTCCTTTGAAGCGTTTTTCCTGCATTTCTCTGGCTCTCATGACCATTTCTGTCATTTCCGCAGATGTTATTCCGTCTTTTCTGCTTCTTATCTCTGATATATCTATGTTTTTGAGTTCCGTGCAAAGATCGATCCTGTCTAATATCGGTCCCGAGATCTTGCTTAAGTAATGCTTGATCTCATTTTCACTGCATCTGCATTTTCCTCTGTCGGGGTAGTATCCGCAGGGACACGGATTCATAGCGCATACAAGCAGGAAATCCGAAGGATATTCCACGGAATATTTAACTCTTGCTATCTGTATTGTTTTATCTTCAAGGGGCTGTCTTAAACTTTCTATGGTGTCTCTTCCAAACTCCGGAAGTTCATCGAGGAAAAGTACGGATCTGTGAGCGAGGCTTATAATTCCGGGCCTCGGGTCCGCGCCGCCTCCGACAAGTGCATAACGGGATATGGAGTGATGAGGTGCCTGAAATGACCTTGAAGTTATGAGAGCTTTTCCTTTGGGCATTTTCCCTGCAACACTGTATATGGCGGTAAGTTCCAGACTTTCCGGTAATGTAAGCGGAGGAAGGATTCCCGGAATTCTCTTGGCAATCATGGATTTTCCCGCACCGGGAGGCCCCGTCATGATAAATGAATGAAACCCGGAAGCACTTATTACGGCAGCTCTCTTGGCCCTTTCCTGGCCAATAACCTGATCGAAATCGGGTATTTCATCGGCTGCTTTTTCGATCAGTGACATGGGATTTGTATAAACCGCAGGCAGTTCCTCATCATCACCCGTTGCAAGGAAATCTATTACCTCTTTCAGATTTTTGGCGCCTCGTACTTTTATCCCCGGAACAATTGAACCTTCATTAACATTATCCGCAGGGATTATGCATTCTTTTATACCCTTCTTAGCCGCAGTCTGGACCACGGGAAGAACGCCTCTGACAGCCTTTATCTCGCCGTCCAGTGATATTTCTCCCAGGAAAAGAAAACCGTCAGCACATCCCGGCGGAAGATATTCCATGGCAGTCAGCAGTCCGATTGCCATAGGAAGATCAAAGCCTGTCCCGTCTTTCTTAAGATCTCCCGGGGAGAGATTAACAGTGATCCTTGATGCGGGTATGTTTATATAATTATTCCTCAGAGCGGCTCTTATCCTGTCTCTGGCTTCCCTTACTTCAGGCCCCGGGGAGCCGACGATATTGAACATGGGCAGTCCGTTCGACATGTCTGTTTCGACATTTATTATCTGTGCGTTTATTCCCTGCAAGGCAGCGGATAGTATATTGCTGAACATTTTATCTCCTTATTTTCTGACAAAGTTACCCGGACTTACCTGAACTGCCAGCCCCTCCAGACACAGCTCCATTAATATCAGGCATATGCCTGTTTCTCCCGGGGAGGTTTCACCGCTTTGTTTCATCTGATCATCGATATCCTCCGCACTCTGGGGGAAAAGAGTGAGCTTTCTGTAAACTTCCAGCAGTCTTTCTTCGATGTCCGGTTCTTTATCTTTTTTACCTTCATAATTTCTGTGACGTTTATCCGCGGGAGAATCGTAGGCGGGTTTTATAAGTGTTTCGTTTCTGCATTCAAAGCCCGATTCCATCTCGCATAAATGATCTTCGATAAGATCGCTCATAAATATGTTCGGAGACAGATATACCTTGGCTCCGTGACCTATAAGGCCATTACAGCCTGCAGATAATTCATCTTCCAGTCTACCGGGTACGGCATATATATCCTTTCCCTGATCAAGTGCCATATCCACAGTGATAAGAGTTCCGCTTCTTGCTCTTGCTTCAACTACGACAACTGCATCAGAAAGTCCGCTTACGATGCGGTTTCTTGGAGGGAAGTATCTGGAGACGGCGGGGGTTCCGGGAGGGTAGGTGGAGATGATCCCTCCGTTTTCTTTTAACATTTCATACAGGTCGCTGTTGGAATCCGGATAGCAGATATCGGCACCGCTCCCAAGCACGGCAAATGAACTTCCGCCTGCTTCCAATGCGGCTTTCTGGCTTATCCCGTCAATGCCGAATGCCATGCCGCTTATTACGTTTACATCATTTCTGCCCAGTTCTTCCCCCAGAAGCCTTGCGGTTTTTACGCCGTATGGAGAGCACTGTCTTGCTCCGATCATGGCGACCGCAAGCTTATTGTTTTCCGGAAGACGCCCGTAGTAAAAGAGAGCGTACGGCGGATCGGGGATGTTTTTGAGTCTTTCGGGGTAGTCGTCATCCCATATGAAACTAAGCTTCATGCCGCCCGACACAAGCTCATCATATTTACGGAATATATCATTATTTTGTCTGTATTTGATAAGTTCCGAGACCTGTTTTGATCCGGATCTTTTGATCAGTTCTTCATCGGATGCTTCGTACGCTTCCCTTGGGGAAGCAAAAGCATTAAGTATTTTCGGAACCGGTCCCTGTCCGATCCAAGGCACGGAAACGAGCCAGAATGCATAAGGTCTGTCGTTAGTATCCAAACCTGTCCTTTCTGTCGTCTTTACATGGGAAAAAAGGGCGAATGCCCGAGATAATGCGTGAGTTGATTTTATGTCACTGACCTTTCTTATGTCAAGAATGAAACGTGGTATAATACCTTTACATGAATGGAGGCACTATGTCATACAGAGATAATACCAAAGAGATAAATATTGGCGGGGTAAAGATCGGTCACGGTAATCCGATCGCAATCCAGTCCATGACAAATACCAAGACCGCAGATGTTAAAGCAACTGTCGATCAGATACATGCTCTTGAAAAAGCGGGATGCGAGATCATAAGATGTACCGTTCCCGATGAAGCTTCTGCAAAAGCTATTTCGGAGATCAAAAAGCAGATCCGGATCCCTCTAGTTGCGGATATTCATTTCGATTACAAAATGGCCATCATGGCTATGGAAAACGGAGCGGATAAGATCCGTATAAACCCGGGAAATATCGGAAGCAGTGACAGAGTTAAGGCTGTTGTTGACTGCGCAAAAGAGCGTAACATTCCAATAAGAGTAGGCGTCAACTCGGGCTCTCTTGAGAGGAACCTTGTTGAAAAATACGGCGGAGTAACTGCAGAGGGCATATGTGAAAGTGCTCTTGATAAAGTAAAACTCATAGAAGATATGGGCTATGACAATCTCGTTATTAGTATCAAATCTTCTGATGTAATGATGTGCGTAAAAGCCCATGAAATTCTTGCGGGAAAAACTCCTTATCCCCTCCACGTAGGAATCACCGAATCCGGAACCGTAAGAAGCGGAAGTATCAAATCCTCCGTAGGTCTCGGACTTATCCTGGGCCGGGGAATAGGAGATACCATAAGAGTTTCTCTTACAGGAGACCCCTGTGAAGAAATAACCGCGGCTAGACTTATTCTTAAAACCCTGGGCCTTAGAAAAGGCGGAATAGACGTGGTTTCATGCCCTACCTGCGGAAGGACCAATATCGATCTTATATCGCTTGCACAGAAGGTTGAGAAGATAGCGGAAAACTATCCTCTGGATATAAAACTAGCCGTAATGGGATGTGCCGTAAACGGTCCCGGAGAAGCAAAACACGCTGACTATGGTATTGCAGGCGGTATTAAGATAAGCATCGCCCTTGTCATGTCCGTACTTGTCATTGACCAGTTTCAGGTTATCGCAATCAAATGCGCCAATGGCAAACTCAGGCATTGTTTCACCGGCGTCGATCTGCTCCTGCAGCTCTTTTGCCGCCT
>JAGCUO010000193.1 GCA_017962825.1 Lachnospiraceae bacterium | reverse complement strand
TCGTGTTATAATTTAATTGATATGTATAATTCTTTATCGGAGCGCATATATGGAAAACAAAAAACAAAAGATCTGGAATCTGTTCAGGGACAACATGGAATGCTTCCTGACCTACTGTTTCTTCGGCTGGGTTTATGAATCCATCTGGTGTTGCCTGATATATCACCGCAGAGGTTTCATCAACAGGGGATTTCTCTTCGGTCCCTGGCTTCCCATATACGGAATAGGCTTTTTCATAATACTGGGAGTCTTCAAACTCCTGAGAGTCAAAAAGCCATTACTCGTATTCATAGTCGGTACCGTGGTGGCTGCAACCGCCGAACTAATAGCCAGTTACATTATCGAAGCTGCGGGAATGGATCCCATGTGGGATTATCACGCAGAATTCCTGAACTTCGACGGAAGGATCGCACTTGTTCCTTCACTGATGTTCGGACTTCTGATATGGGTTGCACTGTGCCTGATACATCCGGCTATCAAAAAACTTCAGGATAAATTCAGAACATCAAAAGCCCATAACATAGGCTTTATCATTATCGCAGCGTTGTTCTTTATCGATCTTACAGCCAGGATCTGGCTGGGAAGTAATATATAATGTGACAGTGGGGACGTACCCCTTTGTCAGGAAGTCCCTCCTGACAAAGGGGTACGTCCCCACTGTCATACTTAAATCATCTTTATCAGATTCACCATCTCAATGGCTCCCTGGCCACATTCAAAGCCCTTATTTCCCGCCTTGGTTCCGGCTCTTTCGATTGCCTGCTCTATGGTATCCGTGGTAAGTACTCCGAACATTACGGGGATTCCTTCGTTCAGACTTACCTGTGCGATTCCCTTTGATACTTCCGAACATACATAATCATAGTGTGAAGTCGAACCTCTGATAACCGCACCAAGACATATGATCGCATCATACTTACCGCTCTTAGCCATCTTGGATGCTATAAGAGGGATCTCAAATGCACCGGGCACCCATGCCACATCCACATCATCCTCTTTTACATTCTCTCTCGTAAGAGCATCAAGCGCTCCTCCCAGAAGTTTTGAAGTGATGAACTCATTAAATCTCGCTGCTACGATTCCAACCTTGATTCCTTCGGATACTAACTTTCCTTCAAATGTATTCATATTATCTCCTTTCAATACATCACACTTTTAACAGATGGCCCATTCTGGCCCTCTTTGTCTGCAGATAAAACAGATCGTACACATTGGCCTCTATCTCGATGGGTACCCTTTTATTGATCGAGATCCCGTAATCTTCAAGCTGATACACCTTATCCGGATTGTTTGTAAGAAGATTCAGTGATTTCACTCCGATCTCTCTTAAGATCTGAGCTCCCACATAGTACTCTCTCATGTCTCCCGGAAATCCCAGGGCGATATTCGCTTCCAAGGTATCCATACCTTCTTCCTGAAGTTTGTAGGCTTTCAGTTTATTGACCAGCCCGATGCCTCTTCCCTCCTGTCTCATATACAGCAGTATTCCTCTGCCCTCAGCTTCGATCATCTTAAGTGCGGTCTCAAGCTGCTGTCCGCAGTCACATCTCATGGATCCGAACACATCACCTGTAAGGCACTCCGAATGAACTCTGCACAGAACGTCTTTACCGTCACCGATATCTCCCTTAACAAGTGCTACATGATGCTCACCCGTAATCTTATTTATATAGCAGTGCGCTTTGAACTCTCCGTACTTGGTAGGCATCTTGGCAATGGATGCACATTCTACGATGGTATCAAATATCTTCCTGTATTCTTTGATCTGAGCGATGGATATCATCACAAGGCCGTGTTCAGCGGCGAAGGATTCAAGCATTTCCTTACGCATCATGGTTCCATCCTCTGCCATGATCTCGCAGCAAAGTCCGCACTCCTTAAGTCCTGCAAGTCTTAACAGATCCACCGTAGCCTCGGTATGTCCGCCTCTTACCAGCACTCCGCCTTCTCTTGCAACCAGCGGAAACATATGCCCGGGCCTTCTGAAATCCTCGGAAGCGCTGCGGTCATCCGTCACCATCCTTGCGGTAAGTCCGCGCTCCGCCGCAGAGATTCCGGTTGTGGTGTCTTTGTGATCCACCGATACCGTAAATGCCGTCTCATGATTGTCGGTATTTACCTGAACCATGGGAAAAAAATACAAACGATCCGCTATCGCAGAACTCATGGGCATGCAGATCAGCCCTTTTGCTTTCGATGCCATGAAGTTTACATTCTCTGTGGTTGCAAATTCCGCTGCGCAGATAAGATCGCCTTCGTTTTCCCGATCCTCATCATCAGTAACGAGGATCAGCTTTCCTTTTTTCAATTCTTCAATAGCTTCCTTTACCGATCCTGTCATATACACTCTCCTTTCCTTCTTTTACAAACTGCTTAATGTATTTCCCGATAATGTCCGTCTCGATGTTCACCACATCACCCGGCCGTTTACTCCGAAGAACCGTCGCTTCAAGAGTGTGGGGGATTATCGAAACAGAGAAGCTGTGTGCCGTAACCTTGGACACCGTAAGGCTTATCCCGTCTATGGCAACGGAACCCTTCATCACGATTCCTCCAAGAAGCTCCGGTCCAGCATTGATCTCATACCACTTGGCATTCCCGTCATTTATGATGCTCTTGATCCTTGCCGTTCCATCGATATGTCCGCTCACTATATGCCCGCCGAATCTTCCGTCTGCCGCCATTGCGCGCTCCAGGTTTACTTCATCTCCGATCCTAAGACTTCCAAGACTCGACCTCATGAAGGTTTCATTCATCACATCTACGGTAAATTCCCCTTCGGAAAATAAAACCGCCGTAAGACATACGCCGTTAACAGCAATGGAATCTCCGACATGAATGTCTTCAAGAATCTTCTTCGCTCCGATGCACAGTCTGCTTTCTGCGCTTGTTCTCTTAAGACTGCGGACTTTTCCAAGTTCTTCAACTATCCCCGTGAACACTGTATCTCACCTCGCTTTCCACAAAGATGTCATCATCAAACCCGGTGATACTAAATGGCTTTATCATCACCGCATCATCTATTTTTTCTATACCCTTTCCTCCAACGGGAGTTTTCGCATCTCCGCCGAATATCTTGGGAGATATGTACGTATGAACTTCATCGACTATCCGTGAATTAAGTGCGCTGAAGTTAAGCTGCGCTCCGCCTTCCAAAAGAATACTGTCGATCCCCATTTCACCCAGTATCCTCATAAGCTCCTTTAGGTTAACTTTTCCATCGCCTCCGGAAGTTCTTACTACTTCAAGGCCTTTGCTTTCGTATTCTTTTATCAGAGATTCATCTGTCGATACGGTTGCGATGATGGTCCGGATCTCAGTTGCCGTCTTAACGATCTTAGAATCCATGGGTGTCCTGAGACTGCTGTCACATATGATCCTGACAGGATTTTTACCGCCCTCCGGAAGTCTGCAATCCAGCATGGGGTCATCCGCAATAACCGTTCCGATTCCAACCATGATTCCCATAAGAGAATGTCTTGTTCTATGAACATTTTCGCGTGATGAAGGACCTGTTATCCACTTTGACTCGCCCGTGACTGTGGCTATCTTCCCGTCCGCGGTCATTCCATACTTCATAACAACGTACGGGAGCTTTTCCGTTATATATTTAATGAAGATCCGGTTCAGCCTTCTGCATTCATCTTCCAGCACTCCGGTTACGACTTCGATGCCATGATCTATCAGGATATTCACACCGTTTCCTGCGACTATTGGATTAACATCAAGCATTCCCACAACCACTTTTCCGATCCCACTTTCTATAAGTGCATCCGTACAGGGCGGAGTCTTTCCGTGATGACAACAGGGCTCCAAAGACACATAAACCGTTGCTCCCTCCGGACTTTCTATGCAGTTTTTCAAAGCATTCCTCTCGGCATGAAGTTCTCCGTATCTTTCGTGATAACCTTCCCCGATGATCCTTCCTTCTTTTACGATCACCGCACCCACCATAGGATTCGGATTCGTATTACCTCTGCCCATAGTGGCCAGTTCAAGCGCTCTCCTCATATAAAATTCATCATTCATACTTTCCTCCGCATTAAAAAAGATGCCCTGAAATATCTTTCAAGACATCTTTATATACTTTAAGCATGATAATCCCTGTGGGGAAAATAAAACCCCGGGCATAAGCGTACCCGGGGCAGACATGCAAAAAGCAACAAATCTTCTTTCATCCAGACTGTACTGTCGGCCCCGGAATCTCACCGGATCATGCCATTTAGGCTCGCGGGCTTTACCGCCGGTAGGGAATCACACCCTGCCCTGAAGATATTTTATTCACTTGTGGCACATTATATCATATTAACGCAACGTTTGTGCTCTGTTTGCGATATTTTGTTTAAAGTTTATAACATCGTGGTTATATTCATCATCCATAAGTGTGGAATGAATGAGAAAATCCGCAGTTGCCTTATTATTGGCGAAGGGAATGTCATAAACCTGTGCGATCCTCATGAGAGCCTTAACATCCGGATCGTGAGGAGCCGCAGTAAGGGGATCCGAGAAAAAGATAACGAAATCGATCTTTCCCTCTACGATCTTGGCACCGATCTGCTGGTCTCCGCCCAAAGGTCCCGAATTATAACCTCTTACGGGAAGATCCGTTGCATCGGTGATCATACGTGCGGTGGTTCCGGTTCCGCACAGAAAATGTTTCTTAAGAGCCTCCGAATTATCCTTGCACCACTGGATCAGCTCAGCCTTTTTTCCGTCATGAGCGATAAGCGCTATATTTTTCTGTTTTCCTATAGTAAGAGTAATGGTATCTGCCATAAAAGGGTACCTCCGGTCCCGAATTTTTTTCCATTATATCATGTGCGGGCCTTTCGGGTGCAAAAAAATACTATTGTACATTCCCCGGCTTCTGTAATATTATTCAGATGACATATCAAATGTACTAAATTCACAGGAGCATAATATTATGGAAGTATCACTTAATAACGGTTTTGTATCAGACTACGATGACTTTTATCTCTGGGTTGAGAGTTTTGAAGAAGATGCGGATGCAAGTGTTATAGCTAAGGATGAGGACGGAGAAGCAGTCTCTGTCACCAAAGCAAGAGTCGGAGCGGTTGTAGTTCACTCCGAATATGAGAACGAAGATGATTACGATGCGGCTGTCGAAGATCTCCTCAGTGAAGATTACGACACTTTCGCAGAGTTTGTTACCGATGAAGACATGTATTATGTCGGTGTTGAGAACCTTGATGAAGGAACTCCCGTCGATTCATTCGAGATGGGTGACGACGTTTACTACTGCTGATAACAAAGACCACCTTCCGGGAAGGTGGTCTTTTTATGCTCATTTTCTGCCGGTGAGGTAATACACCGCAAGCGCCGTCCTGTGGGTCAGCCCTTCCTTATTTAATATGTTGGAAATATAATTCTTAACCGTGCCTTCCGAGATGAACAGTTTCCCCGCTATCTCCTTATTGGAAAGTCCGTCGGCAACAGCCTTTATGATCTCAAGCTCACGTGGTGAGTATTCCGATCCGTCAAAAGAAGACGCTTCTCCCCCGGCATTATCCGAAGATACTCCCGAAGCGGAAGCCAGAGATTCCAACACATTCTCCTCCATGACTCCCAGTCCGTTATATACTGATTTGATCATCTGTTTAAGATGCTCGGGAGTATGATTCTTTATCAGATAACCCTTAGCACCGTTCTTCAGCGCTTTCCTGACAAGATCATCGTCATCAAATGTTGTGAGAATAAGGACCTTCCCCAATCCTTCTTCTACGATTATCCCGGTAGCTTCAATACCGTCCATTTCCGGCATCTGTATATCCATGAGAAAAACATCCGGCGCGGACTTTCTTGCAAGTTCTATTGCTTCCCTGCCTGTCCCTGCGGTTCCGATAACTTCGAACTCATCATCCACATCCAGGATAATCTTCATCCCGTCTCTGACAAAGTCGCTGTCATCTGCGATTATCACTTTGATCTTTTCCATACTCTCTCCATCATTCCGCTATGGGAAGCAGCATCGTGACTTTAAATCCGGCTTCCGTTTCAAAACTGATCATACCGCCCACGCTTCTTGCTCTCTGACGCATCCCGGATATTCCCATTCCATCAACTATCTTAGAGCACCCCACTCCGTCATCTTCTATGGAGCATCTGATCATTTTATTCATTACTACAATGACAATATTTATATGCTTGCACTTGGCGTATTTCATGGAGTTGGATACCGCTTCATATGCATTATCCAGTATCACTTCCCACAGATTGTCAGGCACCTGCGAGGTATCACCTTCCGTAGTAAGATTCGCTTCGACTCCTTTATTGTTGCAATCTTCGCACAGCTCATACAGGTGAAGCATTGCGATCTTTCTTTTCTCCGGACGTTCTTTACGAAGTATGGCACGGATCTCATCCATTCCGGTCCTTAGCTGGTCAATAACCGCCTGCACCATTGCACCGGCCTTCCCCGGATCTTTGTCCATAAGAACCTTGACTCCCTCCAGCTGGTAAATGGATCCGTTTATATTATGTCCAAGCCTGTCATGGAGTGTCTGAGACAACTCCGCCCTGTCTTCAAGTATCTTGTTCTGTGCATTGAGCATGCTCTTATTCAGTTCTGCCTTTGCACTGTATTCCTGAAACTTCATTTCCTTTTTCAGGTTTTGCTCTGTCTCCAGATCGGTTTTGGTTCGCTTGATCAGTTCTTTGATAACGTAGTTTTGCTGGATATAAAGAGTTGCCATCATGAACACTATCACAAAGAGTGTGAGGAATCCGATAGGCGTATCCACCACAGTCCCGATAAGCGGGACAAAATAAAACCGGTAATCCAGATCCGGAAAAAGAGACAAAATCTCATACGCGCTTAAGAATCCGAAAGGAACAAAATATCTTCCTCCCATGTATATGAGAAGTGCTACGATGACGATTGATACGATCAGGCATATAATCTTCCCCGATCCTTTTAAGAATTCTTTTGCGGCAAGACATCCTATATATAACGAAACGAGAAGGAGTACCCTTACAGATACCCCTGTCTCGTGAACCGCATTCATTATTCCGTATACACTGAACACAATCAGAAGTGTCAGCTTTATCAATAAGAAATTTTTGTCTCTTATATTCTCACTCATGATTTCTGATCTTGATCCCGATACTGCCCAACCCTAAAGTGACAATAAGATATGCCGTCGTTACACATAATATCATAAAATATACCTTATTGTCCCCAAGCATCAGCATTTCGGTGGCATCCAGAAACCACTTGGAAGGCATCAGATAGGACATTGTTTTGATAGCATCACCTGCAGCATCCAGTGAGAAATACAATCCGGATAAAAGTGATGAAAGTGTCCACAGAATAAATGCTGATACCGTGGCGCTCATAACATCATCAAATAAAATACCGAGCATAAGACTGAGGGAGCAGAATATCAATCCGAGTCCAAATATCATTATGAAAAATCCCATACGGCTCATACCCAGTTTGTCTGTATCTACCGACAATGTGATCAGGCTCGTTACCACTGCGTATATAAAAGATACAATGCCGCCGCAGATAAACTTTGCCGCAAAATAACTGCTGTCCGTAAGGCGTGTAAGCTTTATTCTGGTAAGGACCATATCCTTTCTTTCGCGGATGACCGAGTAAGCGATGAGCACTCCGCCGAATACAAATCCCAGTGTAAGGAAGGCAAATGCATAACCCACAAGAGCCTTCTGATCCAGCTGGGCATTGGTAAGTTTTCTTCCGTCTGCAGCGCCGATAATAACAGTTTCTTTCTCCGGAAGTGCTTCGTGAAGGATATCAAGATTTTTTACCACATCGTCTTTACTTCCCATACGAAGTGCATTTGAAACCTGTCCCATAAACATCCTGATCTCATTTTCAAGGATCTCTATTCTCTCATCATCCGAAAGTACGTATATGGTAAGGGCTTTATCAATTTCACCGTTGAGAACATATTCATCAAAATCCTTGTCCAGATAAAGATCCGCACCTACGAAATCGTTGTATCCATCAAAGTCAGCATGTTCTTCAGCTTCGACAGCTGTCATCTCGGGAGTCTGTGCTCTCACGGGAGTGATCATTCCGCTTTGTACCAGCAGGTTAAGCATATACTCCGAAAGTTCACTGCCGGAAGCATCATAAACCTTGACCACATACTTACCCTTACCACCGTAATATCCCACCCTGTTATCCGGATCCGATATCTCAATTATCTCTTCCGATTCGGCAGAATCATACGATCCGATGTTGTCGGCCTGAATTCTCAGCATGATTGTGGATAATACGGGCATGGTTATCAGAAATATCCAGAAGACTATATTTCTGAATAAAAGCTTCAGAGTTGATTTTATTATGCTGATCATTATTTCACTCTCCTCTTGATCCCGGCAGCTCCTACCGCAAGGGCCGAGCAAACCACAGCTATCACGCCGGGTATTGCGATCGCACTAATCACGTAGTCGCTCTTTCCCATGCTCGACAGTTCTACCAGTGCCCTGTTTGCATGATAAATAGGCATCAGATGTTTTAATCCCTCGGGCAATGAAGACATGATATACGACTCAAAGGTTCCGCCTATAAATCCCATGGACCAGATCAGTGCAAAAGCTATAAATATGGATGCAACCATGCTTCCGGTAAACTCATAAAGCATAAGTCCGAAAGAAGATGCGGCTATTATAAGAATCAGAACTATGACAGATGACAACAGTATATTTCCCCAATGAACTCCCAGAAGTACCGAGTTAAGTACTGCCGCTATCCCGAGAGACAATGCTACGGAACAGACAAGGGGGATCAATCTTGACATATAGATCTGAAATACTGACAGATTCGAAACCTGCAATCTTTCCGGTATCCTGTGCTTAAGTTCATTCGATAAAAGTCCTGCGGCACATACGATGGCCAGCCATCCGAAATATACAATGTAGATGATCCCGTAATAATCCGTTGAATCTATGGACGGTGCGTAATCAGGATGCTTAACACTGAGCTCATAATCCCCTGCATCACCGCTTATCATCGCGTTGAAAAAAGTACTCATAAGATAATCCAGGATCGCACCTTCAGGCTCTGCATCCTCGGATACAAAAACTCTATAGGTCCCTTTTTCGAACTCTACAAATCCGCCAAGATCATGATCTTTGATACTCTCTTCCGCAGTTCCCGGCTCATATTCCGTAAGGTACACTCCGTTTTCTTCCGCGGCTTTCTTGAGAATATCTATATAAGGAACAAGTTCGCTGTCTTTCTCTATACTGTAGCCCGCCTTAAAATCCCCCACGCTTTCATAACTTTCAAACAGAGAGGAGAAGGCGCTTGCCAGTACAGCCGAGATAATGACCGGTCCGATTATATAAATGATCAGGTTGATACCGTTCCTGAACATGATCTTGAAATTGTTTTTTATCAAATATCCGATCATCACATATCCCTCAGTTTCTTTCCGGTGAGAGTCAGGAACACTTCCTCCAGAGTAATGGAATTCGTATCATCCGAAACGAGTTTTTTAAGTTCTTCACTAGTTCCGCTTGCGATAACCTTCCCGTTATCCATGATGGCAATCCTTGTGCAGATTGCTTCGACCTCTTCCATATAGTGACTGGTGTAGATGATCGTAGCTCCGTTTATGTTGGACTCTCGTATCTTTTCCAGAATAAAGTTCCTGGACTGGGGATCGATTCCTACCGTCGGCTCATCAAATATGATCAGTTCAGGGTGATGGCCTATTGCACAGGCGATGTTCAGTCTTCTTTTCATGCCTCCCGAAAAGGTCTTTGCGTAATCGTTTCTTCTTTCGGAAAGTCCCACATATTCAAGGGACTCGGTTATCCTCTCTTTAAGAACCGCACCCTTTATTCCATAAAGAGATGTAAACAGTTCCACATTTTCCCAGGCCTTAAGATTGCCGTGAATAGCCAAATGTTGGGGGATGTACCCAAGTTTATCGCTGAGCTTATTTTTATTTTTCCTGAAATCCTTTCCCATGAACTCCACGCTTCCGAAATCAGGTCTTATCAGATTGCAGATCATATTCATGGTTGTGCTCTTTCCGGCACCGTTAGGGCCGAGAAGTCCGAATATCTCGCCCTTTTTTATCTCAAGATTAAGGTTATCAACCACGGTCCTGTTATCATATTTCTTGGTCAGATCGACTGTTTTTAAGATCGTTTCCATTTCATTTCTCCGTTTCTGAATAGAAAAATCATCTGCATATACACAATATCAATTCCGGGCTTCCGGCTGAAGTGAAGAAAGATACAATTTCAATATGACAAAAGTCATATTTTTAACCCCAAAATTATGTAAAATCCTTATAAAAACGCCATTTCTTAGTTGCACCGTTTTTTTATAGTTGTTATTATAATAATGCAGTTATTTCTGCAATATCTTTATATCTACAGATTCACAAATTTCGCTTTACAGATAGTATTTGTTCTCATTGTTCCTGGTTCGATGTATTTACTATATAAGTCCGTGTCAGTCGTAATTCACTTTAAGGAGGGCACTTTGTATGGGTAACTCGCAAATGGGAAAAGAGACCAATAAGGGGAATTTTTTCCAATCTATCATTTTCCAGAATTTTATCGTCTATGCACTGATTCTTATCGCGTTCATCATTTACGCCATCATCAATTATAATTCCATGAACAGTGCGGTAAATCAGGCTTTGATCGCAAGTGACGGAGAACTGAATTGTGCGGTGCAGGCGGCGGCATTGGAAAAGGACGTGATCCAAATATCTGCTGAGATCAATAAAAATCTCGGACAGATGGAGGGCGGAACCGTTATAACCGCTGCAGAATTTGCAGACATGGATGCTGCTATAGCAGATGCTAAAGTTCAAGTGGATTATTTGGATGATTGCTTACTTATAGGAAACCTTCCCGATGGAGCTGACCGTGTTGCCACCCTGCGTTCAAATGTCGAATCCTATATAGGTACGGCCGAAAACCTTAAAGATTGCATTCTGAGAAACGATCTCATGGGTGCGATAAGCTACGTTTCCACTGATTATGGTACCAATCTCGGAGCTTCCAAAGAAGCGCTGACCGCCGTTAACGACGGTATCATGCAGCTCAATGTAGGTTTCCGTGCATACCTGGAAGGTTACGTCAAATCCGTTTCCATGAAGGGTTACGTAGTTATGGCAATCGTACTTGTTCTTATCGTCGCAAGCTTCATACTTACCTACTTCCGTATCAATAAGACAATTCAGGGTATTTCCTCCGAACTCGATGTTATTATTTCCAATATCAACCACGGAAAGGGAGACCTTACCGCCCGTATCAAGACTAAAACCAGCACTGAACTTGCCATCATATCGCAAGGCATCAACCAGTTTATAGCTACACTTCAGGAAGTTATCAAGGATGTTAAGTCCGGTTCTTCGGTTCTCACCGCTTCATCCAAAAGCATGATTGAAAAGATCAGAAGCGCATCGGACAACGTTACCAACACTTCCGCAGCCATGGAAGAGCTGGCAGCGTCAATGGACAGCGTAGCTTCTGCTGCCGGAGAATTAACAGATCAGCTTGATATTGTCCGTGAAGCAACCGGAGACATCAACAACGAAGTCGAATCCGGAACCCGTAAGGCAAATGAGATCAAGCTTTCCGCAGACGCGATCAAGAAAGAAGCTACCGTTAAGAAGGAAAGTACCGGTGCAAGAATGGAAGAGCTTTCCAATGTATTGGAAGCATCCGTCAAAGAGTCCGAACAGGTTAACCAGATCAATGAACTGACCAATGAAATCCTTGATATTGCCAGCAAGACGAACCTGCTTGCACTTAACGCTTCCATCGAAGCAGCCAGAGCCGGTGAAGCAGGAAGAGGATTCTCCGTTGTTGCTACCGAGATCAGTACTCTTGCTGACAGCTCCAGAGAGACAGCAGGAAACATTCAGCAGATCTCCACTCGCGTTACCACAGCGGTTAAGGATCTTGCTGATAACGCAAATCTTGTTATCAAATTCATTAATGAAAATGTTCTGTCCGATTATGATGCATTCGTTGAGACTGGAACGAAATATGAAGAGACTGCAGAGCTCATTAACGAGATGCTCATGCAGTTCTCCGATAAAGCAGACAACCTGAATTCCGTAATGGATGAAATGTCCGACCGTATCTCCGCAATTTCCAATTCCGTTCAGGAAAGCTCTACTGCGATCAACATGTCCGCGACGGCAGCTACCGAGATCGTCGGTGAGATCCAGGGAATCAACGAAGCGATGGATCAAAACAACGATGTTACCAAACAGCTGGATGAAAGTACACAAAAATTCGAAACAGTATAACGAAGAAACGGAGGAGCGAATCGCTCCTCCGTTTTTGATTCAGAATTCTCTGATAAACATCTTGGCTACATATTTTCTGCTTCCGTCAAGTTTCTCATATTCGTAATCCTGCAGATAGTGCATGCCCAGCTTTTCCATTACGCGCTGACTTTTATGGTTTTCTACGGCAAAATCACCCATGATCGCACGAATCTTTCTGGTTTTGCTGATGTGATCTATGATTCCCTGCATAGCCTCAACGACATAACCGTGGCCCCAGCAGTCTTTCCTGATGTTATATCCTATCAGCCACGCATCCTTTTCAGGTCTGTAGACAAGTCCGCCGCTTCCGATGAGCTCACCGGTTTCCTTCAGTACGATTCCCAGGTCGTAATCATCAGGATCATCAGGATTCAAAGTTTCAATCCATGTTTTTACATCCTCTGCATTATGATAAAGAGGATATATCATATATTCGTTAACCTCGGGATCTCCGCACCATTTAAAAGCAGCTTCATAATCTTCCGGTACCAGATTTCTGAGTATCAGTCTGTCGGTTTCTATATTACATCTCATATTAAGTTACCTCACTTTTTGATCAAATTCTTTCGGCAATCTCAAGTGCAATGTGGAACTTCCCCACATCGTGGTTTGCAGAGTGAAGGCCTTCCACTTCATATCCGCTGTCTGCCAGAACATCTCCCGCTTCAAGAAAATCATAAAGGCTGAGTCCGTAGAAATTGCATATCGCCTGAACTCCCGCAACCTCCATCTCAACCGCTATGCACCCTTCTTCTTTTCTGGCGGCAACAAGTCCTTTGGTTTCCCTGAGCATGGAATCAGTTGTCCATACTCTGCCTTTGACATATGGTGCTTTTAACTCTTTAAATATCTCTTCAAGCTTATCCGCACCTTTGATCTCAATGTAATCCGAAGCGGGTGCGTAATAGAATGATGCTCCCTCACCTCTGTAGCTTTCCGTAGGGATAATATATTTTCCCTTCGTCTTATCCGCATCCAGGCTTCCGCAGGATCCGAACATTATGAACTTCGTTGCACCGGTCTGCCAATGTACTTCATAGCAAAGCCCGGAAGCAAGTGCAGATCCGATCATTGTCAGGTAAAATGCTATCTTTTCACCTTTATGTTCAAAAGCATATATAGGAATATCCCCGTTGCATGCGCCAAGATTTCCGATCTGCTCACAATCATATTCTTTCAGGATATACTCGTATATCTGTTTTGAAAAAAGGATCAGACACTTATCAAGAATCTGTTTCTTCTCCCCATAGAAATGTCTTATATCTACTATGGCGTCCGTTTTGTCATCATAGAAATCTTTTAACACGTTTTTCTCCTCCTCACTCGTAAATATATGCCATTATGATCTCATCGATGTATGTTCCGTCAGGCAATTTAAAGGCTCTCGGATTGATCCCGTACTCTTTAAATCCCATTTTACTATACATGTGACGAGCTCTTGCATTATCACTGTAAACGCCAAGCTCTACCTGTTCATATCCGTTTGCCTTGGCCTGTTCAAGTGCAATTGCCATCATAAAACTTCCAAGTCCCATTCCGGTATATTCCTGTAGAATAGACATCCCCAGATATGCGCGGTGCAGATATTTGATGTGAGGTCTTACCGTAGTAATACCCAGTTCACCGATCAATTCATCACCAAGGAAGGCATTTACCATAAACTCTCTGTCATCATTTGAAATATTCTCAAATCTCGCTCTGATCATTTCAAGATTCCACGGCCCGTCCTCCGGTTCTCTTGCCAAATAGTGAGTTTCACCGCTAACTTTTTCTCTGTGGAGCTTCGTCTTAAGCGCATCTTCGGGCCCGGCACTTTTTATTGTGATTTCCCTCCCATCAGGCAACTTGTATATTCGTTCTTTAATCCTCATATCCACCTCCGAAAAATAAGCCCCATCAAGTCTGCGCTTGATGAGGCTTTGTTGCGGTATCTGTTGTACAGCGGTCACTACACTCTACAATTAATAACGCCCTCATCATGCATAACACAATCAGACCCCTGAACATTAGAATTCACGGTCGCCACGTTAAGCATATCGGTTGTGGGCATTTTAATCTGTATCATAGTTTCGCTTTCATAAAATTATTTTTGTCAGTATAAGTCCGGGCCGCACATTTTGTCAACACATTTTATTCCATTGCAAGTTCAGCGGCTCTTTTTGCATGAATGACAGTTGTGTCAAATACAGGAATGCTGACATCCGACTGCCCGATAAGAAGTCCGATCTCCGTACATCCCAGGATCACACCTTCGGCACCTTTATCGGTCAGATCTGCAATAATCTTCTTGTATTTTTCACGGGATGAATCCTCGATCATGCCTACACAAAGCTCATCGTAAATAATCGAATTAACCGTATCAATACCTTCTTCATCTGGTATGACCACATTGATTCCTCTTTCGATCAGTCTTTGCTTATAGAAATCCTGAGTCATGGTGTACTTGGTTCCGAGTAATCCGACGGTTTTGATATTCCTTTTTTCAAGTTCATCCGCCGTTGCATCAGAGATATGTACGATAGGTATATTTATCATGGAGGCAATCTGCGGAGCCACCTTATGCATTGTATTAGTGCATATGAGGATAAAATCCGCACCGGCGTTTTCTATTCCTTTAGCTGCATTTCCGAGTATCTCGCCGCTCTTTTCCCATTCACCTGAAGACTGACACTTTTCGATTTCGTCAAATTCCACACTGTATAATACGATCTTTGCCGAGTGAAGTCCTCCCAGTTTTTCTTTGACCTCTTCATTTATGATCCTGTAGTAAGGTATGGTGCTCTCCCAGCTCATACCGCCGATAAGTCCGATTGTTTTCATAACAAAAATTCCTTTCAAAAGCATTTACGAGATTATATCATATACATTCGGAGTTTAATTACTCAATTGATCAAGCAAAATTAGTTCTATATAGAACCTTGACAGAATTTAGTTCTATATAGTACTATCAAGGTGCAGATCATATATGCTCCGGAGGCAATATGGAATCAAGAACAGGCTTTTTAATATCACAGATCAAACAGGTACAGGCACGCATTTTCCAGCGCCTTCTTCAGGACAGCGGCGTAGAGGAATTCAACGGTCCCCAGGGACGTATTCTCTATGTACTGTGGCAAAAAGATGAAGTACCCATCGTCGAGCTTTCCCAGAAAACCGGACTGGCCAAAAATACTCTCACGGTAATGCTGGGGCGTATGGAAGAAGCAGGACTCATAAGGAAGAAAGCTGCCGAATCAGACAAGAGGCAGTCTCTGATCGTGCTGACCAAAAAGGCGAGAAATCTTCAGGACAAATATGATGAAGTGTCGGAGAAAATGAACTCTATCTTCTATAGGGATTTCTCTCAGAAGGAAGTACAGATGATGGACCGGTATCTGGACAGGATCCTTGATAATCTCGAAAAGTCGGAACACAGTCCCAGGAAATGAAAGGAAGCAATATGACTATAGATGAAATCATGAATCTTATAGACCGCTCACAGTTTGCATCTATCGGATACACCGATGAACTCGGCAGACAAAATATCCGCAGGATTTTCTGCACATGGCATAAAGGATTGGGCAGGCACTTAACTTCCACCAATACAAGTTCTTCACACATACAAAGCCTCCTCAAGAACGAGAAAGCCTGTCTGTATTTTTCCGATGACGAATCTTTTGAAGCAATCTGTCTTTTCGGAAAAGTAGTAGTACATTTTGAAAAAGAATATAGAGAGCTCCTATGGAACGAAGGGGATGAGCAGTATTATCCGAATGGTGTGGATGATGAAGACTACTGCATCCTCGAGTTCATTGCTGAAAGCGGACGCTTTTACCGCTATGATGGAAAAGGTGATCTGTCGAATGCTGAGATCACCACATTCGATGCAGGCAAAGAATTTGTAAACAGAGCAGATTCCTTTAAATAATAAATACACCCCCTGCTGTCAACACCTGACGGCAGGGGGTATTTTGTCACCAAAGCCCGGATTCTTCGGAATATGGTATCTTCATGTTCAATTTATATCTCGAGGTTCCATCCGTTATCCCCGTGATAGATCATAACCTTAGTCATGCCTCCATCCACGCAGATATTTTCACCGGTTATAAATCCTGCCTTCTCGGAGCATAGGAATAACACCGTATTTGCGATATCCATTGGATTGCCCACTCTTCCGGCAGGTTGCTGAACAGCGTCCGGTCCCTCATATACTTTATACGAAGTGTCAATCCATCCGGGAGAAACCGAATTTACTCTCACTTTTCCGGATAAGCTCACTGCCAAAGCGTGTGTAAGTGCTGCTATTCCACCCTTTGCAGCTGTATAACTCTCGGTCTGCGGCTGACTCATTCTGTCTCTGGAAGAAGAGATATTGATTATAGAACCGCCATTTGAAAACTTCCCGGCAAACAGCTTCGCAAGATAAAAAGGAGCCGTAACGCCCACAGCCAAAGCATACTCAAATTCTTCATATGTACACTCATCAATTCCCTTCATCAGGGGAAGGGCATTATTGACAAGTATATCTATCCGGTCATGCTTTTTTATCACGCCGTCTGCAAAGTCTTCCAATACTTTCTTATCGGATATGTCACCGACATAATGATCTCCGGGAGCTTTATCGATAATCTCAACGATCGCTCCCTGCCTGCCAAACTCTTCGGCAATGCATTTACCTATGCCGCTTGCCCCGCCTGTGATCACCACTACCTTATCTTTGAATTCAGACATATGACCGTATCCTCAATCTTTTCTGATAATATCCACGATCTCTCCAATAAACATATCATGAGGAGCCTGTCCCTCATACATGGCCTTTGCCACATCCGCGGGCATATTTGCTACATCAAGTTCCTGCTTAAACATCTTCTTACATACGAGTGTGATCTCAGCTTCTTTGAAGGACATGGATTTCCCCGCACTGACAGGTGTAAGTCCGGAGTCCTTCATCTTGTCCATATCCCTTCCGGATTTGGAACCCAGAACACCGAGGATCTGTTTATATTCTTCAGGATAAAAGCTTACAGTAAAGAATTCATTTGAATCCATAAAATCATATGTATATCTGGATGTTCTTACATAAACCGTTGCAACGGGCTTTCCCCATATGGTTCCTAGTCCGCCCCAGCTTATAGTCATGGTGTTGAATTTTGTGCTGTCTCCTGCGGTGAGAAGAGCCCATTTTTTATCAAATACACTTAAAACATCTGTCGTAAATTCCATATTGTATACCTCCTTACTAAATTCTGAGTTCGCTTATGCCTTATAAGTATTTTACCATTATTTACCGAGTAAGGTAGTAGGATTTACATCATAAAATACTATCATTCCGTCATATGTGTCTTTGGGAATGATCTTTACGGTATAAGAAGTTTTTATATTCAGCATCATCTCAGGTAATCCCACGTTAAGGGTTACTACACATTGCTTGCTTCCCAGAATCTGATCCCATGAATCATCCGATCCGGCTCCTGCAAAATCAACAAAGTAATAATCCTCCGAGTCTTCAGCCAATGCATTCAGATCATTTGAATTAGTTACACTCAAAACCTCAAACTCCCCTGAATCCATCTGAGAATTAAACTCGGTTTCCTGTGCATCGGTTCCTATAGAATAGTAACCGTCTCCAAGCTTTTCCGCCAGGCGTTCGCCTAAGCAGTCGTATCCTGCGATGGAGGATCTGCCATTTCCTGTGTGCGATATATTCCAAAACCTATTTCTCCTGCCGCTTCTTCAGCGGTTCCGGTTCCGCCGTTAATATACTGATCTACTTTAAGACACCCTCCGAAGTCTCCCTCTATGATAAAAGTACGGCACCCGTTATTATTGACCAAGGCCTTAAATACTTCTGCCTTCATTACCTGATACTCTGCCACACCATGACTTGCTTCTCCCAGGCCGACAACCTTCACATCAGGTGATACGCTAAAATCGGATATATCGGATTCAGTTCCCGCCAGAGCATTATCGGAAGTTACACTCTCCTCGGCTGCGTTTTCCGTTTCTGTCACTTCAGCCGGTGCCGTTCCGCAGCCCGCTATCATGATCAGACTAAAGATCATGGTAAAGTATCTTAAGATTGCATTTCTAAATTTCATTTTATTCCTCACATCTATTAACTATATTATTCAGAACATAAACATCCGATTCAAAAGTTGCACTTCCATCATTCTTGGTATATGAAGAGCTGTGATCATACACCATTCCAAGTTTCTGAAGTACCTTAGCACTACCCACATTTTCTTTGGCACATTCGCCCTCAAAAGTGTGTGCTCCATAGACTTTGACAGCATGATCCATGAAAGCCTTCATGCCTTCCGTAGTGTAGCCCTTCCCCCAATCATCAAACCGGTTAACATAGGATAATGTCCATACATCTCTGTCGACGACATGATTTAATGCGTATGTCCCGACTGCATGACCGTCCTCTTTATCAATAACCAGCATCAGTATATTGATCTTTGATGCAGGGTCTTTCTTCGGAAGCCAGACAAGCGGATCTTCGGGAGACTTGCATGCGTTGTTCATCAAGTACTTGTAAACCCGCTCATCCATATCCCATGCAGCCATCGCCTTATAGTCTTCCGGTCTTAACCTGCGCATTATAAGTCTGTCTGTTTCTATTACTTCCTCACCGGGTCTGTACAGCATTTCTACATTCAATTTCCACACCTCCTTGTACACGAGATTCCACCTGTCTTATGAGGTTGATTATAAAAAAACAACTAGCTACAAGCATACATGAGCAATGGTTAATAAATCAAATTAAAAGTTAATGAAGACTCACTACATTATCGGATATTTCACAGATATAATGACGTTGTAACTTGAAAACAATACCTATTCGAATAAAGGAAAATAAACATGCAGATAAATGAAGTAATCAGAAAATACAGAAAAGAAAAGAATATGACTCAGGAGGAAATGGCAAACAAACTCGGTGTCTCAGCCCCTGCTGTCAACAAATGGGAAAGCGGAGCTTCGATGCCTGATATAACACTTCTTGCACCGATCGCAAGACTTCTTGGAATATCACTGGATGAGCTTCTTTCTTTTAAAGACAACCTTTCCGATATTGAAATATCAAATATCATTAACGATATATATGCGATGTTTAATACTGAAAGCCTTGATACTGTATTTCAGAAAATGAAGGATATAGTCAAGGAATATCCCAACGCAGAAGCCTTGACGCTTTCTCTTGCATCAATCCTTTACGGAAGAAGCTTGTTCTTTGCAGAGGACAGATCCAAATATGAAGATTGGATCATAAGTTGCTTTGAGAATCTCCTCAGAAGCGAAGATGCAAATATAAAACGCCATGCGGCAGATGCTCTCTATGGATTCTATATCAGCAAGGAGAATTATGACGAGGCCGAAAACTGCCTGAGATTTTTCCCTGATGAAAGTCCGGAGAAAAAAAGGAAACTTGCTACCATTTATTCAGGAAAAGGCAGGTATGAGGAGGCATTTAAAGCAATGGAAGAAGCATTGTATGCCGGTTATCAGAACATGTCGGTTCTCTTCCACGAGCTTTTCCTTACTGCATCCAAAACAGGAGACTATAAAAAAGCAGAAAAATTTATTGAGAAAGAAAGCGCTTTATCCGAACTTTTCGAAATGGGAATATATCATTCGAACGCAGGCAGACTTGAGCTTGCTCTTTCAATGAAAGATAACGAGAAAGCTCTTGAGTACATTGAATTACTGATATCACATACGGATACTCTGACTGATTATATGAAGTCAGATCTCTATGAGCACATAGGATTCCGAGAAGTGGATCCCTCACTTGCAGAAACAATGCGTGCAAAAATGCTTGCGCAGTTCGCAGAAAACGACATGTACAAGGGTGTCAGAGAATCAGCCGGTTGGAACGACTTCAAAAAGAAATATTATTGATATAACAATATCTGCATAGATTAGCAGGTAATGACCAGATGCTCATTTGATATGTCGTTATACACCCTGCTCTGCGCACCTGATACATCATATACATGAACTATATCCGCAAGCATGACCGCATCTTCAAAAGAACTTATCAGATCAGGGCATCCGTTTAGAATATCCGGAGCAAATCTTAACGTACCGGAGTTATTAAATACCGCAGTATATAAAATCTGCGCTTCAACCAGATCCTGGAAGATGTGACTTCCGTAAGACAGTTCCGGATTATATCCTGCCTTGGATTCTTCTGTCTCACATATAACCTCAAAAGCACTTATATCAGCAAAAGAAGTCGGCACTCCAAGTTCGGGTGACGTAGTACCGATGCGTCCCGGAACTATAAGCATCATATGTTTCTTAAGATCTCTGTAGTGCCAGTTGAGCTTTCCGATGAGTCGTGCAACGGCAGGCTTATCCTTGTAAGGCATGTTGTAATATTTTACAGGATCCACGTAAACAATTATATCGAGAGTACTTGTTCGAGACATGCCCATTGAAGCACCTTTGCTCTCAAGCAGGATGTGCTCTTTCGGGATATCATCAGGTATTACCGATCCTGAAGATGTTTTTTGTATCTGAAGAGGACGGCATTGAAGAAGGTCGATGGAATATTCGCCGTTATCTGATATGTTGATCGTAAACTCGGTATCAACAGGGTAATCGTATTCATCCTGAATACAGTGAAGCATTCTCCTCATCTGATCCATGAGACTTCCGTTGGAAACGAGTCCTTTACATGATATGAACTTTACCTCTCCGGACCGTCCGGTCTCCCTTAGAAAATATTCCGCATCATGATCGTGTTCCAGAAGGATCTTCTCAAGATACTTCGGAATAGAGGATTCCAGCTCATCGTAACTTAATTTCTCGAGTGCGTGAGATGCGACATTTATGACTTCGGCTTTACCCTGTGAGAATTTATGTTTATCGGCAGAAGATGAATAAGAAGACCTTTCCGGCATATCGAGATTTACTATGCGCGGGTAAGATCCTTCTGTCCTGTCCACTGCAGACGTTCCAAGTCCCATGACAAGTCTTAACATTCCCGCAGAAGGATCCGATTCCTTCATGATCCTGTAAGGGCTGTATGAATATCCTACACCTGCAGCACAGGGCATATAGTATGAGCCGTAATATGATCCGGAAACACGCTGGATCAAAAGAGCCATCTGCTCATCACGTTTATCGAGCCCTCGTCTTTTCCTATAATCTAATGCGGAAAGACTCATGGAACTTGCATATACTGTCTTTATCGCTTTCTCAAATTCCGCAAGGCGTTCCTCAATCGTTCCTCTGTTAACACAGAAGACGGACTCATACTTCCCCGCAAAAGCGTTCCCGAAGCCGTCTTCCAGAATACTGCTGGATCTTATGATATACGGATCCTGCCCGTAGTACTCGATTATTCGAAGAAACTGTTCCCGCATCTGGGAAGAAAATTCACCATCCATGAGTTTGTCCGCAAACGTATCCGCCAGAGAAAAGTATTCTTCCTCCGTCCTCTGCCTGACGCGGAGATCCCACAAACCGTTATCAACTATATAAGTGTAATACAGATCGGAACCCACATAGAATGAATCATGCGGCTCAAGACATTCGGCAATATCCGGTTCTCTGTTCCTTATGATTGCTCTGGCGAGCAACATTCCGCAGGCCTTTCCGCCTATCAGTCCGGTACCGATCATGTGATCTCTTACGGCAAAGTAGTCATCCGGTGTAAAATTACTCTTTACCATCAGTCTCATCTTCTCGTCTCGGGTCATCATGATATTGCACATCCTGGAGCATTCTTCGGTGATATCCTCTCCACTCTCATAGGATATCCTTGTATGGTTGAAGAACAGATCCCATGAATCGGAGAACTGCTCTTCGGAAGAGCGCTGAGAATTCCCCAGGGTCTGATAGAATCTGCTGGATTTAACACCGTCAAGAATCGGCTTAAATGCTCCGGTTTCCGGTTCATATGTGTGCGGCAGGTACATAGTGGATGAATCTCTGTTCCATACTTTCTGCGGACGCACATAGATGTTCTTATCATCGGAATACACATCGATAAAAAGCTGTGTCGTATCCAGGATCTTGTTAATCGCATGAACAGAGTGCTTACCCCTGATTATCGGAAAGAAAGCGACTGTATCCAAAACAAAAAGGAAAGGGCATGTGACCTTGAAAAAGTTTCCCATCATAAGATCGGTCGCCCACGCCGTCTGAAGCTCGGACAGACAGTCAAATACATAAAATGCATCGTAGCCTTCCTTCTCAATAACATTGTGGATATCCACAGTGAAAGTCTCAAACCTGTGAGACAAAGGTATCTTTACGGTCTTCACTTCAGGTCTTTCGTCAATGAGAGGCTCGTGACTTGCAAATCTGAAATATATGATATTGCGCTTATCCTTAACAGCCTGCTCAACATAAGGCTCCATAAAGAGCTTGAACCGTGACAGATCCGACACACGCCACACCACATTATCACCAAGACGTATATTGTCCAGCGCATCGTCCATCTCAGGTATTCCTGATTTGATCCTGTCAAATGCTGCCATAATCCGTTGCCTCCTTTACTAATCGATAAGGTCATTTTGAAACCTTGATAAATGTTCATAAGGAAGGATCAGTCGTCCTTTGTACAAACCGCATCCGTCGTTGATCAGATGGTTAGTCACAGCTCCGAACATGTTTACGTCTATCTTGGCAAAATCCAGTTTTTGGAGTTGCATCACCCTCTCGTAAGCCTCATCAAAGAACTTGTTCATCCCAACCGGGATCTCGTCCCGCCTGGCATGATCTTTTTTCTGACGTTCCTCATATCCCAGATGGTTCGCAAGACCTATCTCGGCATAATCATCCATTTCCTTTGTACGAAGCTGCACTTCAAGATCGCTGCGCGAAAGATTATCGTAGAAGGATATGTGAAGAGACTGATAACCCGGAAGACTGGGATTCAGAATGTAATCCCGGTAGAACGGGCGTACCTGCATATTCATTTTCTCAGACATCCTCCAACCCTCTTTTCCGCTCAGTTCGGGACTGAATCCCTTCTCTTCGAGAAAACCCGGAAGATTATTCGCAATCTCATACAGGTAGTTAACTTCTCTTTCGTGAATGTCTTCTCCGGGACCTATGTGACATTTCGGAAGAGACAGGACTATCCTATATGCGATCAAGTCTCTTATTCTTCCTATTCTGCTCTTGATCTCGGATTCCGTTGGGAAGCACTTCTTTTCCAGATAATACTCATAGATGTAATCTACGATGTTGCCGTTGATCTTCTCTTCAAGTCGTATAAGTGACTTTATCCTGCCTTTGAATGTAAATGCCAGAAAAGGATATTGCTTCGCCATATACTTATAAAACTCTCTGATACGCTGAGACTGTGATGTCAGAAAGTCGTTATGCCGAAGGAGTTCCATATGCTGCAGAAGTATATTGCTGTGAACAAGATCCACACCGTTCTGCTCCCTGATCGCAGACTCCTTCAGATCCGCATAAAACTCATGCAATATCTTAAGAACAGTATTACCGTCGTAAAGATAATCGTTAAGTAAGATCATTTTCCCCATACATTTCCCCTTTACATTCGAAACACAAAAAGGCGCCTGAAGAAAATCTTCAAGCGCCTTTGCTCATCTATATTTTAAAATGAATGGGATATTATTTCAATGATATTTTAGAATACCATCCTCATCAATACCGTTCCTGCATTATTCTCGAGTTCCTCGAACCCCATCCTCTTATACAGGGCATAACCTATGCTCATCACCTCAGGCTTCGTGGTAAAGCGGACCTCACCAAATCCCAGATCACGACATTTATCCAGCATCGCATTAAGCATATGTCTTGCATAGCCCCGGCCTCTGCTGTCAGGATTTATGTATAACCTCTTTGCTTCGGCAACATTATCATCCATCTTCCTGATGGCAATTGTAGCAATGGGGTTATTTTCTTCATATCCGAGCAACAATGCTCCGTCTTTATAAAAGCCCTCGAGATCTGCCAGTTCTTTATCAAGGGATACAAAGCAGGCTTCCGCACCCTTTATTTTCGAATAATCCAGGATCAGGCTTTTTGCTGCTTCGTAATTATCACATACTCTTATTTCTAACATCTGTATACCACCTTCTACGGAAACAAGGTTTTCTCCAATTCCTGCAGTTTCTTACTCTTTCAACGTTTTATGAGGCTCTATACTCCATAAGAGTTGTATTTTGCCATTTTCCGAAACGGTCTTGGGCGATCCTTTCTCTGTAGCCTATCTCTCTGAAGCCACACTTTTTGTGTAAGGCTATGCTTGCTTTATTAATTGAAAATATCGCTGAATAAATACTCCAATATCCGTCTTTCTCAGCCTCTTTGATGATCGTATTTACCAGAGCTGTTCCTACACCATGTCCCCTGTAATCTCTGTCTACATATACACTCATCTCAACGCAGCCTCTATATGCGGACCTGCTCGATGTGGGACTGAGTGCGATCCATCCTACGACTTTACCATCTTCTTCATACACAAATCTGCAATCCTTCAAATGGCCATCGTTCCACTCTGCAAAGCCGGGACATTCTGTATTAAATGTAGACGTTCCTTCTTCTAATCCCTGCTTGTAAATCTCAGATACACTCTCCCAATCATCATCAATCATTTTTCTGATCACAACACTTCACCTTCGCTTTTACTATTGCTTCATTATAAATGTTTAATGCATCCAGAACCTGATCCCTTTTTTCCTTCGGGATCATAGAGAATACATTCTTAAACATCAAATACATATCATTTTCGATTTTATTGAATCTGGCCATCCCATCATCGGTGAGATTAAGTACAACAGCTCTGCGATCTTTCTGTGAGGGCTCTCGCAAAACATATCCTTTTTGAACAAGTTCTTCTACCGATCTGCTCACAGCACTTTTATCCATCTTAAGAATTTCAGCAAGTTCTTTTACACATATTCCGGGTTTTCTGCCTATCTCAACAACAAGAAAGCATTGAGCCGTATTTACATTACACGCGCAGCAATCGGAATTGTTTATACTCTCAAGATTTCGTTCTAATTCTCTGGTACTTTCTCGAAATAACTTTACTTTATCCACTGAATATCCTCCTGTGGATTTAAATGATAATTACATTAGTTGTAATTGTCAACCATTTTTTATAAAAGATCGGCATCGAATCCACTCAACAGTAAATTACTAATGCAAAAAATGGACAAAGCGAATCGGAGATATTCCCGTTCGCTTTGTCCATTGTTAATTCAGCAGTTGCCGATCGTTTAATACCAAAAATCAATTATGCTTCGACACTTGTCACCGGATCACAATACTGAAGATATTTGTTCGCTTCTTTGATCTGTTTCTTAAGGTGTGCTTTATTTATCCAATAAGTAAGAATTGGGAAAAGTATAAGAAAAATAGGCACATATATATATCCGACCAACATGAATGTAAGTCCTGTAACAATGTCTATAGGGAAGGGCAAAATAAGCCATCCTAATTTAGCAATTTTCTTTATAACATTTGAAACCGAGCCCCAAACTTTATTTATTCCGCCGCATTTATGAAACGCTATAATACTTAAAATAAGAGCCACAGTAAAACTGATACCAATCCCAATCAATGCAGCATTAACATTCGGGTAGTTAATAATTTCTGACGAATTTAATGCAATAGCACCTATAAAAGCTGCCTGTGCAATCAAAACCCATTTTAATCCGCTTTTACATTTAACAAGATCCTCTTCAGCGGTTTTTTTGACATCCATTGCGTACCTTGCATCATTAAAAGCAAATTCTTGTTCAATCTTTTTGGCCATTTCTATAATCCCCTCTAAATAAATTATCGGTATGCCTCTATGACAAACCAGCACTCATTATACCCCCCCCTTGAAAATTCTTGTCAAGTGATCTATTCATGCGGGTTTGCGATGGTTTTAGACCATACAAAAAAGATGAACCGGACTGTTATCTTCTAAAAATGCGAAATCATAACTCAGTCAAAGTTACAAATTATTCTGACGTAAAAAATCTTCCAGTTTCATTTCTCCAAGTTCCCGTTTTTCATGGCATCAAAAAAAGCTCCGGGCTCACAACCTCTCCAGAAGTCATGAGCTGACGAAAAAAAATCCGTCCATATCCCGCTAATTCTGGGATATGGACAGCAGTAATACTCTTCCCTCGAGCTATCCTATGGATCTTCCGAATTGATAAGCTTCATCAAGTTCCTCAGTCTTTCCGGTTGCTTCTCCGGCTTCGTTAATTCCACCGCAGAAAAGTGATCCGGCAAACTCGGCTTTTCCAAAGCATTCTATCCAACCCTTGAGTCCGTTCTCTGCTCTTTCCGGGACAAACTCTTCATCCTCAGCGGCTACAGACATCATATAAACCTTACGGAATTCATAATCAGATTGGAACAGCGGATTCAACCGGTCAAGCAGAGTTTTCATCTGGCCGCTCATCTCGTAATAATAGATAGGCGTTATATAGACCAGTGAATCGGCTTCTTTTACCTTTTCTGCTATTTCTATTGCATCATCCTTCAGCACACATTTCTGTGTTTTCTGACAGGCAAGACACCCAATGCAGAATCCTATGGTTTTGTCCTTGAGGCTGATATGCTCTACTTCATGACCTGCATCCCTTGCGCCGGCCACAAGTCTTTCCGCCAGGATATCTGAATTGCTCTTTGCCCGCAGGCTTGTTGATATTACAAGTACTTTGCTCATGACGCTCCTCCTTATTTCAGATACTCTTCAAAAAAGCTCTGTATCTTATCAAACGGGATGACCTTCTTTTCACCGCCGTCGTACAAATCGGTATGGGATGCTCCCGGGATGATCATCAGTTCCTTATTCTCAGTATATTTGCTGTCTCCTATCATATCTGCATAAGCATCCTTTGAGAAATAGCAGGAATGAGCCTTTTCACCATGGATGAGAAGAAGCGCACTTCTGATTTCATTCGAATACTTAAGGATCGGCTGATTCATGAAGGATTCGCATCCGGTCACATTCCATCCCCCGTTTGAGTTAAGAGAACGTGCATGATAACCACGGTCTGTCTTGTAGTAATCGTGATAATCCTTTACAAAGAATGGCGCATCCTCAGGAAGTGGATCTACTACGCCACCGCCAAGCTTGTACTCTCCGGACTTAAGATCCTCAATTCTCTGGGCACACATAGCCTTCTTCTTTTCGTAACGGGCTTCTTCGCTGTCCTCAGAATCAAAGTATCCGTTTGCATTCACTCTGGTCATGTCATACATGGTAGATGCAACCGTTGCTTTCACTCTCGTATCAAGAGCTGCTGTATTGATTGCCAGTCCTCCCCATCCGCAGATACCGATGATGCCGATACGGTCGGGATCAACCCTATCGTTAAGTGACAGGAAATCAACAGCAGCCATAAAATCCTCTGTATTGATATCAGGAGATGCCATATATCTTGGCTGCCCACCGCTTTCACCTGTAAATGAAGGATCAAACGCTATTGTAAGACATCCCCTCTCAGCCATGGTCTGAGCATAGAGACCTGAACACTGTTCCTTAACTGCACCAAACGGCCCGGATACTGCGATTGCGGGGAGCTTACCGGATGCATTCTTTGGTA
>JAGCUO010000192.1 GCA_017962825.1 Lachnospiraceae bacterium | reverse complement strand
GATCAGATAGAACTCCAGGGTAATCTTTCCCATGAAATCGAGGAATCTGTTGCCGACACGGATCTTCATGCTCAGAAGGAAAGATAAGAATACAACAGCTGACGAGAACCAGATGTCACCTGCCAAAGTGAGCCGCCTTCTGAGTATGGTGTCGGGCGCATTCCAGTTTTCTCCGTAATATGAGAAGGCACTTCTTGCATATTTCCAGAATCTGTATCCGCCAAATACAAGGACTGCACCGAGGATCAGATAAACTATATAGTACTTTTTGATATGGGGTACTATCTTATCTTCGAACATCGCGAAGAATACACCTACTACAAAAAGATGGATGGAGTTAAACCACCATTCTCCGGTTATCCACCAGTCATTATGGTTGACAGACGTACCGAGGAGCTGGTAGGCAACAGTAAAGATAAGAACGATGGACAATGCGAGTTTTTCATTTTTGCAGTATTTGAAGGCCAGGAAGAAGCACAGGTAGAAAAACGGAATAACGCATACATACCAGCCGTTCGGATTGCAGAGTTTGATCCCGCTCAGATAATAGAAAAGCTGCTTCCCGCTGATCTTCTCCCCGAGAAGATATCTGCAGGGAAGATAGAGCCATGTGACGATATAGCCCAATACGATAATGGGAAATATGCGCTTCAGAAGATAATTCCTGTTCAGATAATCGGGCTTGCTCTTGAAGCTTTTATATAATCCGTAACCGGAACAGAACGTGAAGAAGGTAACCAGAACAAAGCCTATCTCCACAAACATGTCAAGGCCGCCGATATAGAATTTCTTGTCTATCCAGGACGCGCTGGTTTTCTGCCCGCAATGATGGAACATGATAAGAAGGGCCACAAAACCCTGAATGGCCTTCATCTGCCTCAATGAAAATGCTTCCTCATTGAATTCTCTCGGCTTAAAAAACTTTGCTCCCCAGAAAAGAACAACAAGCAATATAGGATAAACTATATAGATCAGCTTCATACCAACAAAAATCCTCCCCATAGATCATCTGTCTGTAATTATCCATCGCCCTGTCTTTCTGAGAGAATAACTATATCCATTGCTGTTATATTCTTCGTATTCGATCACGCTCTGATTAGCGTTGATCCTCAGACGATAGGTAATACCGTCTATAGTTTCCGTCTGATAATAAAACAGATCATCGGGGGCCTTGCTTTTGTGCGTTAGATCCTCGGAAGCAAAATCCTTTTCTGATACATTCAGTTCAATCGTCCGGATCCGCGAAGACGGAATAGACACTATGAACTCTTTTCTGCTGTTACCGATAAGCTTTTTAAAGACTTTCCCGTAAACATCCACTTCTACAGTCTTTTCTGAGCTGTCAACTGCTGCATAATGATACGAAAGGTTCACCGGAAGGTGATACCAGATCAACAAAAGAATGACTATAGCAACAGGAATGACTATTTTTTTATTGATCTGCCCCTTTTTCGTCTTTACCGCAATAAAAGCGATCAATTGTATTATCCCGCCATATAACAGCGGCAGGAAACAAATGATCCAATTGTTTAGGACCATTTTCCCGAATAAAAGTAAATTAACAAGATATGCAAGAAAGACAACACCGGAACAAATCAGCATATACCTGGACACGAACATTGCCAATCCAATCTTGTCTTTTCCTTTTTTCTTCTGTATTCCTCTTACAATTAGCCAGCTGAACAATGCAAGAACCGTAATATAGACAAATGTATCCAGATCAAGAAAAACGGATGGGCTCCCGGCAATGTGAAATGGTTTATGGTAACTACTGTCAAACATATTTAGACACCTCTCTTTCATTTCATACTTCAAGCTTAACGATGCGCTCTGAAATAATAAACCTATGAAAGAGAGAATATCTCTACGTGGTGTAGAATAGCTGAAAGGCTACTCTTTTCTTTTTATCAGTACCGCTATGATATATATGATCGCGGCATACAAAAGAGGCAACAGGCATACAGCAACATTTGAACCCAGCTTCCCATCAGCGCTGTATTTTATAGCCATGATAAGATTAACAAGACTAACAGCCAAACCTACCGGGAGGATACATTTATCAAACACCTTATTTATATCAGCTCTGCGTATACCAATAAGTCTTATCGCGATCAGGATTCCCAGGACGGATACGATAGAAAAAATATCAAAGAAATCACCTAACCTCGAGATATTTGTGCCGATCAGGGAAAGCAGTAAGAACAAAAAGCATGCTATCAAAAAAGCGCTGCCCAGAAATACGGTCTTCAAGCTCTTCCTCAGCTTTGAATTGTCTTCTAGCACGATTTTAACACTTTCCTCAGCTTTTGCCTGTACCTCATTCTCCCCGAATCGTTCTCCTGTGATCAGTTCATTCAAAGAGATATCAAATATCCGGCACATGGAGATAAGCATTTCCACATCCGGTAAACCTCTTCCGGTTTCCCATTTTGAAACGGTTTTATCACTTATCGCGAGTTTATCTGCCAGTTCCTTTTGAGTAAGTCCACACCTTTTTCTCTCACTTGCGATTAACTGTCCAACATTTGAATTATCCATCAGCGTATTCCTTTTACATACATCGTATTTTCTCGATTCTATAAAAAGCATAATTGTAAGCCGGAAGGTTTCTTGATATAAAATCAATAGGAGTGAGATAATCCGGAAAAGATCCGGGGTTATATATCTCAACAAGACCTTTTTTAGTCTTTACTGAAACCTCACCTGCTACGCAGCGGTCCTCCCCATTGTCATGAATACAGCATTCTTTGGACTTCGTTAATTATTCCATCTCAATGGTTCCCGGAGGCTTACTGGTCAGGTCATAGAG
>JAGCUO010000019.1 GCA_017962825.1 Lachnospiraceae bacterium | reverse complement strand
ATAACGGATGACTTCTGGGATGACTGGAAACTTCTGTATGCTATGTTTGAACGTGCGGAAAAATGGAGCATACATGCGGGTGCGGGTCATTACCCCGATGCGGATATGCTTCCCATCGGACCGATCAAGCAGGACTATGACACGAACAACAGGACCGCATTTACGGAAGATGAGCAGATTACCATGATGACCCTCTGGTGCATCATGCGTTCTCCTCTTATGATCGGCGGAGAGATGACACGCTTCGATGATTTTACGATGAAGCTGATCACCAACGATCAGGTTCTCAGGATGCACAGGAATTCGAGAAACGCTCGTCAGATATTCAGAAGAGAAATAGCGGGCAGAGAATTCGCTTTATGGATGGCGGATGATTCCGAAGGCGGAAAGTATATTGCCGTATTTAACCTGTCGGATGAAGACGCCGGTTTGGAATTTGGCCCGGAAGAACTTGAAGGAGTTACGGAAAATACAGCCGCAGTCGAGCTTTGGAGCGGCAAGACGTATACACTCGGAAGTACTTTTAAGACAGATCTTCCCGCCCACGGGTCAAAGGTTTTCCGTATCTGATACGGATGATTGCTTACGGGGAAATGAAAAAGGCCGGTAACCGAAAGGTTACCGGCCTTTTGATCAGCATATCTTTACGCTTGCGATGTACTGCGCATCATTCGGGATATTAAGTCCCGGATCGCTTACGGTGACGTCCGCACGCTTTCCTTTATCCTCAACGCCCATTACAAAATGGGCCAGGGCGATACCTATATCGGTCTTCTGAAGATCGCCCGTCGATTCATTTACGTAGCCTTTGTCTTTCTTTTCATAGAAATGGTAAATACCGTCCTTAAGGATGATCCTCCAGGGCTGTTTGTTGACTGCCGAAGGCGCCCATCTTACCATTTCGAGGATATCGGCCATCTCATCATCCGGAGTAAGTGCCTTTCCCCATTCATCCTTAAAAAAGAGCTTATCGGGTGAAATACGGGAATCTGCTCCGACTCCTTTACGCATCATGATCTCTTTGACGGATCTTTTGTTTGCGGGATATCCCAGCGGACTGACGCAGGGCATCATATCTCCGGTCTTTACTCCGGCAGCCGCTTCGAACATATCCCTTTTCATGGTTCCGCCTATCATGACGGTTCCTATCCCGAGATCCCAGGCATGCATGATGAGCTTTTCAAAGGAATAACCGAAAGCCACATCGGCATACGGCTTCTTTTCGACCTTGCCTGCCACATACAGCTGCTCGCCCGAAAGGACGGGACTGCTCAGCCCGTACTCCTTTGCGTCCAGAAGTATAAACTCTACCGGGATATCAAAGGGATTTGGGATGTCCCTGATGTACTCTTTGATATCATTCAGGTGCTCCGACGAAAGAGGTCTTGTGTCAAATGTCCTGACACTCTTTCTGCTCTTTATTTTTTCTGCTAAATTTTCCATACTCACCTTACAATAAAGACTTTATGCACTCTTCAACCTTGGCCATATCGGCGGTGGGCTCAAAACGTGCAACAACATTACCTTCACGGTCAACAACAAATTTGGTGAAGTTCCACTTGATGTCCGGCTTGGATGCCCAGTCGGGATCGGCAGCACCTAACATGTTCTCGAGAACGGACTTCAGTTCGTGATCGTCAAATCCCTCGAAGCCTTTCTGAGCTTTAAGGAATGTGTAAAGGGGAAGCTCGTTTTCACCGTTTACATCGGACTTTTTCATCTGAGGGAAAGTGGTATTATAGTGGAGAGTGCAGAACTCATGGATCTCATCATCGGTTCCGGGAGCCTGTGCTCCGAACTGGTTGCAGGGGATGTCCAGGATCTCAAGTCCCTTGTCATGATACTCCCTGTATAATTTCTCGATCGGCTCATACTGGGGTGTGAATCCGCAGCCAGTAGCCGTATTTACGATAAGGACTACCTTGCCCTTGTATTCTGACAGACTGAGCTTTTCTCCCTTGCGGGTGGCAACTTCGTGATCATAGAACATATTCGTTTCCTCCTTGTTTAAGTTTGATACGCCGGTTTTGATTTTTGTTATACCTTTTATCAAATTATATTTCGCACAACATAAAATTGTCAAGATATTTTTTTACTGTTTTTTTGAATTCACGGAGTGTATATTATTACAGTGATAAACGGGCGTATGCCTGTTTGTGTCAGAACTGTCAGACTGTCCGGAGGTTTTTATGCTGAATCAGTTTTCAAGGACTCAGTTGATATACGGAGTTGAAGCAATGGGGAAGCTTGCGGCTTCCCGTGTTGCCGTATTCGGGATCGGAGGAGTCGGCGGATATGTGGTGGAGGCTCTGGCCAGAAGCGGAATAGGCGCCATCGATCTGATCGATGACGACAAGGTCTGTCTTACCAACGTAAACCGTCAGATAATCGCCACCAGGAAGTCACTCGGAAAATACAAGGTGGACGTAGCGGAAGAGAGGATACATGATATAAACCCCGACTGCAAAGTCAGGGCCTATAAAACTTTCTTTTTGCCGGAAACCCAGGATCAGTTTGATTTTACGGAATATGATTACGTGGTTGATGCAATAGATACTGTAACCGGAAAGCTTGCCATAATCGAAAAAGCCAATGCGGCGGGCGTTCCCGTTATGTCTTCCATGGGTGCGGGAAATAAGATAGATGCATCACTTTTTGAAGTTGCGGATATCTATGATACTTCAGTCTGTCCCCTTGCCAAGGTAATGCGCCATGAATGCAAGAAGAGAGGCATCAAGCATCTGAAGGTGGTCTATTCGAAGGAAAAGCCCATAAGGCCCCTGGAAGATATGTCCATAAGTTGCAGGACAAACTGCATATGCCCTCCCGGAGCCGCAAGGAAATGCACGGAAAGAAGGGATATCCCGGGCTCCACTGCTTTTGCTCCTTCGGTGGCCGGACTGATCATCGCAGGTGAAGTGATAAATGATCTGACCGGAAAGAAAAGCATTAAGGGTTAGGCGAAGATGATCTTCTGAACATAAATCTGCGTACTATATTTATACCGATCTTGTAGGGAAGCGGACGGAGTGCTTTGTCTGCTTCCTTTAATTTTTCTCTTATTGGGATATTCTGCGGACAGTGCATTTCACACTTTCCGCATTCTATGCACTGGTCGGGGAATCCCGGCTCCCGCGTCAGCCCGACGGTCTGCGCATACTGGAAACGGCCGTCGCTCTTTGACTCGATGTACATGGCGTTGTAGCATCTGAAGGCTCCGGGGATATCGACGCCCTTTGGACAAGGCATGCAATACCTGCAGCCGGTGCAGCCTACTTTTTCATTTTCTCTGATCTTCTTTGTGACCTCGGCCAGAGTCCTGTGATCGGACTCCGTAAAATGTCCTGCGGGAGCATTAGCGGCAGTCCTGCAATTTTCCCGGACCATTTCGACACTGTTCATTCCGGACAGTACCACAGTTACTTCCGGCTGGTCGTACAGCCATCTTAAGCCCCATTCGGCGGGAGACCAGTCCCTGTCGCTTTCCTTCATTATCTTTTTGGCCGATTCGGGAAGCATGTTTACGAGCTTTCCGCCTCTTAAGGGTTCCATGATCACCACGGGGATACCCTTTGCTGCAGCGGCTTTCAGACCGTCGACTCCGGCCTGTGTATTTACATCGAAATAGTTATACTGGATCTGGCATATATCCCAGTCGTAATCATTCAGGATCTTGAGAAATCCGTCCGTCGTGCCGTGATACGAGAAACCGATATTGCGGATCTGACCGGATGCTTTCTTTTCTTTGATCCAGTCAATGACACCGACATTTTTCAGTTTCTCCCACATTGCAACATCGGTAAGATGATGCATCAGGTAATAATCTATATAGTCGGTCCGAAGCCTTGAAAGCTCCTCGTTAAAATATCTGTCAAGAGCGGCATTGTTACTCACAAGATACTGAGGGAGCTTTGTTGCTATCTTTATCTTGTCCCTTATGCCGTTTTTTTCGAATATCTCTCCGATGGCAACTTCGCTGCCGGAGTAAACGTATGCGGTGTCGAAATAATTCACACCGGCATTAAAAGCCTCCATTATTTCACGTTCGGCTTCCTCAAGATCGATATTGTTTCCTTTTTTGACAAACCTCATGCACCCGAATCCGAGTATGGAGAGCCTGTCGCCGTGTTTATCCGGTCTGTACTGCATTGTGCTTTCATTCATAGAGTTGACCCTTTACCCAAAGAATAAGTAGTTTTTACTCTTCTCTGTTTGTACCGATATTATACTATGAGAGGCATAAAAAGAAGAGCCCCTCAAAGGCTCTTCTTTTATGTCAGTCTTTGATCACCAGCTCCACGGGGCAGTGGTCGGAACCCATTATATCCGTGTGGATATCGGCGCTTACAAGACGGTCCTTAAGCTTTTCGGAGGCAACGAAGTAGTCGATGCGCCATCCCGCGTTGTTCTCCCTTGAGTGGAACATATATGACCACCAGGAGTAGATATCTTTTCTGTCCGGATAGAAATATCTGAACGTGTCTATGTATCCGCTCTCCAGAACCTTTCCGAAAGCGGCTCTTTCTTCATCGGAGAAGCCTGCGTTGTGGTGGTTTGATGAGGGATTCTTAAGGTCGATCTCATTATGTGCGACATTCAGGTCACCGCAGTAGATGACCGGTTTTTTCTTTTCCAATTTAAGGATATAAGCAAGGAATGCTTCTTCCCATTTCAATCTGTAATCGAGACGCGCAAGTTCTCTCTGGGAATTGGGAACGTATACGGTGATAAAATAGAAGTCCTCAAATTCGGCAGTTATCACACGTCCTTCGTGGTCGTGTTCTTCCATACCTATTCCGTATGTTACGGAAATGGGTTCTTTTTTTGTAAAGAGCGCGGTTCCCGAATAGCCCTTCTTTTCCGCATAATTCCAGTACTGGTGATATCCCGGAAGATCAAGCTCAAACTGTCCTTCGGAGAGCTTGGTCTCCTGAAGGCAGAATATATCCGCATCCAGCTTCGCAAAGGAATCCGCGAATCCTTTTCCCGAGCATGCCCTGAGTCCGTTTACGTTCCATGAGATGAATTTCATATGGGTTTTTCCTTTCGATGTGCGTTAACAGGATTATAACATGAATGCGTAGAACATATCCTCGGGTGTTGGAAGGACGGCGGTGTCTTATTTTTGTTTCTGTACAAAATAGCCTAAAAATAGTATAATTCGTACTCAGATGCGTGATTTTATTAATTAGTTCTGGAAGATCTATGATAAATCATTCACATTCTATTAAGGAGGCTATTACATGATTTATTCAACAGAAGTAAAAGCGATGTGTCCTGTACATCAGGGCGTTCATCACGGCGCTGCTCCCATTCCCGAAGAGGCAAAATGGGTAAAAGCCAAAGAAGTTAAGGACATTTCCGGATACACTCATGGTATCGGTTGGTGCGCTCCCCAGCAGGGATGCTGCAAGCTGTCTCTTAATGTTAAGGACGGAATCATCCAGGAAGCTCTTGTTGAGACCATCGGATGCTCTGGAATGACCCACTCGGCTGCTATGGCATCTGAGATCCTTCCCGGACTTACCGTTCTCGAGGCGCTCAATACCGACCTTGTATGTGATGCTATAAATACCGCTATGAGAGAGCTCTTCCTCCAGATCGTTTACGGACGTACCCAGTCCGCATTCTCTGAGGACGGACTTCAGATCGGTGCAGGTCTTGAGGATCTCGGTAAGGGAACCCGTTCAATGGTAGGTACCACCTACGGAACTCTTGAAAAGGGACCCAGATACCTCGAGCTTACCGACGGATATATCACTCACCTTGCTCTTGACGAGAATGATGAGATCATCGGTTACAAGTACATCAACTTCGGTAAGATGATGGATTTCATCAAGGCCGGCGACGATGCTGTTAAGGCAGTTGAGAAGGCTTCAGGTCAGTACGGCCGTGTTGCTGATGCTGTCAGACTTATTGACCCTCGTAAAGAGTGATTAAGGGAGGATTAGAAAATGGCAAAATTTGAATCATATGAAAGAAGAGAGCCCCAGATCCTTGCCAAGCTCGCTGAGTACGGAATTAAGTCGATCGATGAGGCTGAGCAGATCACTAAGGACGCAGGACTTGATGTATATCACCTGATCGAGGGCATTCAGCCCATCTGCTTTGAGAACGCTAAGTGGGCATACACCGTAGGTGCTGCCATCGCTATCAAGAAGGGATGCCGCAAGGCTGCAGACGCTGCAGCTGCTATCGGAGAAGGACTCCAGGCATTCTGTATCCCCGGATCCGTTGCAGACACCCGTAAGGTTGGTCTCGGACACGGTAACCTCGGAAAGATGCTCCTCGAGGAGGAGACCGAGTGCTTCGCATTCCTCGCAGGACACGAGTCATTCGCAGCTGCTGAGGGAGCTATCGGTATCGCAGAGAAGGCTAACAAGGTTCGTCAGAAGCCCCTCCGTGTTATCCTTAACGGACTCGGCAAGGACGCTGCACAGATCATCTCCAGGATCAACGGATTCACCTTCGTTGAGACCGAGTACGATCCTTACACCAACACTGTTAAGGAAGTAAGCAGAACCTGCTACTCCAAGGATCCCGAGTCACCCAGAGCAAAGGTTAACTGCTACGGCGCTAACGATGTTTGCGAAGGCGTTGCGATCATGTGGAAGGAGAACGTTGACGTATCCATCACCGGTAACTCAACCAATCCCACCAGATTCCAGCATCCCGTTGCAGGTACCTACAAGAAGGAAAGACTCGAAGCAGGCAAGAAGT
>JAGCUO010000191.1 GCA_017962825.1 Lachnospiraceae bacterium | reverse complement strand
GATTCCGTAAATGATCCGATCTCACGGTTAAAAACTTCTGTTTTCTTTATTCCCGCACTTAAAATATAGAATATGCATGAACCGTACAATGCGAGTCTGAACAGAACAAAGAAAATCTTTCGCAGAGGATTTTTCCTGAAATATGTCTGAGTGGGATCATATTTTATATAATGGCGCGGGATCAGGATCTCGTCATCATTCATTTTCTTTTCGTTAAACCCGGAAAACAGGCGTCCTTTATCATTTATATCCCCGGATTCGTATGCGGAAGTCAGTATCTTCCTCACGTGATGACTTTTTTCGGAAATATGCCTGTCGGCATACGCACAATATCCGGCATATCTTTCATGAATGCGTTTATCGGCTTTTTCGGCGGTTGAAAAGAATCCTTTTTTCCATGTCTTCACCCTTACGGTTTTCCTTATCTCATAAAGAGTTCTTCCATCCAGAACATATATTTTTCTGCGGAAAGAATTATGTATAAGGAAAAACAGAAGAATAAACAGTGCGGCATAAAAAATAACTGCCGTGGCTGTATAAATGACCTGTGTTTCGGCAAAATACAGAACAGGAGTGGACAGATACAGATTTATGTATGCAACGGGCATGATAATGCACAGCACAATGAAATCGGCCACAGCCGATCCGAATAATCGTGATAAAAAGCTTTCTGTCTTCAGTTTAATATTATTCTCATCCGGAAAATAATATTCCCTGGTATATACCTCAGTATATTCACCGGAAGATCCCTGATCGGAAGGGCCGGTCATATAAGGGGTTAAAGGAGCTTTTATCTCATCCTTATCGGGACTTTCGTTATTCTCTTTTCCAAAATAAACAGATTCCATATTGCTCCCGTCAGATCCGGAAATACTATATCCGGATACTTTCAAAAATCGGTTGACACATCGATATCTTGTAAGTATAATTCAATGTGTTAGCAAATTAGCATATTAGCATAGTAAAGTGTTAAAAGTTCCTGCAAAACATAGTTATTTTACCACGAAAAAAGGATATAATCAGTTATTATGAGCAATTTCAAGAACAATTTACTGCATACTCCCGACGGCGTCAGGGATATCTACGGAAAAGAATATGACAATATCAAATACGTAAGGAAGACCATTTCGGATTGTCTTTCCTCGTACGGTTATTCCGATATCCAGACTCCTTCATTCGAGTATTTCGATGTCTTTTCCAAGGAAGTCGGAACCATCCCCTCAAGAGAACTGTACAAATTCTTTGACAAGGATAATGAGACCATAGCGCTTCGTCCGGATTTTACTCCTTCGATCGCCAGATGTGCGGCAAAGTATTTCATGGATGAAGACAGACCGCTCAGGTTTTCATATATCGGATCTACCTTCCAGAATATCTCTTCACTTCAGGGTAAATATTCGGAGGTGACTCAGGAGGGTGCGGAGTTCATTGGAGATGCATCAGTCGAAGCCGATGCGGAAATGGTATCCCTTCTTATAGAAAGTCTGTTAAAGACAGGGCTTGAAAACTTCCGTATTTCGGTGGGAGAGGTTGATTATTTCAAGGGACTATGCTCGGAAGCGAAGCTTTCACCTGAAGAAGAAGCCGATCTGCGCGATCTTATCTCGTCCAAAAACCCCATTGCTGCAGCGGATCTTTTAAAGGAATTAAATATATCCGATGAAATGAGGGATAAGCTTTTACGTATAACGGATACATTTGCGGATCATTCAATGCTCTCGGAGCTTGAAAAGGATGCAGGCAACGATATATCCAAGAAAGCGATCGAAAGGCTCACTTCTTTGTTCGATCTTCTCAAGATAAGAGGATATGAGAAATATGTTTCCTTTGACCTCGGAATGCTTTCAAAGTACCAGTATTATACCGGTATAGTATTCAAAGCTTTCGCACTCGGTACCGGTTCACCCATAGCGATGGGTGGAAGATATGATAAGCTTCTTTCATATTTCGGTAAAGACGCGCCCGCAGTCGGATTTGTCATTCTTCCCGACGATGTCGAAAAGCTTCTTGAAAGACAGGGCAAGGCATTTCCCGAAGAATCTACCGTTGAAGAGATCGTATATGATCCCTGCGATCCTTCAAGCTATGAAGAAGCTGTAAAGAAAGCTTGCCTGATCCGTGAAAAAGGCGGAAGAGCGGCACTGATCAAGAAATAACCGAATTCGGAGAATATTATGAACAGTTACGATGATTATCTTACATTTGCTCTCGGAAAGGGCAGATTATCCAATAAAACAATGGAACTTTTTGAAAAGATCGGCATAAGCTGTGAAGAGATGAAGGATCCTTCCTCAAGAAAGCTGATCTTTACAAGCGAGGATACCAAGACAAGGTTCTTTCTTTCAAAGGGACCGGATGTTCCCACCTATGTTGAGTACGGTGCCGCAGATATCGGTGTTGTGGGACGCGATACCATTCTCGAAGAAAACAGGAACGTTTATGAGATACTTGATCTCGGCTTCGGAAAATGCCGTATGTGCGTGTGCGGACCCGAATCGGCCTCTGAGAAACTTCTCCACCATGAGAGGATAAGGGTTGCGAGCAAATACCCCGTGATCGCCAAGGAGTATTTCAATAATAAGAAAAACCAGACAGTCGATATCATCAAGCTTAACGGAAGTGTAGAGCTCGGTCCGATAGTCGGTCTTGCCGATGTCATAGTCGATATCGTCGAAACAGGCTCGACGCTTCGTGAAAACGGACTTACAGTTCTCGAAGAGATCTGTCCTTTGTCCGCCAGGATGAT
>JAGCUO010000190.1 GCA_017962825.1 Lachnospiraceae bacterium | reverse complement strand
TCCTTAATTTTGTCTCCGACAACTTCATAAAACATGTTTGTCAGCATCCAATCACCGGAAACCGGAGAATCCAAAGTATATCCGACATCAAGAAATATCACTTTTTTATTATCCAGTATTTTATTCATATGTTTGTCAGCCAGTTAATCCGTTGATCCTGATTTCATCAAGTTGCTTGGCATTCAGTGTTCCTGCTTCATAAAGGAGTAAGTATTCATTTTCCGCAGAGCTGTCAAATCTGTCCGGTGAATCCGGGAATTTACATTTCAGACGATCTTCCAGCCAGGCTTTTCTGCACCCTTTAACCGAATGATTATGAATATCACTTTTTGGCGCAGCGAGAAGTCCGGCTGTGTTTTTTTCTTCTAATGCACGGCAAAATTTATTCCGGTCGTCATTCATTTAATGCATCCTTATTTTCATACGGATAACTGCAAAGAACGTTGTCCAAATACTTAATGCCGCAAAAGTATCTGCATATGGAAGTATCTTTTACAGCACATTTATGCTCTTTAGTACTTTCGGCTTCATTCCAGGGACAATCCACCTGTTTCCAGTCAATGTTTTCGCTGACCAGATCAATATCCATATTTGCACCCTGAAGTTCTCTGATCTTGTTCATAAGGAAACTCCCCATTCAAAAGCCATCATTCAGCGATCTCAAGAACATAAACATCCGATTCAAACGTAGCGCTTCCGTCATTCTTTGAATACGACGAACTGTGATCATACACCATTCCGAGTTTTTCCAATGCCTTTCTCAAGCTCGTTAACTCTGAAAATCATTCTTTATATCATCCACCAGACTTCCGAAACAGTTAGTGAATTTTGCCGTGCACACATCCCCATATTCATTATCGAAATTCAAGATGAAGTATTTTTTGTTTTCTTCAACCACTCTCGGATTGTTCAGTTTAAAGAAACCATATTTGGCATTTTCAGTATTTATCGTAAACGGCGCTGCATTCTGCAGATTTGTTTTAAATATCTTATCTAAGCTCGTTCTTTCAGAATCCGGAATCGCATAATATACATCCGGATTTTTCGCCAGAAATAAAAGAATATCATCAAGTGCCTCAATAAAGGAAGCCGGATCATTTCGCCTTGCCCTGACTTCCCTCTCATGAGCCTGAACATCGTTTGCAACTTCGATATTGTTGGGAAGAGATGCTATCTGTTCCGCAGATCCTGCCGGAGCATAGATCATTCTGCGGTCAGTTTCCGTTCCCAGTTTTTTGTGTGTATAAAACAACTGAACAACATAGAGTTGTCCCTTCCTTAAAATGAATCCTGTAGATTTAGAAATATTACGGGATTGATTGGTCAGGATGCAGATAGCCGCGATTCCGAATATGCCGGAAAGGGCCCAGACATTTGTAATAAAATCGAACAACCTGTCGCTTGAACCAAGTTTGTGTTCCAGAAATCTTTCGATAGGCACAAGAATATTTATAGATGCCAGAAACAGAACCGTGCCGACGATCATATATACGGCAGCGCCCTTGGTTGCATTCTTCTCCCAAAGTCCGTCGTTGCGCGTTTTTAAATATATCCTGTCTTCCATCCGCTCTCCCGAATTATATATTTAGAATAAATCCAAAATTTCATCTATGCTGTCAACGATATGATCAGGTCTTTTGCTTTCATCCACAAGTGTTGCACCAAGATCAAAAAATCTCATTCTATGAATAATTTGATATAAGTCTTTCCGTCCTTTTCTTCGCTTCCGTTGTAGACATGCTTTCCGACGATCTGCAGCAGCTTCTCAATGTCTTCAACAGCCGAGCCGGTAAATCCCAGATAACATACATTGCTGCTTCCATCATTAAGCTCGGGATAAAAATCCTCAACCGCTACATAGAACTTATCCAATACATCCTCCAGCGGATACCGGGAGATGTCACTTGAATCCGCACCCTCTTCATATTCCGGTTCCTGTTCAAAGGAAAGGGAAGTGACATATGCGTCCTGATTCATGAACGAATCATATGTCTTATATATGTTTTCTTTTACTTCTTCGTATTTATCGGAATCATACTTTCCAGCTTTATAAATCCTGATGTTTTTCATACTGTTCTCCTTAAATATCAGTGTTCTTCAACATATTCCATAGGTGAGTAAAGTTCAAACTCGCATATGCCGCCTTTTTCCTCAGCCTGTCCCATGTAATAAATACCGGGTTCTTCGGCAGTGTCATACATGGATCTTCCGGCATTTGTATTCCTCCCCAATAATTTACTCCGGCTTTATCGCCACTAACCCCCTATTGTTACGATCATCTGAATCTGTTAATGGAATTACGGACTTTATTCCAGATCAACATCAACATCTGTCTCATCTATATGATACAGATCCGTGACAAGTTCCTTCGCATATGATTTGAGCAGATCATTTTCATAACTATCCTCCTGATCGCTGCATTATATAACCGGCATTCATACCGTTATATCCTTTGATTCAAGAAACTCGCGGATCCTTTCATGCCGCTCACGGACGGACGCATGCGTCTTATCCGGGATCCAGCTTCCGTTATGATGATGCACTGTGTAGCTGAGTTCCGTATTGTAGACAATTCCGGTATCAAAGCTTTTTCCCGTCAGTACTTCAAACGGATATACGGTAATGTCCTCCACAAACTGAAAGCCTCCGTTTTTCTTAAGGCCATGCTTTTCTATGACCTCGGTGTAACGTACGGGACAGGTGGAATTATCCCAGGTTCCGTCAGGCTTCAGATACGGTCTTTTTTCGTAGCTCTCACATATCTCCTCAATGACGGGATGTCCCGGCCCGGCACCCATTCCGGAACCGCATTCTATCCTGTCTTCCGACTCGAAGCTCATGTATGCGTCATTGTACAGCAGATCATCGATGGGGCGGAGCATCTCCACATCCAGATCCATGTAAATGCCTCCGTATCTGCGAAGCAGATCAACCCTTGCATAGTCCGATGCAAAAGCCCAGTTTTTGTGTTCCACAGCCTGTTCGAAAAACAGACAGCGGCCGGGCTTGTACGTATCAAGGCTCCAGATCCTTATCTCCAGATCCGGCGAATATTTTCTCCAGGAATCAAGGCATCTTTGATACAGCTCCGGCATCGGGTTATCCGAAAACCATATGCCATGAATGATCCCGGGGATCTTCTTACAGTCATTCTTACGGAAACCCGCCGGCGGCTTCGGAGCGGACAAAAGCACCATATCATCATACAGAAGCTCCGGATAAACCGAGGGCACGGCTTCAAAGCCTGACAGGATGCGATCGGAGTTAAGCCCGGCAAGTACCTCTTCGTAACCGCTGACGGCAATAAGGATCACGGTGTTTTCGCGGTTCATCTTCGCCAGTTCTTCCCTGCCGAACCTGTGATACTTCCGGCCGCCCGCCTCAATATCCCCGGTACCCGAAACGTCCGCAAACCCGGCAAGATTATCGATAAGAGTACTTTTACATAAAAACGGATATGTGATGTTGCGGAAACGCTTACCGCTTCCCCAGCAGATGATATCCTTCGTTTTCAGTTCAGCAAAATATTCTTCGATCGTCATTACAATGTCTTCAAAAAGAAGCGGTTCATCGTACTGTGTCCGACTTCTGCGGGACGCTTAATTTCTTTATATCCGCTTTTCTCATACAGGTGGATCGCAGCCTGCAGGACATCGTGTGTTTCGAGATACGAATATTTATATCCCGCTTCTCTCATCATATTCTCGACATGATCTATCAGTTTGTAGCCGAGCCCCGATCCCTTAGCGGATTCTTTGAGATAAAGCTTCTGGAGCTCTGCCGTATCCTTCATTGCTTCGAACCCGGCAAATCCGATGCCGCCGATCACTTCGCCGTCATCACTCTCCAGGACAAAGTATTTAGCATCTTCTTTTCCGTAACAGTCGCTGAGATGATCAAGACCTTTGTCAAAATATGCTGTTCCCGGAATATCAAGCCCGACCGCCTCGAGATTGTCCCTCACAAGTGCGGCAACCGCGGCATTATCCGCTTCCGTTATTTCCCTGATATGTGACACTTTCTTCCTCCGATACCACCGCTCACCGGTCATCACTGTCTGCCGGATTGAAGCACTCACTCATCATCAACGTCTATCGCATCGCAGTTTCCCACTGTCCCGGTAGCCCACGGGCTTCCCACATCGCATCTCCCGTGATGGTATGCTTCCTTCTTCTGACCTTCCCCGAGCTCTTCACTGAAGCCCACTTTAAGTCTGCTTACACCGCCGTTCATTTTTCCGTCGATCATATTTATAAGATCATCTATCTCACTCATTTTGTATCCTCACTGTTTTCTTTTCGGGCCTGAACCTGTCTGCACGTATACTGATATCCCGGATCATCAGACAAGTCCTGATAAAGTTTCAAAAAGCTCCGGAAAATCCTGCTTTACTTTTGCGGGTCTTCCCTCCCTGTCCAGAAAAGCGTGTGCCGACTTCGCGGTGCAGACGACTTCTCCCTTGTCATTCTTCATTTCATAAGAAAGGAATAACTTGACCCCTCTGAATTCACTTACGGAAACCTCGATGGATATCTCATCCGAAAAAGTAGTAGTTTTCCTGTAATCACATGTCACGTTCAGCACGGGAGAAACAAGTCCCATCTCTTCAAGCCTTGAATATTCCCATCCGATGTCTGCAAGAAAAGCGATCCTTGCCTCTTCCATCCATCTGATGTAATTGGAGTGATGGGTTATTCCCATCTTATCCGTTTCATAATATTGAACCCTGTGAATGTATGCCATTATTTTTCCCTTCAGTGATATAAGTACCTTACCCGCAGGCGAAACATCATATTGCGGAGCGTATCAGTTCCGCAAGTCCGTCGCGGTTATTGTCGGTCTTCGTGATGACATCCGCATGTGCCTTGACTTCATCCGAAGCATTGATCATCGCTATGCCGCAGCCCGCGGCTTCTATCATGGAGATATCATTCATCTCATCGCCCGCCGCATATGTATTGGATATCGGCACATCAAGATATTCGGCCAGCCTCTTTACGGCAGATCCCTTTCCGGATTCTTTCATGTAAATTTCCAGATAGTACGGATTGGAATAGCAGGTGGTAAATACATCCCCGTATTTTTCATCCACAGCCTGCTTGAAACGTTCAAGTTTATCGGCATCGTGCAGTTCGATGGCTATGACTTTGCATGGATCCTCGGTCAGATTACCCGCGATATCCTGCGTGACCACAAGAGGTCTTTGGATGATGCGGTTGTAATACTTCATCTCTTCGCCTTCATCGGGAGTTATCATATGATCCGATGCGTATGTGTGACAATGTATACCGTGTTCCGAGGCCAGCTCAAAGAGTCCCGGTATATATTTGAGAGGAATACCGATACGTGAGATGACTTTCTTCGTATCGCATTCATAGATTATTCCGCCGTTAAAGCATATAAGATAGGTTCCGGGAAAATCGAGTCCGAGCTTTCCGCTCACATCGATCACATTGTCGAGGCCTCGTCCCGTACATACGGCAACATGATTTCCGTCCAGTACATATTCCAAAAGTGCGGTCCTTGTCGCGGCGGAGATTGTCTTATCATCGGTAAGAAGAGTTCCGTCCAGGTCAAAGAAAAAAATCGTTTTAAAATCGTTCATCGGTATCAGTCCTCTATCATTACCCTTTCCATGATGTCGTAGGGAAGCCTGTCATATCCGCACTTTTTATATGTCTCTATGGCCCGCTCATTCTCAGGCTCCACCTCAAGCTTGAATCTCACAATACCCGGATACAGCCCCGGAAGCTCTTCAAAAAATTTTTTCGAGATCCCGCGTCTTCTGAATTCTTCCTTTATATAGAGATCCTCGATCCAGGCACATATCCCCCCGTACTCGGTGGTAAAGCTTTTGGATACCATGGAGTATCCGGATATATTTCCTTCTTCGATAAATACATACCCGTCGAGGTAGGGACAGTCTCCGATGCATGCCTCTATATCATTCCTGAGCACATTATCGGATGAGGTATGGAGAACTGCGGGAGAATCGTAGAAGACTCTCATCATCTTCAGCACTTCTTCGTAATGATCACCTGTCATCTTTTCTATAAGCATAAAAAATCTCCTGTGGTATCCGGGTAAGTTAATCCTCCAAACACTTATCCTATAATACCACAGGAGCAGGACTAAAAACTATTAAAGAGAGCTTACGGTTCCGAGGAAGACGGGAAGTCCGGTCTCGTTGTCAACAACCGCATAAACGAAAGGTCTGTCAAGAGTGATGATCATGGGAGGCACGAAATCAGGCTCAACACCTGCGCAATCCAGTGTGATCGATGTAACGGCCGCTGCCCTGGTTCCCTCCCTGTTTACTTCGATAAATGTTTTGTGAAGAACCGCACCGATATAAACAGGATACTCCTGATCGCCGGAAGCTGCTATAAGTCCGGTAAAATCGGCATTATCGGGGTCAAAAGGAGTCTCCATTCCCATTGACTTAAGAAGTTCCGCCATCTCGATCTCATATTCGTTCTTAAACTCAGGGAACTTTACGATTATATCGGATTCGTAACCCTTTGCATTTCTGAAAGCTTCGGCAAAATCGGCTCCGTCCTCTGCAAGTGATGCGATATAGTCTTCAACCGAAGTTCCTTCCTCGGGAAGAATGCCTACGAATGAATAATCGCCTCCCTTATACGGACGGACGAAACCTATACCGTTTCCGAGCTCCATATATCTGCTTTCTGTGCTGCAGAGCATGTTGACATTTGATGTAGTTCCGTCATAATTATGAAATTCATAATCTTCCCATATATCAGTATCTTCATACTCGTTCATCCACTCGCCTTCAAATGCCACCGCATTGATCAGGTACATATATGTTTCGGGATCGATGGCGTCAATAATTTCCTTTATCATGCCGTAGGTCTGTTCATCAGCCCATGCGTTGATATCCTCGACGGTCTTCTCGTCAAATGCCGCCTTCCAGATATCGGCATTATAGTAGCTTCTGGCAGCCTGAGCGAACTCGGGAACTATCTCAAACCTTCCGTCATCCCTGAGCCATACCGAATTGGCTACATTCCACCTGACATCCTCCGAACTTTCAAAACGCTCAGCCAATGAATACATCATCGGATTCATCTGTTCTACTGCCAGGCCTCCTCCGATAACATTCTCGATATCGGATAAAGTCGCACCGGATGCACCGTTTTCAAGCATTCCGAATGCCATCATCATGGATGTGGGAGAGATCATGATATTTCTTCCCTCTCCCTCCGACTCCATGATCTCACTCAAAAGATTCATTGATGAAGCTGAAAGGGACTGTACCCACTCATCTTCGATATCACCGTTTTCCACATTTATTACAAGGGGTTCTACAGTCTCGGCGACATTTGTTGATGAATATTCCCTGGATCTTGAACCTCCCGATCCGTTACCCGTATTTCCGGTCGAACCCGTGCCGCATCCGGCAATCATCATAAGCGCGAGTAAACCCGCTACGATTCTTTTCTTCATTTCCTGATTCCTCACTTTCATATTCAGGGCCCCGGGAGGCCCGCATGTGTTTGTTTTGTACCCCGTACATCTTTAATGACGGCGGCCGTATCCTTCAGGTCACAAATACCGAAAGAAATTGATGAATTTAAGAAGAAAAGATTTCTCTGTGCCGTCAGATCCGGCATTTTATCAAAATCCGCATAAAAAGAAGAAGACCCGCGCAGGGTCTTCTTCCGTAACATTTTCCGATCAGATTCAGTCGCTGAGTGACTGTGTAACGGGAACTTCGTTCTTCTTGTCGTAGCAGGAGAATATCTTGTCGATCTCTTCCTTGCCGGGCTTCTTCGTGATCAGGGATACGACGGGCACGATGATAAGTCCAGCAAGCATTACGAATGCACCTGCATTGATGGGGGACTGGAGGAGCTTCGGAAGAGTGCTCCTGAAGAGCATGTTATAAGTCATGAAGCCTGCTCCGAAGATAAAGCTTACCGCACAGCCTGCCTTGGTTGTTCCCTTCCAGTAGAGACCATAGAGGAAAGGTGCAAGGAATGCTCCTGCCATTGCTCCCCATGAAACACCCATGAGCTGGGCTATGAAGGTTACGTTTGAACGGTACTGTACGATCGCAAGAACAACGGAGATTGCGATGAAGACAACGATCAGTGCCCTTATCCAGAGAACCTGCTTCTTCTGGCTCATATCCTTTATGACGGTTCCCTTGATAAAGTCAATGGTAAGGGTTGAGCTTGATGTCATGACAAGAGATGAGAGAGTTGACATCGAAGCGGAAAGAACAAGTATGACAACAAGTCCGATAAGTGCTGGACTTAAGTTGGAAAGCATTGCGGGAATTATCGCATCGAAGCCCTGTGTGGAAACATCTACCATATCTCCGAAGAGTCTTCCGAAACCGCCGAGGAAATAACATCCGCCGGCAACCACACCTGCAAAGAGAGTTGAAATGATGGTTCCCTTGGTGATGGATTTCTCTGACTTGATCGCATAGAACTTCTGGACCATCTGGGGAAGTCCCCATGTTCCGAGCGAGGTGAGGATAACAACTCCGATAAGATTAATGGGGTCGGGACCGAAGAAGGAGTTGAACACACCGGGTGTGG
>JAGCUO010000189.1 GCA_017962825.1 Lachnospiraceae bacterium | reverse complement strand
GCAACTCTATACTGATTACTTCTTGCGCCTCTGTAGCCCTTTGCAAGCTTCAGAACGCGATTGTGCTTTTTCTTGGCGTTTAATCCACCTTTAATTCTTGCCATTTCTTATTTCCTCCAATCTAACCGCCGGAAAACTCCGAACGGGTGCGTCTGCCTTACAGATAGGGCAGGATCTTCTTCATGTTCTTTACGTTGGTAGCATCGGTCATAGCGGCCTTACGAAGATTTCTCTTTCTCTTGGTGCTCTTCTTGGTAAGAATATGACTCTTATAAGCCTTATTTCTCTTAAGCTTTCCGGTGCCGGTAGCCTTGAAGCGCTTAGCTGCGGCGCTGCTTGTTTTCATCTTGGGCATATTACTTCCTCCTAATCTTACTGCGTAGCTTCTTCTTTATTTTTTGACGGCTTGTCGTCCTTCTTAGCCGTTAAAAACATGATAATACTTCTGCCTTCAACCTTGGCAGGCTTCTCGATGACTGCAACATCCGAAAGTGCTTCTGCGAAATCATCGAGCACGTGCTTAGTGGTATTCATATGAGCCATCTCACGTCCGCGGAAACGAAGTGTAACCTTTACCTTGTCTCCCTTGGCGAGGAATTTTCTGGCTGCATTAATCTTGGTGTTTACATCATTGGTATCGATGTTGGGAGAAATACGAATCTCCTTGATCTCTATTTGATGCTGTTTCTTACGGGCTTCCTTCTCCTTACGGATCTGCTCGTACTGATACTTTCCGTAATCGGCGATCTTACATACGGGCGGGTTTGCACCGGGTGCGATCTTGATCAGGTCAAGTCCTGCATCATGAGCCATCTTAAGAGCATCCTTGGTGGGCATTACACCAATCTGCTCGCCGGTCTGTCCGATGACTCTAACTTCCTTGTCTCTTATCTGTTCGTTGATAAATAAGTTGTTAATACTGGTACCCTCGATTCTGCCGCATAAGCGGCGATCACTTTGTCAAAGCGAAAACACCGTTTTCACCACACCACCGGGACAACCCCATACAATAAAATAAGCGGCTAACAGTTAGCCGCTTACAGAATAAATTCGATCTAATAGTTGATCGGACTTCTGAACCTGTTCGGAAAAATACCTGCAGGTGAGAGCGGCTGCTCTGCTTTGTTGTCCGCGTGTTCACACGCAAAAGAGATAATACCACATGGCCGAAGCCTGTGTCAACATAATTCAGGTAAAAAGATTACGAGATAGTATCGTTGATATATCCCTCGACCTCATCCCTGGGAATATTGAGGCTTATCGCAAGCTCTCCGTAGAGATAATCTCCGGCCATTCGGAAATACTTAGCATCAAGCGCCGTCTCCTTGCGACCTGCTGCGAATCTGGCTTCACGTCTGTGATAAATGGTCTTGATGAGTTTTACAAGTTCGGTAGCATCATTGGAACGGATGCAGTTCTTATATTCACCCTCAAGCTGCTTATCATTATCAACGGTGATATCGGGAATACCGGGCATCTTCTTAACGAGAAGATCAGCATCCTTCTTGGTAAGAACGGGACGAAGCTTCTCATCGGCAGTCGCCATGGAAATATATACTGTACTTCCGGGGGAATAAATAGGTTTGAGGATATAGTAATCCTCGTTGTTGTCCGAATCGGAAATTTCAAAAGGTGCTATATTTTCTACTCTGCAAACACCTTTATTGCCGCAGACTACATAATCTCCTATGCTGAACATGATAAACTCCTATCTATGATTCGACATTCCCCCCGAAATGTCCGTTTACATAATGCTTGTTTATCTTAGCATTGATTTCCGATTCTGTCATTTGACAGAATGAACAATTTTTGGATTTTTCTGTGCGTATTATTTAATAGTTTGACTATTAGTCATTCTTGGTTTTCCATTTTTGCAAGTTTAGCGGCCTGATCCGCAGCTATACATGCATCAACGATTTCGCCTATGTCACCGTTCATTATCTTCTCAAGCTTGTAAAGTGTAAGCTCGATCCTGTGATCCGTAACTCTTCCCTGAGGGAAGTTGTAGGTTCTGATCTTCTCTGAGCGGTCTCCCGTTCCTATCTGTGAACGTCTGAGTTCCGCTTCGGCATCATGCTTCTCCTGCTGCTGCATATCATAAAGCTTTGCCTTGAGAAGTGCGAAAGCCTTTGCCTTGTTCTGGATCTGGCTCTTTTCCGTCTGTGAATACACAACTATTCCCGTAGGAAAATGAGTAAGTCTAACCGCAGAGTCCGTGGTATTGACGCACTGACCGCCGTTTCCGGAAGCTCTCATAACGTCGATCCTTATATCCTTGGGATCTATCTCGATATCAATGTCTTCATCCGCCTCGGGCATGACCGCAACGGATGCGGTTGAAGTATGGATTCTGCCGCCGCTTTCGGTCTCGGGAACACGCTGAACTCTGTGAACACCACTTTCATACTTAAGCTTTGAATATGCTCCCGCACCAGTAATGGTCGCGGTACATTCCTTGAATCCGCCTATTCCGGTTTCATCTGCGCCTATCAGCTGTACTCTCCAGCCGAGGCTTTCCGCGTAATGTACATACATTCTGTACAGCTCTGCCGCAAAAAGAGCAGCTTCGTCTCCACCTGCTCCGGCCCTGATCTCCAGAATTACGTTTTTCTGATCGTTAGGGTCTTTGGGAAGAAGAAGGATTCTGATCTCTTCCTCAAGTTCAGCCACACGCTTTTTGGAATCGGCAACGGTCTCCTTGAGAAGTTCTCTCATGTCATCATCGTTTTCCGACGAAAGCATTTCGAGCGCATCCGTAAGATCTTCGTTGCACTTCTTATATTCGGTATATGCATTTACAAGAGGCATGATGGCCCCCTGTTCTTTCATTATCTTCTGAAATCTGGCTCCGTCCCCGATTATTGCGGGATCCTGGAGCTGCATGGTCATTTCCTCATTCTTGGTGAGGAGTTCGTCTAATTTTTCAAACATAATATCTCTCCTTTATCTGTGCTTCGTTTCCGGTGATTTTTTACGCACAGCTAAAGAAGAGGCAGTATTCCTCTTACTACGCGGTCGTTGCCCGCAAAATCTTTGATGCAACCTATCTCGATAAATCCGTTTGTTTCCATGATCTTCATAACATCTTCGGCCTGATCGCATCCTATCTCAAGGAGCAGATCACCGCCTTTAACAAGGTGTTCCTTCGCACCTTCGATTATCCTTCTGTAGAAAACAAGACCGTCTTCGCCTCCATCCAGAGCAAGGATGGGGTCGTGGTCTTTTACTTCGGGCATAAGTCCTTCTATATCCGCAGTTCTGATATAAGGAGGATTTGAAACTATTACGTCAAACTTCTCTCCTTTATCAAGAGCATCGTAAAGATCGCCCTGCTTAAAATCAAGTCTCTCTCTTTTATCCGCAAGGATGGTATCCGCATTTCTTCCCGCAAGGTTAAGAGCCTTCTCGGAAATGTCGGTACCTACACCGTAGCAATCATTTGTGAGTGCAATGAGACTTGTGATAATGCAGCCCGTTCCGGTGCAAAGATCCAGAAATTTCGAACCGTCATGATAATCCCTTAAAGCTTCCTCGGCAAGGATCTCCGTATCGGGCCTGGGAATAAGTGCATCGGGACTTACTTCAAAGTCAAATCCCATGAAGCATGTTTTTCCCACAATGTGCTGTAGAGGTATTCTTTTAACGCGAAGCGAAATGACCTCTTCGATTCGTCCTGTGTCCACCGATGCGTCAAGTTCCCTGTCCGGATCGGAAAAAAGATCGGACAAGGTAACATTCGCAAATTCCCGCAGGATAATCCCAGTATCGGAATCTGCTTCTTCAATACCCGTTTCTTTGAGACTGGACTGTATATGGTTTTTAAGCTCGGATATCTTCAAGTTTATTCTCAGTCGTCGTAGGAATCGTCTCCGGAGTATTCGTCTTCATAATACTCTCCGGCTTCATCATCATAGACTTCATCATATTCTTCGTCGTAGTAATCGCCTGAATAATCATCTGCCCATCCGGGAAGAACTCCTGCGATCTCACCGTTTTCATCTATGTCGTAACCGAAATTATCGGCAAGATATTTCTTCCAGTCAAATACCGCTTCAACTGCAGCAATGGCAACCTCTACCATCTTTCTGTCGGGCTCTTTTGTAGTAAGATGCTGGAACCATATGCCGGGTGCGGTAAGCAGATATACGAAAAAGTTTTCGCTCTTACCGGCAAGTGCAAGGATCTCATAAGAGATCCCCAGTACAACAGGGATCAGAAGGATCCTGATAAGTATTCTCAAAGGTATGTAATCGATCCTGATAAAAAAGAAAATGATAATACTTATAAATACGGAAATGTACATGAAGCTGGTTCCGCATCTTCTGTGGAATCTTGAACTCTTCATTACATTATCAACATTTAAGGTCTTTCCTCTTTCGATGCAGTTGATGCACTTATGCTCAGCACCGTGATAACGGTAAACCCTGCGCATATCCTTGATAAATCCGATACCGAACATATATAGGATAAATACAACGATCCTGATACAGCCTTCGATTACCGATACAAGGGATGCATTCCTGATACTCTTTTCAAATATCGAGGCAAGGAATGTTGGAAGAACGATAAAAAGACCGATGGCAAGTGCTATGGCGATTATCATTACAAGACTGTTTAAAAGGCCGTCCAGTGCACCGTTTCCTGAAGTTCCGCTTTCTTTGCCCTCTTCGCGATCAAACATATCAGCGGAATAGTTAAGGGAACGTGATCCGAGAATAAGGGAATCGATAAAGACAAACATTCCTCTTACAAAAGGGATCTTTAGAAGAATACTTCCGTCCATGAATTTCCTGTGTGTCTGGGAATCGGTCTCAATCTTGCCGTCGGGTCTTCTGACCGCAACTGCGTATCTTTCTCCGTTTCTCATCATTATTCCTTCGATAACGGCCTGTCCGCCTATTCCCGAATAAACCTTACTTCTTCTTCTGGTTGCCATAAAGTCTCCTGCTTTTAAAAACTTATAAAAAAAGGGTCAAGGCTAGGCCTTGACCCCTTAAATACTTCTTACTTGTTAAGACCGTACTTCTTATTGAACTTGTCAATACGACCGTCGGCTCTTGCGCTCTTCTGCTGTCCGGTATAGAACGAATGGCACTTGGAGCAAACTTCGACGTGTATCTCAGGTCTGGTAGAACCGGTTACAAAAGTGTTGCCACAGTTGCAGGTAACGGTTGCCTGATAATACTGGGGATGTATTCCTTCCTTCATGATCTCACCTCTCTATATATAAAGTATAATTTTGTCTGTTCTCATCCACACTGCTTATGCAGCCACAAACAGCTTTTCTAATATATCACTACTTTCGCAATAATGCAACCTTTAATTTCTCTTCACCCGCGTCATGGGCTCATATATATATTCTTGCTCATGCTGTGTTCGCTAAGCTGTTCTATGGAATGCATGTACCACCCCAATGACTTCGCACCGCAGGCATTCGACATCCTGTCTCAGTGCCTGCTAATTTCGCCATCCGGGCGAAATTGTGCTTAGTAGGATGCATTCCCAAGAACAGCTAAGCTCACACAAAAATCGCAATAATATATATATGAGCCCATGACCCAGAATAGCTGAAATCATTCATTGCATAATTGCGAGTGCCATATCATTACACGTGATTTCTCACATTTATGTTCCTTACAAGTTCTGCATTGGAGCGGGTATTCTTGAATTCTTCGAGAAGTCTGTCTGCCGCATCGTCGGATTTGAGACCGTTGAGGGCACGGCGTGCGATCTCCATAGCACGAAGTTCTTCGCGGGTAAGAAGAAGGTCTTCTCTTCTTGTTCCGGATTTTGCAAGGTCAACGGCAGGGAAGATTCTCTTTTCAGAGAGCTTGCGGTCAAGGATCATCTCCATGTTACCGGTTCCCTTGAATTCCTCGTAGACAACGTCATCCATCTTGGATCCGGTCTCTACAAGCGCGGTTGCAAGAATTGTAAGCGATCCGCCCTCTCTCATATTACGGGCTGCACCGAAAAATCTCTTGGGCATGTGAAGAGCTGCGGGGTCGAGACCACCTGAAAGGGTACGTCCGCTGGGAGGTATTACCTGGTTATAAGCTCTTGCAAGTCTGGTGATGGAGTCCAGGAGGATAACCACATCCTCTCCGTGCTCTACAAGTCTTCTGGCACGCTCAATAACCATCTCGGATACTCTTGCATGATGCTCGGGCATCTCGTCGAACGTGGAATATATAACCTCTACATGCTTACCCTTGATGGCTTCCTTCATGTCGGTAACTTCCTCGGGACGCTCGTCGATCAAAAGGATGATGATATGCATGTCAGGATTGTGATACAGGATTGACTGGGCAACGGACTTAAGAAGGGTTGTTTTACCCGCTTTGGGAGGAGATACGATCATTCCTCTCTGTCCTTTACCCACAGGGCTTACAAGATCCATTACACGCATGGCGATATTTTTCTCATCGTCGGTCTCCATGCGGATCCTGCTGTTGGGGAAGATGGGAGTCATGTTTTCAAAAGCGACTCTCTTCATTGCCTCGGAAAGAGGATATCCGTTTACTTCGTTTAAGAAAATAAGGGGCGAGAACTTCTCGGTGGGGGACTTTGCCTTCTTTACACCATCGAGAACATCACCCGTTCTGAGGCCAAATTTGCGGATCTGTGCGGGAGAAACATATACGTCATTTTCGCCGGGAAGATAATTGTCACATCTGATAAATCCGTATCCTTCGGGCATAACCTCAAGGATTCCGTTTGCAGGTTCATCGCCTTCCTGAGGATTATAGACATTTTCCTTCTTGGCAGGTTCCTGTGCAGGTCTGGCTTCCGGAGCGGGTTTGTTTTCCTGAGCAGGTGATTTTTCAGGCTTAGCCTGCTGACGTGCTTCGGGAGTCTTAACATCTGAAGGTACGTCCTTCTTGGGTGCATCAGCTTTCTGAGCATCCTTTTTATGGGAAGGCTTTCCGGAAGAATTCTTCTTATCTCCGGATGATTTCTTTTCACTTGATTTCTTGTCTTCAGCACTCTCGGAAGAAGCGGCCTTCTTGGACTCAGTCTTCTTCTCCGGAGGCGTCTTTTTACTCTCTGCTTTCTTTTCCTCGTTTGCCTTCTGTGCATTCATTTTCTCATCAAGCTCAACGAGGCGGTCGATCAGTTCCTCTTTCTTAAGGCTTGCAATACCTTTAAGTCCTGCGGACTTGGCGATTTCCTTAAGCTGTGCAAGGGTAAAGCTCTGGAGTTTTTCTCTCATATAAAAACAGTTTCCTTTCAAAAAAGAAAAATATAAAGTTGCGATCTAAATTGTTCTCAAATGTTTGTTGGTATGTTTCGGAATACGAATTTCAGAAACAAATGAATGTTTAGAACAAAGAATTAACTACAAGAGATTTATAACACGATATATTTCTCACGTCAACAGGAAATAGATATGACAATGGGGACGTAGCCCTCTGTCAGGAAGAACCTCCTGACAGAGGGCTACGTCCCCGTTGTCATATCATGTATTTAGAATTTTAACGTTACTCCGATTTCAATCGTCGGATTGGTTGCAAGGCCGTACATTCTGGGATCGGACACGGTGATCTTTGCTCCGTATGCGGTCTTGAGGAAAGGTGCCTGAGCTTTCACAAGAGCAGTGATGGTTTCGGATGATAATCTTCCCTGCCATACGCTCATGACAGTAAGATCGGTAACTCTGTACATCGCCGCCTGTCTGACCGCTGCGATAACATCGGCTTCGGTTACAACGTTGGCGGTAGCACCCGTAGTAGAAAAGCTCAGCTTAAGTTCCGAAGCTTTGTAGCCTTCGTAGGGAAGCCTTCCCTCCGCAGCGCCGCAATACAAATAGTGTGCATAGAGACTCTCGGGAAGAAGTCCGAATAACTGAACCACATCGGGATTCTTGGCAGCATAATAAACAGGGTCAAAAAGCGCGCCGTCAGGCATTGTGATAATGGTTCCGGAAGCCGCCAGTTCATCCGGAGTAGGATAGATATAGCCCGCATAGGGAAGTCTTTTTTCTTTGATACCACAGAGCAGATAATGCTGGTACAAAAGAGCTTCGTTCATACCGAAAGCCTGATAAACATCCTTGTATGTGGCTGCGTAAAAAGAAGGATCGAAAAGTCCTCCGTCAGGCATGGTCTTAACGGCAGCCTGAGTGGTAGTTTTCGGCACAATGATCATGAAAAAGACCACAGCCGCCGTCAGTATTATTTTTCCAAATATTTTTTTCATAGGATATCTCCCGCAATGATCACATTTACAGATCACTTCAATAATAACACCGTGGACGTTTCCTTACAAATCACACATATATTTGAATAACGTGGGTACTTGAATTTTATGTTCAAACAAAGTAGAGTACGTCTTGTGTCTTTTGTAATTTTATGTAGTAAGGAATAAAAAAATGAAGATCAATTTACATGCCCATACTACCAGATGCGGCCATGCATCCGGAACGGAAAGAGAATTTGTCGAAGAGGCCATAAGGATCAGCATGACGGATTTCGGTTTTTCCGATCACACTCCCATGACATTTCCCGAAACCTACAAATCAAGCATCCGAATGAAGCTTGAAGAAATGCAGGATTATACCGATACGATCCTCGGTCTGAGAAAAGAATACGCAGGTAAGATCAACATATACCTCGGTCTTGAAGTCGAGTATTATCCCGCCCTGTTTGACAGTCTCATGAAATTCATGAGTGATTATCCCCTCGAATACATGATCCTCGGTCAGCACTCTCTCAATAACGAGTACGACGGTGTATGGCCCGGCGAGCCCACCGAAGACGTATCGAGACTTAAGAGATACGTAGATCAGGTTATCGAAGGTCTTTCAACGGAAAAATTCCTCTATCTTGCTCATCCCGATCTGATGAACTATGTGGGTGATGAAAAGACTTACCTGAAAGAAATGGAAAGGATCTGTGCATATACCTATGATCACAAGATTCCACTTGAGATAAATCTTCTGGGAATAGGTGAAGGAAGGTTCTATCCCAATCCGGTATTCTGGAAATTAGTCGGTGAAGTCGGAAACGATGTTGTCCTTGCTCTTGATGCACATCACGTAAGAATGATCGATGTGCCCGAAGCTGAGGAAAAAGCCATGAAGATGGTAAAAGACTACGGTCTGCATTTGATCGAAACACCGCTTCCTAAGATGAAATAAGATGACAATGGGGACGTACCCTTTTGTCAGGAAGGCCCTCCTGACAAAGGGGTACGTCCCCACTGTCATCTGAAACCTTTTGAAAAATCATCCAGATCATACAGCTCCGGCAAATACTGATCCGAAGGAACCGAAGGGAATTCATAATATCCCGTTCTATCCCCCGAATCAGGGGCATACACGCTCAGATTTCCCAAAGGCACAGTATGTGTCTCATAGACGCCGTAATCCTGAGGATGAAGGTAATAGCCCATGTAACGGGTATCTTTTATATACAGTCCTGTCATGGCCGCTTTATAGACGATAAACAAGCCTATGAACAACACAATGACACCGCTTATTGCTTTTCTAGCTTTCTCATATCCTATCTGATCAAACAACGGCAAAAACGCTCTTCCCAAAGTGATGGCGGGAAGCACCAGAAGATATCCCTGTCCGTATCTTACAAGCGGCGATGACATAAGCCAAAATGCAGAAGAGACGATAACCGCAAATACGGTAAAATCCGTAACAAGATCCCGTTCTTTTTTATCCTTTTTTCCGAACTCTTTAAGTCTGTCGATCACCCAGAAAATACTGCCCATCATACCGCCGTAAAACAGCATTTTCCATATCTTATCCAGTGAAAAGTACCAATTGGAAAACCACTCAGAAAAAGGAAGTGACGCGGCATCCATGCTTGAATAACCTCGTCCGAAAGCAATGATATAAGCGCTGTCGGAAACTGCCGATTCCTCAGGTATCTTCCAATCAACATTAAATATATCAAGTGCAACCGAAGGATAAAAAAGCCTTCCCGATATGATCACATTTCTGATGAGGAAAGGTAGAACGATCACAAGAACCGCAGCCCCGTAGACTGCAATCCTGGAATACCTCTTCTCATAGATGAGCATGGCAAGAGGAACAAGTGTAAGTATCACAAGAGGAGCCACCGACAGTTTCAGAGTAAGACCAAAGAATGCCATAAGAGCATACATTCCGTAGTAATCCGCATCTTCTTTCTTTTCCGCTCCGTCCAAAAATCTTATCACGATATAGATAAACGCCAGCATTGTAAAATAATCCGATGCCGGCGAAACCATTTCGTCATATATGTTGCAGATATACCAGATGCCTGCAGCTCTCACAAGATCGGATACCTGTACCTTCTTTTCCTTAAAAACTCTAACTATACGGCTGCATGAAATGAGCGTAAGAAGAGCCATAAATCCCGCACAGGTGTGATATGACATCCCGCCCAGAAAAGCAAAACTGTAAAGCGCAGAAAGAGCAAATGAAGATGAGTTATATGCAAGTCTTCCGTGAAGATTTCCGAGGCCCTTAACCACGCCGTAATCTTCTATCCAGTGAATTGCCTGTCCGTGATAAAGGTCGGAATCATAGTGAAAATAACCCCTGGATGAACCGTAAGCCATTACAAGAATTGCGCAGAAAACAAAGATCATAAAAAAGCGATCCGAAAAGATTCCTTTAAGACCGGAGTAAGGAGCATATTCTTTTTTGGCGAATAAAAAAACTGCTGAGATAAGACAGATAATGACAAGAAGAATATTTGCGATAAGTCCGACGCCCGAAAAAAGACTGAAGATTTCGGCATAGACAGTGACCGTCATAAGACCGGTCATGCAGATATCCTCAACATGATATGAGCCGGATCCGATCTTCGTCTTAAGATCTTTTCCGGAAAAAATGCGAAGAACAGCCAATCCCATTATGAATACGGTGATGAAAATATAAGCCCATATTATGAGAATACTAAGCATTGGAAGTCCTCGTATCAAATAGATTCTCTGAGTTTATTTCTTGCGCGGAGAAGAGAATTTTCCGCAGACTTTTCCGATATGTTCATGAGCTGTGCGATCTCTTTGACGGGAACGCCGCTCATCCTTAAGGTAAGTGCATGTCTTTCGGTATCGGATAATTTGGTATTGATGGTCTCCATCAGATGATCCTTTAATTCCTCGAAGATGGCATTTTCTTCGGGTGTCATCTCATCGGAAGGAGGATTATAAGTAAAGCCTTCACTATCGGGATCGTAGCTCGCGGTGTCGATCCTAACATAATCCTTCAGCATCAGATTTTTCCTGCTGTTTCCGGATGCCACAGCATTATATACATTGCCGGTGATCTCAAGCGAAGCATAAGTTTTAAAGGAAGCTCCCCTTGACGGATCATACTTTGATATGGCATCAAAGAGGCCTATCATACCTTCCTGGATCAGATCATCGGTATCGGATGACAGGATTCCGATGGTCTTTACAATGTATCTTACAAGTCCCGAATGCCTCGATATCAGATGATTCATGATGGCAGGATACTCGGATGTCTCCCTGTGCATCCTCTCGATCAGATCTTCATCCGATATGTTTCGGTAATCGAAGGTCTTTGTTTTTATTTTGTTATCCGTATTCTTATCCAAGATCAGCCCTTCAAGCGTCTTCGAACAATCTCATAAGCAAGAACGCCGCATGCAACAGATGCATTAAGCGAATCTATTTCACCTTTCATGGGGATTGAAGCGATCATATCGCATTTTTCTCTTACGAGTCTGGATACTCCGCTTCCCTCGTTTCCAATTACAAGTCCGATAGGGCCTGTAAGGTTAAGATCATACATTACGGTTCCGTCCATTGCGGCGCATACGAACCATAATCCCTTCTCTTTAAGTTCATCGATGGTTCTTGCGATATTGGTAACCTTAGCAACGGGAAGGAAATTGATGGCTCCCGCGCTTGCTCTTGCAACGGATGCGGTAAGTCCGACCGCTCTGTCTTTAGGTATGATGATACCGTGAGCACCGGCCTGGTCGGCTGTTCTGATCATTGCGCCGAGATTATGGGGATCTTCTATTCCGTCCAGGATGATGACAAAAGGATCTTCTCCCTTTTCCGCAGCTCTGTCAAAAATATCTTCTACAGTGCTGTATTCATAGGCCGCAGTGATGGCGATAACACCCTGATGATGTCCCGTTTCGGACATATGATCAAGGCGCTCCTTATCAACGTACTTAATAACAGTGCCGGCTTTTACAGCTTCTCTTTTGATAGAAAGAACCGCACCGTCCCTGCATCCGTCCAGCACATAAAGTCTGTCCACGGGCTTACCTGCCCTGAACGCTTCGAGTACGGGATTTCTTCCCTCTATTGCATTTTCGTTTTTGTTTCTCTTGAACGAATCAAGATCTTCGTTTTTAAACTGATCCTTCGACATATTCGACTCCGAATCTTATTATCTCATCAGCACGCTCAGTCTTTCCGGTCATATACAGCCATCCCAGAAGGGACTCAAGTCCCGTGGCTCTTTTGTAAGATGCATAATTGGCACCTCTTCCGGTGGGATGTGCGTGGTTTTTGCCGCGGTGCATCACTTCCTGCTCTTCTTCCGACAAAAAGCCCTTCTCCAAAAGAGCATCGTGAACTGCGGCCTGCGCATCGGCACTTACATACTTAACCGATGCCTTATGAAATTTATTGACAGGCATGTCACCTTTTTCGAGGAGCATACGTCTGATGACCAGACTCATGTATGCGTCCCCGACAAAAGCAAATGACAGCGGAGAAAGTGTTAATTTTTCTTCCACTTGGTACCCTCTCTGGTATCTTCGAGAACGATTCCTTTTGCAAGAAGTTCATCACGGATAGCATCAGCCTGTGCAAAATCCTTAGCCTTCTTGGCAGCCTTTCTGGCATCGATACGCTCTAAGATCCAAGCTTCAAGTTCTGAATCAACGCTATTGTCCTGAGCCAGCTTTTCTGCACCCTTCATAAGATCAAGTGACAGAACTTCATCAAAGCTTGCAACAAGTGCACGCTTGGTAGAATCATTTATCTCTGCCTTCAGCACGTCATAAAGTACGGTGATGGCCATGGATGTGTTGATATCGTCGGTAAGAGCGTCGGTGAACTTCTTACGGAAATCCGCAAATGCAGCTTCATCGACAGCGCCGTCTTCTTTAAGCTCACCCACACGCTTCAAAAGCTTCTGATATGCCGCACTCATCTGGTCAAGTACTTCGTACGAGAACTCAAGCGGCTTGCGATAGTGTGACTGCAGGCAGAAGAAGCGGTATGCAAGAGGGTCATAGCCCTTTTGCTGAAGCAGTGAAACGGTAAGGAATTCACCGCTGGATTTACTCATCTTACCCTTATCTTTTTCTACAAGGTGATGTACGTGGAACCAGTACTTGCACCAGGGATGACCGAGGAATGCCTCGCTCTGTGCGATCTCGTTGGTATGATGGGGGAAGATATTGTCTACGCCGCCGCAGTGAATATCCATATATTCACCAAGGTGCTTGATTCCGATGCATGAGCACTCAATATGCCATCCGGGATATCCGCGTCCCCAGGGGCTCTCCCACTTCAGTTCCTGATCGTCAAATTTCGACTTGGTAAACCAAAGAACGAAATCCGCTTTGTTACGCTTATTGCTGTCCTCGTCAACATCGTCACGAACACCTACGCGAAGATCTTCTTCGTTATGATTGGACAAGGTATAGTATTTATCAAGCTTTGAAGTATCAAAATAGATATTCTCTCCTGCCTGATATGCATAGCCTTTCTCCAGAAGAACTTCGATCATATGGATGAACTCGGGGATGCAGTGAGTTGCAGGCTCGATAACATCCGGCATACGGATATTGAGCTTGGAGAAGTCATCGAAGAATACCTTGGTATAGTAATCGGCAATCTCAAGTACGGTCTTATGCTCACGCTTAGCACCCTTGAGCATCTTATCTTCGCCGGTATCGGCATCACTGGTAAGATGGCCCACGTCGGTTATGTTCATGACGCGCTTTACATCATAGCCTGCATAGATAAGGGTCTTTACCAGCATATCCTCGCAGATATAAGTGCGGAGATTTCCGATGTGTGCAAAATGATAAACGGTGGGGCCACAGGTATACATCGATACCTTGCCTTCCACACGGGGTTTGAATTCTTCTATCTGTCTGCTGCTAGTGTTATACAGTTGCATTGATTTATCCTCTTTTCATTAAAGATAGTTGTCCGATACTTTTCATCTGCTCATGCCCGGACATCGAGCGCAACCTCCGCAGCCGAAGTTCATACTGCCCTGATCATAGACACTGTTGATGATGCATACTGCCTGTGAAGATATTCCCTCCAAGGCTCCCGTAAATCCGAGTCCCTCTTCGGTGGTAGCTTTGACATTAACCTGTCCCATATCAAGTCCCAGAGCCTCTGCGATATTTTTTCTCATATCATCGATGTGAGGTCTCATCTTGGGTGCCTGAGCGATTATGGTCGAATCGATATTTTCGATAACATAACCCTACTGCATCAGTCTCTTACCCACTTCCTCAAGAAGCTTTATGGAATCCGCATCCTTAAATGCTTCATCCGTATCCGGGAAGAGCTTTCCGATGTCTCCGAGAGCAGCCGCTCCCAGAAGTGCATCCATTATTGCGTGAGTAAGAACATCCGCATCGGAGTGACCAAGCAGTCCTTTTTCGTAAGGAATGGTCACACCTCCGATGATCAACGGTCTGTTTTCACAGAATTTGTGAACATCATATCCTGTTCCGATTCTCATGTAATATCCTTTGCAAAAGAAAACATTTTAAAACAATTCGTTGGTAATGTACTGAAAAACGCCGGTAGCCTTTTCTTTCCACACATCAACTATATGCTCTGCGATCTCCTCCGTGGGAACGGAAAGAGTCATATCAAGAGTCGTTACGTCACGGTCCTTGATGATAAGTCTTGTCTCGTACTCACCGGTTGCGCTGTTCTGAACATAGTCTCCCTTTACCGCAAGTTCGTTCCTGAGTTCAAACGCCTTATCGGCAAAATAATTCTCAATATCATTCTTGATGAAATCGGGAAGACGGGACCCGAAGAATTTAATGGTATCTCTTCCTTCCGTGGTAATGGAAAGTTCCGTCGCATTGTGGGAGTGTGGAGCCTGCGATATAAGTCCGTTATCGATAAGCTCACCCTGTGCCTGCGTGAGAACATAGAAGTCCGCATAATCCTTGCCCAGTACGAAATCCGATATCTGGGAAGCGGTCATGAGGAAATCAACCCTCGCAAGCATATAGAGGATGATAAGTTTTACCTGTGTAAGCTTTTCGGCATCCATTATTTAACAAGCCTCTTTACGGCTTCAGCTACTGAATCACGAACCTTGGTATCAAAAGCTTCGGGCATGATGTAATCCTCACAGAGCTTCTCTGCGGGTACTGCAGCTGCGATAGCTTCTGCTGCAGCCAGCTTCATCTCCTCGGTGATCTGAGGCGCTCTTGCTTCGAGTGCTCCGCGGAAGATTCCGGGGAATGCAACTACGTTGTTGATCTGGTTGGGGAAGTCACTTCTTCCGGTTCCTACGATCCTTGCGCCTGCTGCCTTTGCTTCATCGGGCATGATCTCGGGAACGGGATTAGCCATTGCGAAGATGATGGGATCTTCGTTCATGGTCTTAATCATATCCTGAGTAAGAACTCCGGGTGCGGATACACCAACGAAGATATCGGTTCCTACTACAGCGTCTGCGAGCTTACCGGATCTGTTCTCGGGATTGGTGATCTTAAGCATCTCCTTCTTGGTCTCGTTAAGATCGGTTCTGTCAGCGGATACGATTCCTCTTGAATCGCAAAGAGTTACGCTTCCGAATCCGTACTTGAGAAGAAGCTTGGAAATCGCTACGCCTGCTGCGCCTGCGCCGTTAACTACGATCTTGCAATCCTCTTTCTTTTTACCTGTAACCTTAAGAGCGTTGATGGATGCAGCAAGTACAACGATAGCGGTACCGTGCTGGTCATCGTGGAATACGGGGATATTAAGCTCTGCCTTAAGTCTCTCCTCGATCTCAAAACATCTGGGAGCAGAGATATCCTCAAGATTGATTCCTCCGAAGCCGGGAGCGATATACTTTACCGCTTTGATGATCTCTTCGGTATCCTGGGTATCAAGGCAGATGGGAACGGCATTTACTCCGCCGAACTCCTTGAAAAGTACTGCCTTTCCTTCCATAACGGGCATGGCAGCTTCGGGTCCGATATTTCCGAGACCGAGTACTGCGGAACCGTCAGAAACAACGGCGATGGTATTAGCCTTCCATGTATATTTATATGCAAGCTCCTTGTCCTCTGCGATCTTGCGACAGGGCTCTGCAACACCGGGAGTATAGGCAATCGCAAGTGCCTCTCTTGAATCTACCTTGGACTTAGCTTCGGTTGAAAGCTTTCCGTTCCATTTCTCGTGTGCTGCAAGTGCTTCTTCATTTACACCCATTTTAGTTCTCCTTACCTTTTATCTTTTTAAAATGCTCTTTGATCTTTATTTCATACCCCTGTCCGTCCGGTCTGAAAAACTCCTTACCGTCCAGTTCATAGGGCAGATACTGCTGATTGCAATAGTGGTTCGGGAAATCGTGGGAATACTGATATCCCACTCCGTGTCCAAGTTTTGCTGCTCCCTTGTAATGCGCATCCTGAAGGTGTGTGGGAATCGGAAGACTTCCCGATGTCCTTACCTCTTCAAGTGCTTCGTCAACCGCACATATCGCGGCATTTGACTTGGGCGCCGTAGCTACGTAAATAGCTGCTTCCGACAAAATAATACGGGCTTCCGGCATTCCTACCTTTATCACCGCTTCGAAGGCTGCATTGGCGACCACAAGTGCATTGGGGTCTGCCATTCCTACATCTTCGGCCGCACATATTACTATACGCCTCGCGATAAAACTTACTTCCTCACCCGCATCCAGCATTCTTGCCAGATAATAAACCGCGGCATCGGGGTCAGAGCCTCTCATGCTCTTTATAAATGCGGAGATGGTATCGTAATGGTTGTCTCCGGTCTTATCGTATCTTACGGCTTTTCTCTGAATACATTCCTGGGCAACATCGAGGGTTACGTGTATGCCCGGTTTTGTTTTATCCGAAGGGCCGGTTACGGAGTCCGGATAATCGCTTAAAGCCTGCTCATCGGGATCCGTTGTCAGGATCGCAAGTTCAAGTGCATTTAGTGCATGTCTTGCATCCCCTCCCGCTACATCAGCGATGAATTCAAGCGCTTCATCATCGATGTACGGATTGTATGCAGCCATTCCTCTATCCGAGTCCGTTACGGCGATCTTTAAAAGAGTCTTTACATTGTCCATTGAAAGAGGCTTAAGCTCAAATATCATGGACCTGCTTATAAGAGCGCCGTTTACCTCAAAATACGGATTCTCCGTGGTGGCACCTATAAGGGTTACGGTTCCGTCCTCTACAAACGGAAGTAAGAAATCCTGCTGTCCTTTATTGAAACGATGTATCTCATCAATAAAAAGAATCGTCTTCTGGGAATTCATTCCGAGAATGCTCTTTGCTTCGTTAACCGCATCCTCCATATCCTTCTTTCCCGCAGTTGTGGCGTTGATGGATATGAATCTTGACCTTGTTGCACCTGCAATTACCTTTGCAATGGTGGTCTTACCCGTTCCGGGGGGACCATAGAGGATAAGAGAGCTTATCTTATCTGCTTTTATCGCACGGTAAAGGAGCTTGCCCGGTGCGATGATCTCTTCCTGACCCACAATCTCTTCCGGGGTTCTTGGTCTCATCCTTGCAGCAAGAGGGCTTTCGGTCTCTTTATTTTTATCAGACATGTATTCAAAAAGATTTATCTGATCCATGCTTTACTACCAACTGCGCAAAGACATCTCCGCGCTCTTCGAAATTTTTGAAATAACCGTATGATGCGGCTGCTGGTGAAAGTACGCATCCTCTGTCTTTATCCGTGATCTCGAACGCCTTCTTCACTGCGCCTTCAAGATCTTCCGCATAATAAACATTTGAAATGCCTTCGCCCAGCTCATCCGTGATCCTTTTGCCGGTGGCGTACATGCAGATGAACTTAAACTCCGCATGCTCTTTCATAAAATCTTCCAAAACGGAATAAGATATTCCTCTGTCCATTCCGCCCACGAGTATTACCTGTGCACCGGGGATGCTGGTAGCCGCGCTAATGGCAGCTTCGGGAATGGTGGAAATGGAATCGTCGTAGAAATCTATTCCTTCATATGTACCGATCTTCTTCATCCTGTGAGGCAACGCCTCAAAAGAATTCAGGCTCTTAAGCACATCCTCTTCGGAGATACCGAAATTATCCATACATATCTTCTTAACAAAATATGCGTTGATACGGTTGTGCTCACCGTACAGACCAAGCTCGATCCCCTCAAGATCTTCATGAGAAGGAACAACCCTAATCTGTTCGGAATCCGACTTTATCTCAGGTACGTTTTCACCGATGTATGCTCTATCTCCGCAGATCTGTCTGCTTACGATATGACTCTTGGCTTCAAAATACGCATCCATGCTTCCGTAATAATCCAGATGCTCTTCGTAGAGATCCAAAAATACGGAAATGTGAGGTGCCGTCTTGGCACCCTTAAGCTGATGACAGCTGAGTTCCAATACAACTATGGAATCCCCCTCCGCATCATCGTAATAATCCAGGCAGGGAAGTCCGATGTTTCCCGCAAGGATCACCTTTTTACCGGAGGTTTCGGAAAGCACATGGGCAAGCATTGAAACCGTCGTAGACTTTCCCTTGGTTCCGGTAACTCCTATGGTTTTGTCCTTGTAGGTACTGATAAAGATTTCAGTCTGGGAAGTTATCTTCTCCGAAATCTCACCGATCTTTTCCAAATCTTCTTTGGAAGAAAATTCCGCCTTGGGAGGCCATACGATTCCCGGGCTTTTGATTATCACATCGTATCCTTCGCCCGCTCCAGCAAGCATCTCTTCGGGTGTTGCAGAGGATATGTCCACGGCCTTTGGAGAAACATGGGATGCGAGCCACTTTTCGGTGGACATTCCCTCTCTTCCGTAGCCCCATATAAGTATTTTTTTATCATTAAACAGATGATCTGTTTTCATAAGTAAATTCCAATCCGGGCAAAAAGCCCATAAGCCAATATATTATACCTTATTTGCCCTGTATTTGGTAGAAAAAAAAGAACAGCCTGCATGAGGCTGCCCTTTTTTTAAGGAAAAGATTATTAGTTAGATTATTGACAACGGTTATGCGATGGTTACAAGTGTTCCGTCGGGAACAAGATTGTAAAGCCACATCGCGTCCTCTACGGAAAGTCTTACGCATCCGAGTGATGCCTTGCTTCCGAGAGCTGCTACTTCTTCGGGGATGGGAAGAAGATCGCCTTTGTGTGTGAAGCAAACGGAGTGGAACATATATCCGCCTGTCCTGAACCTCATTCCCCAAACTGCCCAGGTTCCGTCTGCCATGTATACCCATCCGCCGCCTGCAGTATGCTCATATATCGAGAAGGTTCCGGAAGGTGTTCCGTGTCCGGCTCTTCCGGTCGAACAGAGCATGCTCTTAACCAGCTGTGAATAGGTTCCGTCAGCTCCCACTGTAAGGACTGTGCAGACATTGAGTTCACGATCCACCACGATGTAATAAGGAGATCCGTTTGAAGGGATTCCGGTGGGGATATAAAGTGCATCGCTCGTTGTCTGAGGTGCAACCGGTGCAATCGCCTGAGAAGGGGTGGGCGCTGCAGGTTTTACACTCTGAGCGGGAGTTACGTTTCCGATAATGGTGCCGTCCTTTGCCATCGTATGTACATATGATGCATTGGGACGTCTGAGTTCACTTCTTCCTAACAGGATGTAATGCTGGAAGAGGCTTTCCGCATTGTTTCCGTATACCGCCGCAACATCGGGATAAGTTGCTGCGTAATACGTTGCATCAAACCAATCGGCACTTGCTGCGGGAACTCTGCTTTCGTTCACACCGTAGTTCTTATAATGAAACCACATTGCGGCATCAAATCCGCCGTAGGTTGCTGCATTTGCTCCTCCGTATACGGCCGCAACATCGGGATACGCTGTTGCATAAAACTCTGCATCAAACCAGAGAGGAGTTTTATCGGGAAGTGAAGTGTTTGCAGCATGTGCCTTCACCGCCGGGGTAATTACCGCAAGTAAACAAACGGCTGCGGTAAGAATAAGCATTTTTAATTTTTTCATAACTGATACTCTTTCTGTCATGCACCTGCATGCGCGCAGGCCAATCATTTCCTAATGTTTTCGTCAATCATTTTGTATCATATTTGAATAATTATTGACAATATATGCACAGTCGGAAAGCCGATGTTAAAACGCCTGTTTTTCCAGTATTTTCAAGGGTTTGAAGGTGTTTTTTAAGATTCCCTTAAGATTAATTAAGCTTTTTTTATCCAACTTGATTAAAAATATGGTTGCCACTATAATATGCCATGTGTGTAAAACACACATTGGAGGATAATATTTATGAAAAACAAAAAACTGATATCAATGCTTGCCATCGCTGCAATGAGCGTATCCCTCATCGCAGGATGCGGCAACAATACCGGAAATGACAACCCTTCCGGAAGTGACTTTGAGGGTTCACCCATCGTTGTTGTAGACGATACCGGTGATGCCACCACTCCCACTCCCGATGCTCAGGAGCCCGCAGGAGTTGAGGTTCCCGAAGGATGCTATCTCTCAGAGCTCACCGGACTTCCTATTTCAAACGACCTCAAAGACCAGCGTCCCATTGCGGTTATGGTTGACTGTGAGAAAGAGTCCCTTCCCAATTTCGAAATTGCAGAGTGCGATATCGTATACGAGCTTATGAACTCAACCGCTAACGACCGCGTAACCAGACTTATGTGCGTACGTAAGGATTGGGGAGACATCCAGCAGATGGGTAACATCCGTTCAACCCGTCCCACCAACATCTCCCTTGCAGGTGAGTACAATGCAATCCTCGTTCACGACGGCGGTCCCGTTTACATCAACGAGTTCATTGCTAAGCCTTACTGTGATCACCTCTCAGCCGGATTCTCAAGAGTAGACCTCGGAAGAGCTGATTTCTATGAAGAGTTTATCGGAGCAGGCGAGCTTGAGAGCAGAATTAAGGCTGCAGGCTTCTCTTCCACCTACAACACCTACGCTCCCATGAGAGATACCCACTTCCTCTTCAGAGATTACGGCACCGACATGACCCTTACCGAGATGGGATATTCAAATGCTACCAATGCAACAAATGTTTCCATCCCTACTTTCAAGCACACCCAGTCATCTCTTAAGTACAACGAGTCCACCGGAACCTATGACTTCTATCTCTATGGAATGCTTCAGAAGGACGGCGAGGATGACGAAGTAGTATCTTTCGAGAACGTACTCCTTCAGTGCGCTGACTACTATGTATATGACGAGCACGGCTACCTGATCTATCTCTACTACAATCAGACCGATACTCAAGGCTACTACATCACCAACGGACAGGCAATCAAAGTTACCTGGTCAAAGGCTGTAAACAACGAAAAGCTCGACTATGAGATCACCAAGTTCTACGATGAGAACGGTGACGAGATCCAGATCAACCCCGGCAAGACCTATATCGCTCTTGTTCCTCAGGATGGTTGGAACTCAATCTCTTTCAACTAAGATTGAAAATAAAAAGATCGCAGGTTTAAAACCT
>JAGCUO010000188.1 GCA_017962825.1 Lachnospiraceae bacterium | reverse complement strand
CACCGGCATTTAATATTCTTGCCGCCTGCGGCATTTTTATTAAATCAAAAAAGGCTCGGGACTATGAAATTCCAAGCCTTTTGGTGCCTACCGCCATAATCTCATGATTTTACAGTATATATATCCCTTCGGTGAATTCTTTTTCAACGTCCTTAAGCTCGTCTCCTGTATATATGCCGTTCTCCCTGATATCCTTAAGATAATTGTCCCTGACAGCGGACGCCTTATCATTTTCACCTGCGCGGACATATGCGCTCATCTTGCTGTAATTCAGCTTGCGCATGGCCCAGTTCTTTATCTCCGACGAGAAAAACCCGGGCTTTGATGAATATGCGCCGATCACTGCCTCACACCAGTCGCATATTTCGATCGCTTCATCGAGTGAACCGAAGTAGCAGTAGAAGGTTGTCAGCTTCTCAACCTGATGCGCGATCAGATCGAACACAAGCGTACCGAACTCGACCGCATTGTCCTTCATCGCGTCATACCCTTTTTCAAAGAAAACGAGCGACAGATTGAGATCTTCACGGATGCAGTGTCCTGCGAGGCTCGGAAGCACATTCACATGCTCTCTCGCATTGTCATAATCCTTCATGTGGATATAGATCCATGCGAGCGCGTAATGCGCCTTATTGACCTTTTTTGACTCGCTGCAGTATCTGATGATGTTCAGACCCTTGCGGATGGCATCCGTAAGTATTCCCTGCGCGCGTTCGGGCTCATCCGCCAGCAGCTTTTCCATATCGATATAGTAGCTCAATCCCGCAACTCGCTGAACATATTTGAGCACTATATCATGATTCATCGGATTCCTGCCGACTTCTTCCGCAAGATATTCGCATACTTTGAGCGCGCTTCCGCCCGGGTCGGAAACATCTTCAAGCTCCGCCATTTTTTTGAAATCTATTTCTGAGATCCGATCATCCTGACTCTGCTGCTGATAGCCCAGGAGCGCATCGGTCGTGATGCCCAGCGTCTGCGCAATGGGCACGATCATCGATACATCGGGCAGTCCCGCTTCCGACTCCCAGCGGCTGACCGCCTGCGGCGTAACTCCTAAGATCCCCGCCAGTTCTTCCTGTGTAAAACCCTTGTTTTTTCTGAAATTCCGTATATTTAAACCAAGACTGTTTGCCATATGAACTCCTTTCGTGAAAGCATTGTTTTTCCGGTTCCGGTCATCGAAAACGCCTGCAGTTCATTTTCTGAATACAGTGTAACCCGAGTCCTCTGAAAAAACAAACAATCGGGAATTGAGAAAAAAACAAGCACAGCCTTTCCAAAATCTATTTTGTGACCACCGACCACGCTTCGACCAGTTTTTCAATGCTCCATGCAGCGTTCGCCGGACTCGTGGAGGGAAGGCAGACCGCCTTTCTGCGGATCATGTTCTCAGAGAATCTTTTATAATACTTCTCTGCTGTTTTTCCGTTAACAAATATGCCTCGTATGTTGGCCGAACCGAGGATCCGCGACAGATCGTTCGGTATCACGTTTGTTATGCTCGCGTCGGACGATCCTTTGATGTCGCAGGACGAAATCACGTCCCACAGCGCGATATGATGCTTCGTCAGAAAGGCCTTTTTATCCGGAACGGTGACAGGCACCTCATCCGCAAAGACCTGCGCGATCACCTTCCAGAAACGGTTCTGCGGATGCCCATAGAAAAACATCTGCTCCCGTGACTTGACCGACGGAAAGCTGCCCAATATCAGGATCTCTGAGTCTTTGTCATAAAAAGGCGGTATGGGATGGATTATATGATGAGTGTCAGACCGGTTTGAGCCGGGTATCTCTTTTGTTTTCATCGGAATGTGTCTCCTCATATCGATAATAGTATTGGTGCCTGTCACTGTAAATGGGGTACTGACCCCTTTCTCACTCATATCCCGCTCACTGCCCATAAAGGCACATTTTTCATCCACTCCTGCTCCCGATAGTTAGCCGTGGATGTCCTGATTGCTTCCGTCGGCTTGAATTTCTCACAATAGAATTTAAGGCTTTTTGCCTTTAGATTATCTTCTGCCTTTACTTCAAGCGGTACAATATTCATTTTCTTCTGAATAAGAAAGTAAACCTCATAGACCGACTTCTCACCGGAATAGTAATACGGAGTGTATACTGTGTCGGATATTAGTTGCTGAAGGACATACTGTTGCGATAAAGCACCTTTGAATTCGGCAAAGAGCGCATTGTCTTTAAGAATGCTTTCTGTATCCATCTCTCCAAGAGCAGCAAGAAGACCCGTATCCAAAATAAACAGTTTAAAGGCAGAATAGTCAATATATGACTTTAACGGCATTCCCGGTTTTGATACCTTGTTTACCTTGTAAACAAATCCGGAATCTACAAGCCATTGTATGGCAATTTCAAAATCCTTTTGTCTGGCCCCCTTCTTTATTTGCCCAAAAAAGAATTTTTTATTTTCTTTTGCAAGCTGCAGGGGCAGCGAATTCCATACCATCCGGATCCTTGGAAGCTCTGTGGGCGGAATATGTTTCCCGAAATCGCCTTCATATTGCTGAAGAATGAGCTTCTGCGTTTCGCGGACTTCCTGAAGATCATGATTCTCAATATAATATTTGACTACCTCAGGCATCCCGCCTACACAGAGATATTCCTTTAAATACTGTCTGTATGTATCGGAAAAATCATTGATTTCCGGATTCCGGTAATCCTTGCAATATTCTGCCAGTTTCTTTTCTCCGCAGGCCATAAGGAATTCCCTGAAATTCATCGGATAAAGCCGGAGCTCATCCACCTTCCCTACCGGAAAAGAAATTTCTTCATGAAGCGCTACCCCTAACAAAGAACCCGCAGCTATAACTGAGTATTCACAAGCGTCCTCGCAGAAATACTTGAGTGATTCCACAACTCTTAATGCAGACTGGACTTCATCGAAAATTATGAGAGTATCCTCCGGCTCTATCGAAACATGCAGTTCAATTTCCAGAGCATTCAGTATACGCTTCGTATCATAATCTCTTTCGAAGATTTCCGCGATTTTCCTGTTATTGTAAAAAGATATATATACCGTGTTTTTATAGCAGGTTTTGCCAAATTCCTTCATAAGCCAGGTCTTACCGACCTGCCTTGCCCCCCAAAGAAGCAGCGGCTTTCTCCTTTTACTCTCTTTCCATCTGATCAGGTCTGCCAAAAGAAATCGTTCCATTCAATTAACCTCCGATAATAATCATTATCATGATAATAACCGAAAAAATGCAGTATGGCAACATTTTTTCCGGCGAAAAAATGTTGCCATACTGTATTTTTTCTGCACAAATTATTGCTGTAAATCCATTCCGCTCTTTATGGTCTTGGTTTCTTCCACTCCCATGAGGATTCATTTACCTTTTATTTTGACTTTGGAACTCAGGCCTGCTGCCTTGAAGATCTTTTTATAGCCTTTAAGCTTCTTCTTCGGAACCGTGATCACGCAGGAATCGGGAACCTTATCAAAGGCTCCGTATTCAACGTTTCCGGATTTCAGAAGCTTTGAATTGATCGTGATCGACTTCAGCTTATCGCTGAACTGGAACGCGGTCTGATTGATATATTCGATATTCTTTCCGAGAGTGACCGTTGTTACCTCTGTTCCGGCATAATCGAACATCGTAACCTTATAGGTGCGTCCCTCGTAAGTGATCGTATCGGGCACGACAAGACTTGT
>JAGCUO010000187.1 GCA_017962825.1 Lachnospiraceae bacterium | reverse complement strand
GACGATGGTCACGAATGCTGCCACCATCATCACCACGATGATGACGATGATGATCATGAACATCATCATCACCACCATCATCATCACGGACATGATGCGGATGAGATCTTTACCAGCTGGGGAATCGAATCTCCCGTTAAGTTTACCGCAGAGCGTATAGAGTCCATACTTAAGGCTCTCGATTCCGGAGATTACGGTATCATCCTCAGAGCAAAGGGAATGGTTCCTGCAGAAGACGGAACCTGGATCTATTACGATTATGTTCCCGAAGAGACCAATGTACGTACCGGAAAGCCTCAGGTAACCGGAAAGATCTGTGTCATCGGATCCGAACTCAAAGAAGACAAGCTTAAAGAGCTTTTTGCATAAGGAGTTATGATGTTTGGAGGAAAGCCTAAACAGGTATATATAATCAACGGTTTTCTCGAGGCCGGTAAGACTGAGTTCATTAAGTTTACACTTGCTCAGGATTATTTCCGTATCAAAGGAAATACTCTTCTTATTCTCTGTGAGGAGGGAGAAGAGGAATATCCTGCGGAGCTTATGAAAAAATCCGGAACCGATATGATCCTTATTGAGGAGGAGGAACAGCTGAATCCTATGCAGCTTGCTTCCATCGAGAAGACCTACAAGCCCGACCGTATCATCATTGAGTGGAACGGCATGTGGAATTTCAAGGATTTCAAGATGCCAGATAACTGGAAGCTTGCTCAGCAGATCACCGTCATCGACGCATCCACGTTCCCTGTTTATTACATGAACATGAAATCGCTTCTTGCAGAGCAGATCAGAAATTCCGAGATGATCATCTTCAACAGATGTGATAACGTAAGAAACGATCTTCCTGTTTACAGAAGAAATATCAAAGCAGTTAATCCGAGTGCTGACATTGTATTTGAAGATGCCAACGGTGAGATCAACGAGATATTTGAAGAGGATCTTCCCTACGATCTTAAAGCCGATGAACTTACCCTTGATACAAATGCATATGGTATCTTTTATCTGGATGCCATGGATCACCTTGAGAGGTATGTCGGAAAGAAGATCGTATTCCAGGCACTTTGCATGACACCTCCCGATTTCCCCAAGGGATACTTTATCCCCGGAAGAATGGCAATGACATGCTGTGCGCAGGATATGGCCTTCCTCGGATATGCTTGTAAATACGGTGAAGGACAGGAGCCGGTCAAAGATAAGGACTGGGTTGTGGTAACCGCTACCGTAAAGCAGGAATTCTTCCCCGAATACGGAGGAGAGGGTCCCGTGCTATATGCCGAGAAGATCGAGAAGTCACGCGAACCTAAGGATGCGGTGGTTTCTTTTACTGCATAAACTATTCTGCCTGACATAATGTCAGGCAGTTTTTGCGAGGAACGATATGAGCCAATATCTGTTAAGAGAGTGGGTGTTTGTATTCTGCTTTTATTCCGTCGTCGGATATATCTGGGAGACGGTGTATTGCTCACTCAAAGAAGGTAAATTGCTGAACAGGGGATTCATGAAGGGACCGTTTTTACCCATATACGGTTTCGGTGTATGTATCATGATGATAGCTGCCGGACCTTTTAACGGTAAGAATATTTTGGCTGAATGTATCTCCGGAATGGTGTGTGCTACGGTTCTTGAATATGTTACAGGCGAACTGATGCAGCATCTTTTCAAAGTCAGATACTGGGATTATTCAAAAGAGAAATTTAATCTTAACGGTCATATATGTCTGGGCGCTTCGCTTGGGTGGTTCGTGGCCACGTTTGTGGTAAATGAGATCTTCAGAGGACCGGTCGATACTCTTGTTCATTCGATCAGTGCATTTCATATGTACCTTATCGACTACATTGTGATGGGAATCGCCATCCTGGATTTTGCAATCTCCTTCAAGGCTGCCATGGATCTTCGTATCATCCTTGTTAAGATGGAAGATGCACGTCATGAGCTTAAACTTATGCAGAAGAGACTTGACGTTCTTGTAGCAGTTGTATCGGATGAAACCAAGCAGGCCTATAAGGAAGTTACCGGAAGCATCAGTGATATGTACGATGACTTTACCGATTCCGTAGGAGAGAAGTTTGATCATTTTGAAGAGAGCATCGGAAAGAGACTGGATTATCTCAAAGATAATGCCAAGGCTCTCGGTGATAAGATGATTCCCGATTCTGGTAAGAAGATAGTGGATGAAATCTTCTCCATGACCGACAGATATACGGCTGCGATCAAGAAGTATACATCCTTTGAGCATTTGAAGAGCAAGATCAAGAAGTTGTACATTATTAGTATCATCAGATCCAATCCTTCAATGACTTCCGACGAGTACAAGGAAGCCCTTGAGGAACTTAAATCATCACATAAATAAGTGACAGCGGGGACGTACCCCTTTGTCAGGAGGTTCTTCCTGACAAAGGGGTACGTCCCCACTGTCACTCTTGACTCTTGAAATACCTCATATGTGATGTTAAAATTATCAGCGGTAAGTTTTTCCGAAGGAGGCTGAGATGGAAACAATAAAGTGCATTAAAGAACGTCGCAGCGTACGTAAATTTGATACTTCACGCGAGGTGTCCAAAGAGCTTATCGATTCCGTAATCGATGCGGCTCGTTTTGCTCCCAGTTGGAAAAACACTCAGGTTACCCGTTATTATGTACTTACCGGTGATGCGAAGAACGCACTTGCCGATTGTACCAATATTTGGGCCAAGAACGGAGACATTATGAGAGGAGCGCCCATGGTAGTTGCTCTCAGCGTTGTCGATAAGAGAAGCGGATATGAAAGAGACGGCTCTCCATCCACTCCTTTAGGGTCGGGATGGCAGATGTTTGATTCAGGTATTGCCTGCCAGACATTTTGTTTAGCTGCACATGATGCAGGTCTTTCATCCGTTATCATGGGTCTTTATGATGACAATGCAGCGGAAGTTATCGGTATTCCCGAAGGTCAGATCCTTACAGCACTTATTGCTGTCGGATTTGCAGCCGAG
>JAGCUO010000186.1 GCA_017962825.1 Lachnospiraceae bacterium | reverse complement strand
GTGGGGACGTACCCCTTGGTCAGGAAGAACGTCCTGACAAAGGGGTACGTCCCCACTGTCATAGGCATTTTACGGCTCAAAATGAGGCATGAGCTCCAGTTTATGAAGGTTCATAACGTGCATCCTGTCGATCTTGGCCTTGATCTCCGCATCCTCACATTCACCGGTTGCGATGTATTTATCCAGGACCTCGTAGGTAAAACCGATCTTGTCTTCGTCACTCATTCCGCTGAGACCATCCGACGGAGTCTTGTGGACGAGATTTCCGGGAAGCCCTAGAAAATCACCAATCTGACGAACTTCTTCTACCGTAAAGCCTGCAAGAATGGAAACATCTCCCGCAGCATCACCAAACTTGGTGCTGTATCCGATATAGTCCTCAGATTTATTACATGTATTAATGACTCTTCCGCCGCATTCAAGGCCCTGTGCAACCGCATAAAGGGTGGTCATGCGAACTCTGGGCGGAATATTGATCTTGGTATCTTTGGTCACCGCAGAGCCTGCATCTTCAAGTGCCTTCTTAAGAGCTGCAACGGTCTCACCGATATTTACAACCTTATGCTCAATACCTAAGAATTCTACAACAGCCTCAGAATCGCTTATATCCGGCTGGATCCCGTCCGGCATCAGGACTCCGACTACTCTGTCTTTGCCCAAAGCTTTTGCAAGAAGAGCTGCCGTGATGCTTGAATCCTTACCTCCGGAAATTCCCAGAACCGCCTTGCAGCCCTTGCCGTTCTTTTCAAAATAATCCCTGATCCATTCGGTTATATCATTTACGGTCTTTTCAACATTAGTAAGCATATTTCACCTCTTATTCGTGCTTCATTCTCCAGTCAATGCAGCGCTGAAGGTATTCAACATAATCGGGATTCTTGCACATTCCCTTGCCTTCACTGTCGGATATCTTCGCTACGTCCATTCCGTTACACTCGGTGGTCTTCATTACGATGTTGAGTGCGGGAACTTCGGTGTCATTGGCAACATAAGTCCCGATACCGAACGCAACCTTAGCTCTGTCTTTAAAGTAAGCATTGATGTTATTAGCCTTCTCAAAATCAAGAGAGTCTGAGAAAAGAAGTGTCTTGGTCTTAGGATCGATACCAAGCTCTTCGTAATGCTTGATCATCTTGTCGCCCCACTTCATAGGATCGCCGCTGTCCTGTCTTACGCCGGAGAAAAGAGTTGCATATGTAAGCTGGAAATCCTTAAGGAAGCAGTCGGTGGTGATGGCATCGGTAAGTGCGGTTCCGTTAAGAACACCGTACTCTTTGACCCACGCATCAAGCGCATACCAGTTGGAATATGCGGGATTGTGCTTGTGATTACCCTGACCTACGCACATGATCCACTCATGAGCCATGGTTCCTACGGGCTTAAGTCCGAACTTCTTTGCCAGATATACATTGGAAGTTCCTACGAAAAGAGAACCGTCAAGCTTAGCCTTAGCAAGCTCTGAAACCGCAAGTTCCTGAGCTTCAGCTGACAATCTTCTTCTGATACCAAACTCTGAGAATGCTCCGATCTTCCAGGTTCCGTCTTCAAGCTTCTTAATCTTGTCACTAAGACGCTGTCTGAAGCTCTCAAGAAGCTTTTCATAATCAAAGCCCATACGGAAATAAACACCGTTTACGATAGCTAGGGTAGGAATCTCATACATGGATGTGTTAAGCCAGGTTCCCTTGGTCTCGATGGTTAGTCCGCAGGGAGCCTTGGTACCTATCTCAAAATCTTCAAATCTGGGATGCCAGAGTCTTAAGAAATCAACGTAAGACCTCTGGAACCAGGTGATCTTGCCGAGATACTCAAGTTCATCCTCATTGAACTTCAGCTCACAATAAAGCTTGATCTGACGCCTGATCTCCTCGACCATTTCAGGAGTAAAACGCACATCGGTATTTCTGCATCTGAATGTCCAGGTTGTGGTGTAGCTGGGGAACTGATGATAGATTGCCTGGCCCATGGAGAATTTGTAGAGGTCCGTTTCAAGCAGGCTGTTGATGATCTGTTCCATATATAACTCCTTTCAAAAACCTTCCTTGTGAAGGTAAACCATTCATTACCGGCTTTCGTATAATCCGTGATCCCGGATATATTCGTAAGTCCCTTCCGGGATGAGCTCCTTATACTTCTCTGGATTTTCCCTTATCATTGTAGAGGAAATGTCCCTTCCGCGATACCCTGAAATATAAATCTTTGCATTATGCTCATCTTCAAGGACTTTCTTGCGGGAAAGAATCTCATCCATATCATCATCGCCTCTGGGAATGACAGCCAGTGTAACGGATGATAAAATCTCTTCGTATTTAAACCATTTGTCTATTTCAAAAAGAAGATCGCTTCCGCATAAAAACCATATCTTTAAATGTCCGGCATCCGCATCCTTAGGGAGTCCGTTTTCACGGAAATACCTGATAGTCTCTATGGAATAACTCGGGGTGTCTTTGTCAGTTTCAACCGTCGAGATCTCCCAGGGAATATCAAGTCCCTGCAGCCCCGCTCTTGTCATCTCAATGCGGTCTTGGGCAGAGCTTACTTTTTTGCCTACATTTTCTTTAAAGTATGGGTGCCCCGTTGGGATGACATAGATCTTATCGGGATGTATTTCCTCATTCAGATTATTCAAAAGTTCATAGTGACCCATATGGAACGGATCAAATGTCCCTCCGAATAACGCTATATTGTAGGTCCTTTTTATCTCCAAGGTTCCTCACCCTTTCCGGTAACGTGGATCTGACAGCTTTCCATTGCTTTAAGCGCTGTATCGTGGCTATCGGGAGTTACACCCGCGCTGCAAGAAGCATCTACATAAATGGGAATATCCGGGCAAAATGCTTTGATAAGAAGAGCATTACTTATAACACAGATGTCGGTGCAAAGTCCGAAGAGCTCAATTCCGTCGTAACCGCCTTCAGCCAGCTTGTCTGCTACGAGTTTTCCAAGATCCCTGCTTCCGAAGGTTTCTTTATCGAGGATTACAGGATCATCAATGATCTGAGCAAGTGCTCCGGTGATCTGCCATCCGTCGCTTCCCTTAATGCAGTGAGGAACGGGAAGGTTCTTACCCTCTTCGGTGTTCATATAGTTATCATGGTGAGTATCTCTTGTGAAAATAACGGTATCGCCGTTAGCTTTAGCTGCCTTAATTTTTGCTGCGCAGTTATCAACGATCTTAACAGCTTCGGCACTGCCGAGTGCTCCGTCGATGAAATCCTTCTGCATGTCAACTACTACGATGATTTTCTTAGCCATAACAAATCCCTCCGTTCACACTATAAAAAAATAATAGACTTTAGCTTAATAAATCACAATCAGTTTTATTATTTACGTTTAGGTATTGTCTCAATACTTAACTTAAATTCATTATACACATTTTAAGTATTATTGCAATACTTATTTTTAAAAAATTTTCAATCAATAAAAAAGCATCGGAAACGGTTTTATAACCGAATTCCGATGCTTTCTGAATTAATCGTTAATACATTTGTTCAGAAGTGCTTCACACCCTTCCGTTATCTGATTGTATACTCCTTTGAAGTCGCCGGTATACCAGGGATCGTCTATATCTTCAGGATGTGAAGTGAAGTCCATCAGGAGTGATACTTTCCCTTCCGGATCTCCTCCGAGAATCCTGTGCATATAGCTGAGGTTTAAATTCTCCATTCCGATTATGTAATCATACTTTTCATAATCATCTCTCCGGAGCTGCCTTGCCCTCTTTCCTTCACATGATATTCCGTGTCTTGCAAGCTCCGCTTTTGCGGGAGGATAAACCGGATTTCCAATCTCCTCAGTACTGGTTGCTGCAGAAGCTATTTCAAATCTGTCTGAAACGCCTCTTTTTTCTACCAAGTCTTTCATTACAAATTCTGCCATGGGCGAACGGCAGATGTTGCCCCAGCAGACGAACAGTACGCTTGTCATACTCTTCATCCATCCTTCCAATAGTTTCACATCGGGGTGATTTTTAAGGTATAAACGCGGTATAAAACAGTTCGCATATATCCTTGAAATCCAGTATTCATAAGGGTTT
>JAGCUO010000185.1 GCA_017962825.1 Lachnospiraceae bacterium | reverse complement strand
GGGACTGCTTTGATATTCAGACTGACACCTTCCCATTATCACAGGTATGTATTCTGTGCATCAGGGAAGATCATAGATACTAAATTTATTCAGGGAATACTTCATTCGGTAAAGCCTGTATGTCACGAAACGTTTCCGGTATTCATACAAAACTCGAGAGAGTATGCGGTTATTGATTCCGAAGAATACGGAAAAATAATTCAGATGGAAGTCGGTGCGCTGCTTGTAGGCAAGATCTCAAATAAAGGTTATGTAGCCGGAGATGAAGTATGCAAGGGTGAGGAAAAAGGGTATTTCGAACACGGCGGATCATCAATAGTTGTCTTAACAAAACACAGATTTGATAAAGCGATGTCTTCGAGTGAAGAATTGCCTGAAAAATGGGCACAGATATAGAGAGCATTTTATGATGCATTATATGTGTCTGCGGCAATAATCTATAAATAATTCTACAACAGGAGAATGAAGCAGATCCTTTCTGGTGGCTATTCCCAGTTTTCTGTAAATCGGAGGATTGAATGGAAGACATTTGATCTTTCCGTGGTAATATTTCGCAATCAACTCCGAAAGCATTCCGTACCCGAGATGGTGTTCGATCATTGACATCATCGTACGGTCAAAAGAAATACAATATTTGTAATCGGGTTTAATTCCTTTGTTTTCAAGAATGGCCAGGATTCTTTCTACGTCCGGGTCAGATCCTTTCTCGTGGTATATCAAAGGTACGTTATTAAAATCTTTGAATGTAACACTCTTTCTGGGAAATTTCGTATCTCTTGGAAGAATAGCAAATACTTCATCATCGATAAGCGGAGTCCATGAATAACTGTGCCACGGCTGACGGCTTAATAATGCCATGTCAAGGTTATATGAATCCAATCCTTCTTCTAGATCTGAGTATCCTCCCTCGATAATTGAAAATGTAATATTGGGATAAAGTTTATTAAAACCTTCAATCCATGATGTCAGATATGTTATGGACATACTACTGTATGAACCGACGTTTATATGACCTTCATTGATTCCTTTAATATTCGAAACGGTCTCTTCGATTGATTTATAATTTGCGATGATAGTCTGTACTTGAGGTAACAGTTTTTCTGCTTCTTTGGTCAATGTCATTCCGTTATGATGACGGTTGAAGATCGGAAATCCGACTTCCGATTCAATCTTTCTGACTATGCTGCTTATTCCCGGCTGAGTATAACCCAACTTTTCTGCTGCTCTGGTGAGATTCTTTTCTTCAGCGATAGTAATTATAACTTCACATTTTTTAATATCTAACATAGGAAAACGCTCCATATAAAATATAACAAAACGTTATGGCATACATTCTAAAACAAACTTTTACAAATTGCAATTTGATATCTATAATGCAACTAAGAAATTAAGAACTGACAAAAATGCAAAGGCGCATTACCAAGTTGAGATTTGGGAATGCGCCTTTTGTATTATAGAAAATCCTATTAGACGAGGAGGTATCAATTATGAAAAGACGAAATGGATTAATGAAAGCATATGCATTGATCGCAGCTGCAGCGCTTATGCTTTCGGGATGCGGAGATACAGGTTCTGCAGGTGGAAACGGAGGATCAACTTCTTCCGGATCATCAACAGCAGGATCAACCGGTGCAAAGATTGTGATCGGTGCTTCCTTCCCACTTACCGGAACTATTGCAGCAGATGGGCAGACCTGTGTTGATGCTATTAATCTGGCAATCAAGCAGGCGAACGAAGCCGGAGGAATTAACGGAGCAGAGATAGCACTTGTACAGGAGGATGATGAAGGTTCACCCACATCCGCAGCATCTATTGCAAACAAGTTCGTAGATAAGGATGAAATCCTTGCAGTTGTATCCTCATATAACAGTTCATGTATGTTGGCTCAGGTTGATATTTATAAGAGCGGTAATCTTCCCGCAATCAGCCCGGTAGCAACAACTCCTGCACTTACTGGTTGCAGCGAATACTTCTATAGAACTGCTCCCAACGATTCGGATTGCGGATCATATGCAGCAGAATTCTTAAGCGGTAAGGGAATAACCAAGGTGGCACTTTTCTATGAGAATGATGATTACGGTTTGGGAATTGCAGAACCTTTCCAAGCAAAGTGTGGAGAACTTGGTATCGAAGTGGTAACCGTTCAGACCTATGTTTACGGCGAGACAGTTGATTATTCTACACAGCTGACAGCAACCGGAGCATCCGGCGCAGAGGCAATCTTTATTGCAGGATGCGTAACCGAGCAGGGACTTATTTGTGACCAGAGAGATGATTACGGATGCGGAGATATGTTGATCCTTTGCGGAAACGGAGGATATGCTCCCGCACTTCTCGGATATGATACCGACGGCGTATATGTTCAGGGTGAATTTGACAATGAGCTTTCCGAAAAAGCAAAGGATTTCGTGGAAGCATTCAAGGCTGAGTATGGATATGAACCCGGAAACTGGGCAGCATCCGCATATGATGCAACCATGATCGTAATTGAAGCAATGAAGAATTGTGACGGTGAAATAACCAGAGAAAGCATTAATGAACAGATCTCGGCAATTACTTATGAGGGTGTTTGCGGAACCTATACTTTTGAGAATTGTAACAGTGCGAAAGAAGAGCTTATGTTCCAGATCATTGACGGTAAGTTTGTGCATGTTGAGTAGACTTGATTGAGAACATAGGTGTGTATCCGGGGAAGATAAAACTTCCCCGGATGATCCGGAGGGGATTATGGAGAAGAATTATCAATATGGTTTTTTGAATTCTTCCAATGACGACGTCGTCGTGAAGATGAAAAAGGGACAGAATATCGCAGGATATCCGATAGGAGTCGTCTATATAGAAGATGTTTATTATCCTTTGATGCCTGGAAACGTAGTAAATGCAAGTACATATCCTTTTCCGGTAAGAATGATCCCTGTTAAAAACATTAATTGTGATGAATTGTTTGCCTGTGACGACAAGGTTCAGAGTGCAATTGAAGAAGCATGCAGACAACTGGTTAAAGAAGGGGTTAGGGCAATAAGCAGTGCGTGCGGTTTTTTCGGAAATTATCAAAAATCCATCTCAGGTATGTTTGATGTTCCTGTAGCTCTTTCAAGTCTTATGCAGGTTCCGTGGATTCTGTCACTTATAAAGCCTGATCAGAAACTTGTGATATTGACTGCAGATGAAAAATCAATAACAGAAAGATTGCTTACAAACTGCGGTATAGCCAAAGAAATGAAAGCCCGTCTCATAATAAAAGATCTTGCATCATCGGAAAACTTTTCATGCGTGATCAAGAATTGGGGAGGTTGGGATAACAGTCTTGCGAGGGCGGATGTAGTCGTGAAGGCAATTGAGGCAGTTGATGAGCATTCGGATGCTGCAGCGATACTGCTTGAATGCAGTGATATGCCTCCATATGCTTCTTCAATTCAAAAGGAAACGGGATTGCCGGTTTTCGATTTTATTACATTGATCAAGTGGCTCCATTCAGCGGTAGCCCAAAAGCCGTATGAGGGATTTATTTAGAGATGAGGTGATCGGTATGAAAAACGTGATCATTACAATTGCCAGAGGTTTTGGTAGCGGAGGAAAGGATATAGGTGTCAGGTTATCCAGACTGCTTGATATACCTTGTTATGAAAAAGAGATCTTAAGTCTTGCTTCGGATAAAAGCGGAATAAGTAAAGAGTTGTTCGAGGAGACGGATGAGAGAGTAAAGATTTCCTTCCTTAGGAAAATGGTCGGATCGGTTCCGGTTAATTATAAGGTTGAACCTTCCGACAGAAAATTTATACATGATAATAATCTGTTCCATCTGCAGCGTGAAGTAATTGAGGAACTTGCAAAAACAGAAAGCTGTATCATCGTCGGCAAATGCGCTGATTACATTTTAAGAGATAGGAAAAACACCATTAAGGTATATATAGATGCACCCATGAGCTATTGTGTCAGTTCGATTGTTGACAGAATGGGAGTCGGCGAAATGGAAGCAATTCGAATAATCAACAAGACTGACAAATATAGATCTGATTACTACAAGTACTACACAGGTGGAAGTGTTTGGGATAATCCTGTTAATTACGACATATGTCTTAACTCAGGATATTTGGGAAGAGATAAATGCGTAAAGATTATTAAAGAATTATATGAAGAGAAGAAATCTGTGTAGGAGGTGATCATATGTTTTTCCAGCATTTGTTGAACGGAATTATAGTAGGCGGAATATATGCTATGGTCGCACTCGGATACTCGATGGTTTATGGAGTACTGCAAATAGTAAACTGGGCACATGCCGATGTACTCATGTTTGCGACTTTTATAGGATTACTTCTTACTACATATTTAAAGATGCCGGTATTTGCAATGGTTTTGCTTGTTGCATTATTTGCTTCAGTCCTTGGCATGTCGGTTGAAAGAGTGGCGTATCGTCCGATAAAATCAGGAAATCGTAAAATGGCAGTTTTGGTAAGCGCACTGGGAATGTCAACCTTTCTCCAGAATCTTGCTCAGCTTATTTTCGGAAGCGGAACAAGACAGTTCAAGGCAATCGAATCTAAGTCATATTCTTTTGACGGTTTTACAATAACTAATCTTCAGATTTTGATTCTGGTCGTTACTTCTGTAATGCTGTTGATCCTTTATATCCTCGTATATAGAACAAAAATTGGAATTGCAATGCGAGCATGCTCGGTCAGTGTAGATAATGCCAAACTCATGGGTATTAATACAAACCTTATCATATCCGGAACATTCGGAGTGGGAGCCTTTATGGCAGGCGTTGCAGGAATCCTTATAGGCGTTTATTACAGTGCAGTATATCCGACAATGGGATATCTGCTGGGAATGAAAGCTTTTGCGGCAGCGATTCTCGGAGGAATCGGATCGATTCCAGGAGCTGTGTTTGGAGGATTCATAATTGGAACTATCGAAAGTCTTGGCGCAGGATATATCTCATCTGCATACAGAGATGCGTTTGCGTTTTTCGTAATGATATTGATCCTTGTTGTCAGACCTTCCGGACTTATGGGGGCAAAGCATATCGATAAAGTATAGACTATGCTCATTTAAATGAGGGTGATCATATGAATAAGGTTAAAGATTTGTTGAAGACAATTAAAAGAATCAGGTTTACAAAGTGGCAGAAAATGATTTTCCTGATCGCACTTATCGGCTTGATCGCGTCTGCACCATATATCATCACGGATAATTACATTCTTCATATTGTAATTTTGTGCAGCATTTACGCCTGCCTGACATTATCACTGAACATGATAATCGGATGGTCCGGTCAGTTTTCTTTGGGACATGTTTGCCTGTATGGAATGGGTGCGTATATCACGACACTGTTGATGACACAAACAGGTATGAATTTCTTCCCGGCAACGATCCTAAGTACAGCTCTTACTTCCGGGTTTGCAATGCTCCTTTGTCTTCCGACCTTGAAATTAAGAGGCGATTATTTGGCGGTTATTACTCTCGGTTTTGGTGAAGTTTTCAGACTGTTCTTAACAAACTCCGTATCCATCACAAGAGGACCTGCAGGAATCCCCAACATTCCGGACCCTGTTTTATTTGGGTACGTTATCAGCAGTAAGCAGGCTTACTTCTATTTCGTAGCACTGATAGTGACTCTGTTTGTTGTATTTATGAAACGTTTTAATAATTCCGGTTTTGGAATGTCGATGATCGTTGTTAACGAAGATGACATAGCTGCAACCGCATTGGGGATAAATGTTAAGAAGGCGTCCCTGCACGGGAACCTGCTGCGTCAGATAGCCAAGGCGGGAGATTTCGAGGACAGCGTCAGGGTCGACGCTG